>PLAH01000072.1 GCA_003134045.1 Gammaproteobacteria bacterium
CTGATCACGATGCCGCCATCGCCCGCGGCGCTGCCCACGCCGGGCGTGCCGGCCAGCGTTCCCGTCGTGGTGCTGAATTGCGCCCAGGCCGGCTTGTTGGTCACGGCATAGGTCAATCGGTCGCCGGCCTCGGCAACGACGGTGGGCGTGAAGCCGTAGTAGGCCCCCAATACCGCGCTGGCGCCGGGCGTGCCCCCGATGGAAAGAGCCTCCGTGTCCACGGCAGGTGCCGGCTTCACGGTGATGGTGAAGGGCGGCATCAGCGCATAGTGCTTGCCATCCCAGGCGCCGATGCGAATATCCGCGTACACGGCGGGATTCTTCGGAGTTCCGAAGATGCAGCCGCAGCTTCGATAGTGCTTGGAGAAGCTGGGCAGGTTGTAATAGTTGAACTGGAGCCGGCGTCGGTCGGCGTTCTTGACCACGGGCTCGAAGCGGTACGCCTGTCCCACGATGGCCGTCGCCGCCGGCGTACCCGAGATGGTCATCTCGGACGCCGTGGCGGACAACGTGGCCATCGACAGTGGGCCAATCAACGATGCGGCGACGAGGTTGATGTTCGGCATGGCAGCCTCCGGAATGAGTGGCGAGTGCGTGCCGGCATGCAGGTAGTTGCGGTTGCCGGGAGTCGAGCAATCTAGGCGGCGCGATGCCCCCTTGCCATCGAACAAAATCACCGGAATTGGGAGATATCCGCGGCTCGATCCAGGAAGGGGCTCACGGTCCGACGCAAACGCGCCGCGCCGCTTCCCGAGCGGCAGCGGATTGGTGCGAGTCATGGGTGCTGCCGGGCATATCGTTCATCCACGCGGCGGCCCTGAGCCTCTGCAGTTCGGCTGGAAAACAGGTAAGGTCGGGCGGGTGACTGTCACGTGTTCGAGGACTGCCTTCCATGCAGAAGTATCTCGATAGCCGGTGGATGCTCGCCGCGACGTATCTCGCGTACGGCCTCCTCTGCCTTTACATGCAACATAACCTGTGGTTTCTGGCCGCAGCGGACCGGCCCTACGGCGTTGGGCAGGTGCTCGGCCTGTTCGCGGCCGCGCTCGGCGCCGTGGCATTGGCTGGCTGTGCCGCGCCGGCGGCGACCGCGCAGTTGTGGGAGCGGTTGCCCTGGTCTTCACCCGTGCGTCGGGCTGCGTGCCTCGTCATGGTGGTGCTGGCGGTCTTGGCCCCCGCGATCGTGGCCTATGGGGTCATCGACCGGTTTGCAAATTCCGGCGACGAGTTCGCGTATATATTCCAGGCGAAGGTGTTCACCAGCGGCCGCTTGTGGGCTCAGGCGCCGCCGCTCGGCGACACGTTCGTGCCGTACCGCACCTGGATCATCGGCGATAAATGGCTCAGCCAGTATCCGCCGGGATGGCCGCTCGCCCTCGCTGCGGCGCTCGCCGTCGGCATCCCCGAATGGCTGCTCAACGCCCTGCTCGGCGGCGGCAGCGCAGCTGCGTTGCTTTCCCGGCTTTGGCGCTTCCCCAACCGCACTTTCGCGTTTGCCGTGGTCGGCTTGTACCTGCTGACGCCGTTCTATCTCTTCAACGCGGGATCGTATTATTCGCATATGTTGCCGGCGCTGCTCGTCCTGCTCCTGTGCCTGACGTGCCTCGCGTACCAGCGCGACAAGAAGATACTGGCCTTGGTGGCTGCGGGCGCGCTGCTCGGTTGCATCGGCCTCACGCGGTACTTCACCCTGATCCTGCTGCTGCCCGCGCTGTGCTACTGGCTGTTCGCCGAAAATCGCGGCGACCGCGTTCGCATCGTCGTCACGATGCTCGCCGCCGGGCTGCCGTTTCTGGGTTTCCTCATGGCGTATCAGAACTGGGTGACCGGCAGTCTGCTGCGCAGCACTTATTCGCTCATTACGAACGACGATACCTTCGTCTCCTTCACGCCGGATCATATCGCTCTCGGCGCCGCGCTCACCATCGATCGCCTGGTCGAACTCAGTGTCTGGGGGTCGCCGCTGCTGATTCCCGTGTACCTCGTATGCTTGGCGAGCAAGCTGAAGCGGCGTTCGATCGCTTTTTACGACTTGATTTTTCCGGCGTTCATCGTGGGCTACGTATTGTTCGCCGATCTCGGCGGCAACCGCTACGGTCCGCGCTACTACTTCGACGCGTATCCGGTCATGCTCGCGACCGTGCTGTCGGCCATCCCGCGCGAGGGGGCGGACTCCTGGCGTCGCTACCGGCGGTCGCTGGCCATCAACGCGGTACTGGTGAGCGCCGTGTACCTGCTGACCGCGCTGCCGTTCGCCTGCGTGGCTTTTCACCGCCAAGTCGAAGGGCGGGAAGAGCCCTACCGGCTCGCGGCCGCGCAGAACCTCGACAATGCGGTGGTCATCATCGAAACCTCGAGCGGGCGCGGCTTGGAGGCGGAAGACCTTGCCCGCAACGACGCGGGCCTGCGAGCACCGGTCCTGTATGCGCGGCAAGGCGCCGATCCGGCCGAGCTGCACCGCCTCTTTCCGAATCGTTCGGTCTGGGCGTATATCCGCAAAGACCGGACGAAACCCGGCAGGTTGGAGCGCGTATCAGTGGCGCCGGCCGAGGGATCGCGTTGAACGATCGACCAACAGAAATTCGCCTCGAACGGATTCTCCAGCAGCATCGCGGCGCTTCGCTGCGCTGACGGCCGCGTGCGGCTGAGGAACTTCACCGGGGCAATCTTTGATAATATGCCACCAAAGTAGTGATTGCGCGCTCGACAACGTGTAAGCATGATTCGAAGCTATTTGAGCGTTCAGAGGGTGCATCAATGTCCATTCGAAGTACAGTCGATGACGTACTGAGTCGTCGCGGACTGCGCATACTCAACGAGGCGAATCTGGGGCTCGCCGCTGGCGATGTCTACCTGACGCGACTTTTCAAGGAATTCGACTTCGACTTCGTCTTCGATGTCGGCGCCAATACCGGCCAATACGCACTGCATTTGACCAAAAGTTTGGGTTATGCCGGACGCATTTTGTCCATCGAGCCAATTCCCGAGCTGATCCGTGCCTTGAAGTCGGCCTTGTCACACGAGCCGCAGTGGTCGCACATGGCATGCGCGCTCGATAGAACCGAGGGCACCGCTGAATTCAACGTCATGGTGGGATCGCAATTCAGTTCGCTCCTGAAGCCGGCAGTTGAATTCGCCCACAGCTTCGAAGGAAAGCTCCGGGTGGCGGCCACCATCGATGTCCCGGTGCGCACCCTGGATGCGGTCTTTCGCGAGGCACAGCTCAAACATGGGTTCAGCCGCTCGTTCTTGAAGCTCGACACCCAGGGCACGGAGCTTCCCGTTCTCGAGGGCGGCCCGCAGGCGCTATCCCAGATCTGCGCCATCCAGACCGAAGTCTCGTTCACGGCCATCTACGAGGGCGCACCTGATTTCCACCGGATTTTCGAGTTCATGAAGGAGGCGGGCTACGATCTGAGCGGTCTGTTTCCCAACAACCAGGGTCATTTTCCCAGGCTGCTGGAGATGGACGCGGTGTTCGTCAGGCGAGATCTCATGCCGAAGACCAGCGACATCCGATAACAGATCTCAACCGCTCGCCTCATCGCCCAAAAATGACCGAAGCGAGCGGCAATGACAGTGATGTCCGCGAAGGCTGCCGAGGCGGAGAGGGGCACGCGTCCGGCTCACGGAGCGAGCCCGTACACCGTTACTTGACCCAGGATATCGCTGCCGGTGTCCGTCGTGGTGACACCGGCGATGTACACATGTCCGTTCGCAACCACCGGCACGGTGAATTTGACGGCGCCATTCGCGGTATCCGCGGTTGACGTGCTGCTGGAATACAGCGTCGTCGTCAGATCGGAAGCCGCGTAGGCGCGCAATATGGCAGCGCCCGCGGGATTCACTCCCGTATTGCGCGTATTTCCGAACTGGGAATTATCCAGAGTCCACACGATGGCATTCCCCGTGGGTGATGCCGAGACCACAGGTGTGACGCCCGGATAGGGGTAGCGTTCGGTACTGCTCGAATCCGGCACCGCCGTCGCGGATATGGCGGAGAACACGCCATTCGTGAGCTTGAGCGCCATTAGGGGGCTCGCGGCGGGTGCAAGACTGCACCGTGGTTCTTTGGCATGCAGCGTCGATCGATTCTATTATCGGGAAGCGAGGCGAATCAAACGATAGGCTACATATTCCTGCCATTCCTCACATCGACAGGCGTTATGTCCGGACTTCGGGCACTTCGCGGCAGAGCTCCGACAGCCCGATGACGAGGAATTGAAATCGGATGCGAGAGCATGGCTAGACGAACTTCTTGACCGCCTTCAGCAGCGCCGGTGGCGCGTAGTCGTGCACGAACGACTGCAATGCGGTGCGTTTCCTGCGGTAGATGCCGGGAGCAAACAACGAAGTATGCGGCTTCACGGTCGCGTTCTCGCCGTTTCCCGCAGTGTGATAGTAAACCATGAATGATTGCCGGGTCCGATCGGCCGGGCATGCCAACGGGGTGGGCACTCCGTGAAAATTGGGATCAGCAACCTCGAATAGCACCGTCCGATTGAACAGGGGCGCAATGGACGTGCAGCACGCCTTACCCTCGTCATCCCACATCTCGAGCTCGCCGCGATATTCCGGGCTCCAGGCTTTGTTCAGAAAAATGATCATGGCCAAGCGACGCCGCAAGCCGGTTTCATAGGCAACGCTACGGTCGGAGTGAATCTGGAAAAAATCGCCCCGCCCCATCGATGCATATCCGGCGCCCTGCAAATACGGATCGGGAAGCAATTGCCAAACTCCCGTGATCTCCGACAACAGATACAAGAAGCCGGCGGAATGCAGCAGATGAATGAGCCGTATCCCGGCCTCACCGAGATCCATGCCCGAGCGCATGCGATCGACTTTCTGCATCGATTCATTTTCGATCCGCAGCCATTTGTCGTTTCTCAAGCGGGTGATTTCCGACTGCAATGGGCCCAAGAGCGCCGGCGAGAACAAGTCGTCCATCACGAGGTAGGGAAACGGCTTCGCGTTGCCATAAGTATGCTTGAGTTCAGCGATCGGCTTGGACAGATGGATTTGGCCCGAAAACAGTTCGGAAAACTGAGTGGTCAAATCAGGGGCCGATTCCGCACGCAAAATGGCAGCCATAAATTTCTATTTTCCGCCGAACGAGGTAGTACCGCGATTCATGCTGTTCGGCACGCAATCTATCGTTCCGTACTGCGCGAGAATGTGAACGTCGTGGCAGAAATGGAGATTCTCCAACGCCTGGAATGGTATTCGTCGCCGGCTATTTCACTTATTTATTTGCGCACCGTGTGCGGCTCACATTGGCATGAGCGTCTCGGGCGCATCGGCGCCAGCGGCCCCGGTCAGATCAGGGTTTGACGTGCTGTGAGCGGAAGAAGACGAAGCGGCTGGCGATGAAGTTGAAGAAGGTGCCGGCGAGCACACCGATGAAGGCGGCGAGCTGTTTGTAGCGGGTCACTTCCCATAACTGGAGGGTGGTGAAGTAGTTTTTTGAGGGTCGTGTGGGTCACCAAGTGCGGGTGGTATGTCAAATCCGCCCATGCGCCGCGGCCACCGACACTCAGCGAACAGCTGCGGCCCAATACCTCCGCGCGTGATAGATTAAATTAGGTATTGCGTCCCTACCTTAGAGCGAGAACAGCATCCTAAAGCGAAAACGGCTCGATACCAGTTGGACCCTGATGGGTACCTACGTCGGGTACGTCCTCGTCACCTTGCCCGTACTGCGGATCGTATGGAAGTCGGTAGAGCCTTCCGCCACCATCGATATCAGGCTATTTGTCGGCGCAAGTCGACCTTGACGTGGAGCTCAACCAACGCCGCCGCATGCACCGCCTCCGGCGGATGGAGCGGCGTCGAAGCGACGAGCGGCACGCTGACCACGGCTGCGGTAACCGCTACCAGTACCTATACGCTGTTGTGCACGGGCCCCGGGGGTAACAGCACAGTCGCTACGGCCACCGTGACTGTCTCCAATTCCACATTCACCATAGCGCCCACCATCGCCGCGTTGACCGTGACCGAAGCGAAGCAATTCGCCGCCGCCGTGCCGGGCGGCGGTACGGCCGTCTGGACGGTGGACGGCGTCGTCAACGGCAACGCCGCCGTGGGCCAGGTCAGTTCTACCGGCCTGTACACCGCGGGCAGCGCTGCCGGCGTCCATACTTTGGTCGCGACCAGCGTCGCGAACAGTGCACAAACGGCGACCACGAAGGCCGCCGTCACCGATCTGCCGGCTGTCACCACCTATCACAATGATCAATCGCGGGACGGCTCCAACACGCAGGAGTATGCGTTGACCGCAGGCAATGTGAACACGGCGAATTTCGGCAAGGTCGCCGCGTGCGCCACAGACGGTGCGATTTATGCGCAGCCGCTGTGGGTCGCGAACCTGCTGGTCAACGGCGTCAAGCACAATGTCGTCTATGCGGCGACCCAGCACGACGGCCTGTTCGCCTTCGATGCCGACGCGAGCCCTCGCACGAAGCTCTGGTCGGTGAACTTGATCGATGCGGCGCATGGCGGCGGCAGCGGCGAGACTCCGGTACCGTCGACCTCGGTCGGCGTCGGCGCCGGGGATATCTCGCCCGAAATCGGCGTCACCGGCACGCCGGTGATCGATCCGACGCGAGCCATCTTGTACGTGGTCACGAAATCGGTGAATGCCGCGCAGACGGTTTTCTACCAGCGTGTGCACGCGATCGATCTTGCCACGGGCAATGAGAAGACGGGTTCGCCGTTGCTGATCACGGGCACCTACCCCGGAACCGGCGACGGTAACACCTCGGTGACCTTCAACGCGCGGCAGCATCTGCAGCGTGCCGGGCTGGCGCTGGTGAATGGGCTCGTCTACGTTGCCTTCACCTCGCATGAGGACAAGGCGCCGTGGCATGGCGGGATGATGAGCTATCAGTACGGTGGGACCGCGTTCATGCAGAAAGCGGTGGTCAATGTCGCACCCAACAAACAGCAAAGCGGCATCTGGATGAGCGGCGGGGCGCCCTCGGTCGACGCCGCCAACAACCTTTATCTGCTCACCGGCAACGGCGCATACGATGCGACCAGCACCACCGCCCCGAACAATGATTACGGCGACTCTCTCTTGCAGTTGGACGCGTCGTTGAACGTCAAGCAATCGTTCACGCCGTCCAATGAGGCGTCGGACGATTCCGAGGACGTCGATTTCGGCGCGGGCGGCGCTACGGTGCTCGCGGACCTGCCGAATGGGAATACCGTCACCCACGCGCTGATATGCGCCGGCAAGGACGGCGGCATGTATGTTCTCAACCGCGACCTTTTGGGCGGGTTCGGAGATGGCGCGGCGGTGCAACGCATCTCACTCGGCTATCGGATCTTCGCTACCGGCGCTTACTGGAACAATAACCTTTATATCGGCGGGGTCTCGGGCCCGATGGAGATGTTCAAGCTCAATACCTCGACGGTGCGATTCACCTTGAGCAGCCAAGGCAGCCACAGCTTCGGCTTTGCCGGCGCCACCCCGTCGGTATCCTCGTCGGGGTCGCAGAACGGCGTGGTCTGGAGCTTGGACACCGGCAACTATTGCACCAATCAATCGCGAGCCTGCGGTCCGGTGATTTTATATGCCTACGATGCTCAGAATGTCGGTACGGAACTTTGGAACAGCACCAAGAGCGCGGCCGATGCCGCCGGCTACGCCGTCAAGTTCACCGTGCCCACGGTCGCGAACGGACGAGTCTACGTCGGCACGCGCGGCAACAATAAGGGGGGCTCGCCCACGTCCACGAGTACGCCGGGTGAACTCGATATCTATGGTCTGAAGCAATAGCTTCGAGACGTGGGCGAACATGGCCTGTCCAATGGTTGCCTCGATCAGGTCTCCTCGTCCGCGTCCCGCTCGTAGCTGGAGGCCCCACGGGCATGACGATCGTGGACGGGGGTCGGCGAGCGCGGGGCGTGGGAGTTCCTGAAATCGTCATCTCGCCGGCGACGGCGCAAATGAGCGGATGACCAGCGCGATGACGAGCAAGGAGGTGCGGACGAAACGGGTTTGCCTATGGGCCTCTACCGCCAGGTTCATATATTGGCCGGTGTACAAGCCGGTCCCACCAAACAATGCTACGCCGCGCTGTAAGCAGATGGGTCCCGCCCGGTTGTGCTGCAATTTTAAGTGTAGGGGTCCGGTGGCTGCCATTATCTTCGAGTCAGAAAGTGCTTGCCCGATTATCGGGTATCCGCTGTTACCGCCAATTTCCTCGCTGCAGGAAACTTGAGGCTATGTTCAAGAGTCTTGATAGGCGTATCGCGCCATTCGACAAATACATTGTATTTGCGCTGGTGTTGGGAGCCGCGTTCTCCATCTACGGCCTCTGGTGGGGGTGGGTCGAGAGTTGGAATCCAGACGAGATGGCCTTCAGAAGTCTTTTCGCACATCGTTTCTTCGAACCAGACGGCTTTCAAAAGCCACCGTTTCATACCTACGTCAATTCATACTCTCTGTGCTGCCGTTCAAGTTTGCGGCATTGACGGCCAAGGCCATCACGGGAACCGCCGTGAGTTTCGATATCGGGCGGCTTTGGTGGTCCAGACTCATCCAAGTGATTTTTTTTCTTGGAATCGTCTATCTGACTTTCAAGATCGTCTTGCGATTTGCAGATTTGAACGCCGCACGTATCGTCGCATTGCTGACGGCGACTTCCGCCGGCTTGGTGATTCAAACCCATTTCCTCACGGCGGATGTGCCAGTGACCTTTTGGATGTTGAGCGGTTTCTACGCCGCGCAATCCATCGTTTTCGACCCGCGGCCACGGACCTACGTGATAGCCGGGTTGCTGGTTGGCGTCGCTACAGCAACCAAGTATAACGGTCTGGCTGCTGGTCTTGCGATACCAATTTTCCACTGGTATGCGAATCGACAGCAATCGGTTCTGCGTGCGCTTCTCGATAGGCGATTGATCGTCGGTGTCGCCATGGTGGTCGGGGGATTCGTCGCGGCAAATCCCTATTCGATCTTCGACTATCGCCGTTTTGCGGCGGACTTTTCCTATAACTATTTAGTTACGCCCGTTTATGGCGGCACCGATTCGTATGGTTTCGGGACGTTTCTCCTGGCAATTCCCGATATCGTCGGCTGGCCGATCACCGTAATTCTCGGACTTTCCATGGTTTATTCCCTTTGGCGGCTGCAGAACGCCGATCTGCCCGAGCGTGCCACATTGGCTGCGGCACTGGGAGTATTTGCGCTCTACTTCCTGCAATTCGGCCGCGCGCCGCGGGTGGAGATTCGCTTCGTCGTCCCGATCGTCGCCTTCCTCTTGGTTCTTTTCGCAGCGCTGGGGTCAATCGCCGTCAGACGATATGAGCGGGCGACGGTTGCAGTGGTCGTGGCGCTGCTCGCGTACAATTCGCTCGCTTGTGTTTGGGTGGGCAAGCGATTTTCGGAGGATCCGCGCATGGACGCGCAGGCGTGGGTGGCCGCGAATGTTCCACCGCACAGCACTATCGAATCGTCTCAGTACACGCCGCACTGGAACGCGTTTTGGGGCGTCGATGTCGTCGATATGAGGATGCCGAGCGTGAGCGGTAGGATAGGTGTGCTGTCCCACGTTTTCAAGGCCGACAGGTCGATGATGGCGCAGATATCGGAACGAGAATCGGATGTGGGTTTGGAATGGTACACGGCCGAATCCCTGGAGGCGAGGCATCCGCAGTACATTGCGCTCGATTCGAAGTATTACGATCGATTCCTGAATGAAGACGTAGCGGCCCTCGATTACCCTGTGGTGCGAGATTTTCTTACGGCATTGCTCGCGAACCGATTGGGGTATCATCGAGTCTACGATCGAACCGCCGTTTCATCTCCCACGTGGCTCTACCCGGGGGATATTGATTTTCTGGATAGTCAGGTCATCATTCTGCGTCGGGACGCGGGCTGATACGATGAGGGCGGCTGCTGCTCTGTAGTAGGGAATCGTCATGGCCGTATCGGGGTAATGATCGACGTGGCATCGCGCCGCTTCGCGGAACTCGGTATGAGGACTTCGCTGATGCTGTCGCAGGCTTATTCGTTCTGCCCTGGACTGCAAGCTCAAGACCAAGTCGTTGTCTTTTACGAGCTCGTGTTTCCCTCGTTCGTCTAGGCTACGCCTTTATGAGCCCGCTTTGGAGGCACTGAAATAGGATCTCGCCCGGTTCCAGCCGGCTGAAGCGGCGACTGGCGGATAAAATTCGATGTTTGCGGGGATCTGCCTAAAGTGAGAGGCACATCCTTGTGCGGAGTGGCGTGGACCCTTACCGTCCGCGCCAATGGGAGCGGCACGCAGGCATTCTTTGGGGGACGGCGCGTTGCTGTTTCTCGGCAATTACAATGGGACGCTGGCGGCTGCGCGCTGCCTCGGCGAGCACGGCATCGACGTGGCCTTGGCCGATCCGTCGCCCTTGGTCCGGGCGCGCGCCTCCCGATACGTGCGCCACTTCGAGCGCGCGCCGCCGCTGAACGATGCCGGGCAATTCATGGACTGGCTCCTGGACCGTGGACGTGGCGCGGCACGGAAAAGCCTGGCCGGGCGAGTATTGTTCCCCGCGACCGACGAACAGGTATTTCTGTTCGCACGGCATCGAGACGAACTATCCCGTCATTATCGCCTGTACCAGCCGAGCTTCGACACGGTTTACCGGATACTGAACAAACAGCGTCTGTACGAGGCCTGTGCGCAGGCCGGCGTGAAGTATCCGACCACCTGGTTTCCGCGCGGCGAGGCGGAGATGCGGGGGTTGCTGCCCGAGATCCGCGTCGACGTCATGGTCAAGCCCAAGACGCAAATTCAGCTGAAGACCAAGGCAAAGGGTACGGATATCCCGAGCGGTGCAAGCATCGCCGACTGCTACGCCCGGTTTGCGCGAGGCAATCGCTACGGCCCGGAAGTCGTGGCTCATGACGCCGAAGTCGCCTGGCCCATGATTCAGGCTTATCACCGCAGCGAGACGCACCCCATTTACAGCCTCGCGGGCTTCATCGGGGACTCCGGCGCGCCGTTTCTGGTGCGAGCAGCCGCGAAGGTGCTGCAGCGGCCCCGCAACATGGGCGTGGGCGTGTGTTTCGAAGCGGCCGATTTGGATGTGCCGCTCGCGGAGCGGATCGCTGCGCTGTGTCGCAACCTAGGTTATTGCGGCATATTCGACATCGAGTTCATCCAACACCAAGGCGAATTCTTGCTCATCGATTTCAACCCGCGCGCCTACGGCCAGATGGCCTTCGAAATCGCGCGCGGGATTCCCGGGCCGTATCTCCACTATCTCGAGGCCATCCGCGATGAGCGCCGGCTGGCAGAGGCCTATCGACTCGCCGGCAACTGGCAGGCACAGGGACGCGAGGCGTACTGCCACGAGCTGCTGCTCTCACTGATGAATGCAGTTCAAGGTGCCAACCAGATGCTGACCGGCCTGGAAAGCGAGCGCTGGGGAAGCTGGATGCGGGCGCGCCGCGATCAACTGACCGACGCCGTGCGACATCGCGGCGACCCCGGACCATCAGCGGTCGATCTGATGCGCCATGTTGCCGATTTCCTGCGCCATCCCCGGTCGTTCGTTCAGTCGCTGATGCGCTGAACGCGCCGGCGGGTCTCGCCCGCTGCGCGCTACGCTTCGCGGTGCCGCGCCCGTGGGGAGGGCGGAGGAATGGGGCATCGAACTATCGACCTCGCGACTCGCGCAGTACGCGCTTGAACAGTTCCGCCGGATCGGCGCCGATGGCCTCGGCGATCGCGATGAACTCGGGCACGTTGACCTGACGTTGATTGCTTTCGATCATCCCGACCACGGAGTGCGGCCGCTCGAGGCGCGTCGCCAAGTCCCGCTGCGTCAGGCCGGCTTGTCGGCGCGCCGCCGCGATGACGGTGGAAACGGCCTTGGCCGCCGGGCTTCGCAATGCCTTCAAAAGTACGCTCCGATTAACCGAGCGTTCACAAATACGGCATTTGCGGCATGCTTTGATTTTCTGAGCAACTTGCTCTATGATTGATGAATAAAGCCAACCAAGTTTCCGTGCCTCCGTTGTGGCGTCGCGTGGTCAGAATAGGTGGCATTTCGCGGATGAACGAACGGACCAAGCACCTGCGAGATGGGCTCAAGGATCAACTTGCGCTTCTGCGTCGGCGCCTGCTGCAGCGGGGACGATCGGGGCGGAAGGACCTTGACGATCTGATTCAGGAAGGGTTCCTCCGGCTATGCCGCTATCAACACCGGCAGAGCGAACCCGTTCGCGATCCGGTTGCCTTTCTCGTGGATGTGGTGGAGAAGGTGCATATCGAGCGAGTGCGCCGGGCCGCAATCACGCAGCGCATCTTCTCCGACCAGCCCTTCGAGGAAGTCGATTGCGTGGACACGGCGAGTTCACCGGACCAGGATGCCGAGGCGCACGAATTGATCGAGCGCATCGAGTGGCGCTTGGGCTGCGCCAATCCGCGCACGCGCGAGTCATTCCTGCTGCATCGTTTCGGCGGACTGAGCTATGCGCAGATCGCCGAGCGCCTCGGCATCTCCACGCAGGCGGTCACCAACCACATCGCCAAGGCACTCCTCCTCATCGACGACGAGCTATTGCGCGAATGAGCGGCGTTCGACCACCGCAGGACGAGCCGGCGCCCTCCCAGCAAGTGCGGGCCGAAGCGGCGGCCTGGATTGCCCAGTTGCATGACGAACAACGCAGTTCGCATCTCCAAGGGCGGGTCGACGCCTGGCTGGGCGAGAGCGAGGAGCATCGACGTGCATTCGACCGCATCACGCGTGCGTGGGAGCGGGCCGGCGAGCTTCGGATGCGTCCCGCAGCGAATTCGGCCGGGAGGCGCCGATCGTCAGGCTCACGGTGGGTCGCCGCAGCCGGCTTGGCCGCCTGCGTGGCCCTCGCGGGAATCGTGGTGTATTACCGGCACGGCGACGATGTCGTGACCGGGGTAGGGCAGCAGCAGGTCCGGCTGCTGCGGGATGGCACACGAGTCGTGCTGAACACCGACACGCGCATCGAGGTAGATTACGATGCTGAGGTGCGTCGGGTGCGGCTGATTCGCGGCGAGGCGTGGTTCGACGTATCCAAGCGCCCGGCGTGGCCCTTCGTCGTCACCGTGGGCGGCCGAGAGATCCGCGCGCTCGGTACCTCGTTCATCGTGCGCCACGACGACATCCAGAACTTTTCGGTCACCCTGGTCGAAGGCCGCATCAGCGTTGCCGCCGCCCACGAAGCAGCCTCGCCGGACGTGCGCATCCTGACCCCGGGGCAACGGCTGCGCGTCTCGGACGATCGAAGCCCCATCGTGGACCGGCCGGAACTGGCCCGCGTGACGGCATGGGAGCACGGACGAGTGGAGTTCGACGATACGCCCCTCAAGGATGCGGCCGACGAAATGAACCGCTACAGCACGAGACACGTCACCATGGCGGATGCCGACGTGGCTCGCCTGCGCGTCGGGGGCGTGTTCCGCGCCGGCGATTCCGAAGAATTCCTGCGAATAGTCACCGCGGCCTTCGGCCTGCGCGCGGACCGACGCGGCGGGGATATCGTGCTGTCCAAGCTCGCGGCGCCGGCGTCGACTCCCCCGCCGCCTTGACGGCGCGGCGGCGAATCGCGCCGCGCTAGGGCGAGTCCTGCCCGCGATTCGCGCGAATCTGCAATCGGCGCAAAAGAATTGCACCTCAGGTTGTGTTTACCGCGCCTGGATCGACCTCCTCTGTTGAGCGTTTTCGAATGAACGCAACGGACTGTTCGAACAACAGGAGGTCTCGGTGCTTAGAATTGGCGGACGCATTCACTGGTCTTCGATGGTATTCCTGGTGGCGGCCGCGTGCCGTTGGCACGGCGCGGAGGCCCAGATACGGGTCCACTTCGATCTGCCCGCGCAATCCCTGGCAAAGTCGCTTCAGGCCATCGGCATCGCGACGAATACCGACGTGGGATTCAATGCGACCGAGGTCGCCGGGCGCACCGCCCCGCCGCTCAAGGCGGAGCTCACGCTGGACGATGCGCTGGCGCGCGTGCTCGCGGGAACGGGATTGCGGCCGCAGCATTTGAACGACCACACCGTCGTGATCGCCGCGCCGGGGGCCTCGCCGGCGGGATCTGCCGAAAAGGCGGTCATCCCCGCAAAGACGCCCGAGAGCGCCGGCCCCGCGCAAGGCAGCCCTATCGACAACAACCCGACCGACCGTTCCTCGCCCCTGAGCAAGGACAACCAAAGTGCGCCAAATCAGCTGGAGACAGTCGTAGTCACCGGCTCGCATATCAGAGGCGTCGAAAACAAGACCGACCCGGTGATTGTGATCGATCAAGCCCAGATCCGGCAGAGCGGCTATTCATCGACTCAGGAGCTATTCCAGTCGCTGCCGCAAAATTACGCCAGTGGCGCAACGACACAGGCCGGATTCCTCGGCAGCGGCAACAACAATTTTCAATTCGCCTCCGGCATCAATCTCCGGGGCCTCGGGCCGAGTTCTACGCTGGTCCTGCTCAACGGTCACCGGATGGCGCCCGCCGTGGTCGGAACCGAGGTCGATGTGTCCTCCATACCGCTTGCCGCGATAGAGCGCGTTGAGATTCTCACCGACGGCACCTCGGCGATCTACGGATCCGATGCCGTCGGCGGCGTCGTCAACATCATTACCAAAACGGATTACGAGGGGGCGGAAACCACGGCGCGATATGGCAGTGTCACCGCCGGCTCTCGCGAGGAAGAAATTGTCGCGCAGACTTTCGGCACACGGTGGTCATCCGGAAACGTCGCCGGGACGATCCAATACCAGAACCACAGTGCATTGAATGCACGTGACCGCAGCTTTGCGGACGGGCTGCCCAGTCCGAGCGATCTGCTTCCTCAGGATGACACGTATTCAGGAACGTTGACGGCGCGGCAACATCTGACGGATCGCGTCGAGGTCTACACCGATGTGCTGTGGTCGAAGAGGCGTTTCGGCGAATATGTCAGCACGACGGAGGCACCGCCCGACGGCATCGACCAAGAGCATAACATCGGCTATTCCGAAGATCTCAATATCGCCAGCGGGGTCAAATACGATTTCTCCCCCAGCTGGTCGGCCGAGGTCAACGGTCTCTATGCGAAGCAACACTCGCGTGATGCGGAGCTTCTAAGCGGGTTCTTTTATCCGACATCCAGCGAAGAATTGCTGATGTCGCAATTTTCCGAGAAATCGGCCGACGTCATCCTGAACGGTAAACTGTTCAAAACCGGCGGCGGCGATATCGCGGTCGCCGTTGGCGCTTCCTACCGCGATGAAATTCCTGAGTACCGCGTGGACATCGACGGCGTCTCCGCGTTACAGACACGGCCGGACCGTACCGTCAAAGCGTATTATGGAGAAGTCTACGTGCCCGTCGTTGGGCCGCAGAACAGCCGGACTTTGTTGCAATCTTTGGATTTTTCGGCGGCTGTCCGTACCGACAGATACTCTGACTTCGGTTCTACGACCAATCCACGCTTCGGAACGCTGTGGTCTCCGCTTGCGGGGTTGTCCTTCAGAGCCTCGTACGGCACTTCTTTTCGGGCCCCCACCGAATCCGAAGTTGTGCAGCGTTTGAACACCCTTGTCTATATCGGGTCCTTCGAGAGCCCGTCTGGGACCGGTGAAGTGCCGGCAATCGTCTCGAGCGTGGCGAAGCCCTTGACGGCGGAGCGCGCCAAATCCGTCAACTTCGGTGTGGAATATCGCCCGGCGGATTTCAAAGGTGCGGACCTGACGCTGAACTATTACGACATCCGCTATACCGACCGAATCGTTCAAGTCTTTCCCCCTGCCAATGTTCTACAGAATCCCAATATCTACGGTCAACTCATTACGAGCCTTCCGAGCGACGCGGCCGCGCAGGCCTACGTGGATGCCGCGATCGCGGCGGGCGCGGTCAATTATGGCGACCAAACCGGTACGGGAATGGGCATCACCGGAGTGCGCTATGCGTTCAATGCCGGTATACAGAACGCGTCCATCGTACGGCAGTCGGGTCTGGATTTTCTCGGCTCATTGACCGGACATTTCTCGGCCGGCAACTTGTCGGTTCAATTCAATGCCTCGTTCGTCGACAAGATCGACACCGCCTACACGGCCGGGGCAGCGTCAGCGAATCTGGTGAGCACCTACGGCAATCCGCCAAAGTGGCGGGCGCGCCTGCTCGCAGGTTGGGCAACCACAGGCTGGGAGACCAGCGGCGCGGTCTCCACCGTCGGCGGTTATGTGAACACGGCAGGATTGGGAAATCCTCCCGTCGCCTCGTGGACCACGGTCGACCTTAGCGCTCGGCTGCACATCGACCACTATCTGGGGGGAGCCGTCTGGAGGGGCGTGACGGTGGGCGCGAGCGTACTGAATGTAATGGATCGGAATCCGCCCTATATCAATTCCTCATCAGTCCAGACCGTCAATTTTGACCCGTCGAACGCCAGTCCGCTTGGAAGATTTGTGGCAGTGGAACTGAGAAAGAAGTGGTAGGGCTGCATGAACGATGGGGGGAAGCGGTGAGCCTCGTGAAGCCACGCGCAGCTCGGTGGTGGGTATTTCACCGCGCGTCGAGGATTGCATCGCGATTTGCCCGCGGCATCACGCTTGCTGTCGCACTGTCGATGCCGGCGCATGCGCGCTCGACCATGCGGCCTCCTCTCTCGGTTGCCGACGCCATCGAAACAGCTCGATTTCAGGTCAATTATAAGGGGGAGGCCGCCTTCGTTTCGCCGGATCGCAAACGCTACGTGTCGTTGGTGATTCGTGGCGACGTTCAAAATGACGGCGTGCGGATGGACGTCTTGGCGGGTGGGCTGGGATCGCTGGACTCCGCGATACCCCGACTCGTCACCAGTCTTTTTACGCGTGGGCTGTCGCATGCTGCACCGATCGTCATCGACCCGGCCGGTCCGTCCGCCCTGCTCAGCCCGGGGTCCAATGTTCCCGTGTGGATCAATAACGAAGAAATCGCCCTCCTGTGGGAGGACGCTACCGGACATAATCAAATATTCGCCGTAAACGTGCTATCGAAAACGCTCAGGCAGCTGACGAACGAAAACACCGATGTGGTCGACTACATGTTTGGCGCTAATGGTTCACTAGCCTATGACGTCAAAGTGGCGTATTCGCCAGAGCGATCGCAGGAACTCATTCGAAATGGATTTGCGGTGCAGAGTCCCGACGCTACGGCACTGCTGTCATGGATCGTGGACGGAACCAGCACCTTCGATCTGTCGCTGTGCAAACGGATGGCCGCAGTCGACATCGAGGGAATCTACCGGGCTCGAGCCGTGCCGAGCAGCGCAATCGCGTGCGATTTGTCGCAGCTCTATTTGAGCCCGACGACCGGCGTCAGGCCGATTTCCCCCGATGGAAGGAAGCTGCTTGCCAATGTGCAAGTGTCCGCAGCACCGCCGGAGTGGTCTGCCTATCGGGGAGATTTCGGCGGTTACTTCAAGGACGCGAAAGACAGTCCGCGCGGACTGGTGGCAGGCGGCATCGGTGAATTTGTCATCGTGGATATGACGTCGGGGACACTCGAGCCACTGTGGGCAGCCCCGACGAACACGAATCCCTGGTCGGAATTCGCGTGGGCACCCGACTCCACCCAGGTGTTGATCGCGCCGACGATGCTGCCACTCGACGCATCCGATCCGGCATCCTTGGAGGGCCGCGCGGTTGCGATCGTCGACGTGCGCACCGGCAGTTATGAGCGCATTCCGGTTGATCCCGATGTCGCCGTCAATATCGTCTCGGCGGACTGGGTCGCTCCCGCTCAGATCGAGCTCGCGCTGCGCGACGGGCAGACGCTTGCGTTCGACCGCATTCGAGGAACCTGGCAATCCACCGCGCCGAGAAAGCAAGAGAACGCCGCCGCCGGATTGGACGGCGTGTCGGGAACGATTCTCGTCAATCTACATCAAGGCATGAACGAATCGCCCAGACTGGTAGGAACGGACGTCCGCAAGGGACGCAGCCGGGATCTGTTCGACCCGAACCCTGAACTGTTCAAGCGCTTTGCGCTGGGACGCGTGGAACTCGCCCATTGGACGGATTCTGGCGGGCATGCTTGGGAGGGGCGGCTCTACTATCCCGCGCATTTCCGGCAGGGCGTTCGCTATCCCTTGGTCATTCAAACGCATGGGTACGCAGGCAAGAACGAATTCTCGATTTATGGGCAAGGCCGGCCGGCGGGTGGCGTGCCGTCGGGTCCGGGTTGGTCGGTGTACCTTGCCCAACCGCTGGCGGGCAGAGATATCGCCGTGTTGCAGATTGGAGGGCCCATCGATGCGGCCGCCGGGCACGAAACGGACTTCGAACGAACCCAAAGCAGAGCAAGGACACTCGCGGACGCCGCCGAGCATTTTGTCGGCCTCGGCCTCGTGGACCGAACCAAGGTCGGGATCATGGGCCACAGCTCAGCCGGGCGGGATATCGAGGACGCGCTCGCCTTCACCGATTTCCCGTACGCCGCAGCCATTGCGGCGGACCACTACGATATCAATTACCTTCAAGCAGCGGAGTACGGCTGGGCGCACGATCAGGGGATGCCGGCACCGTTTGGCGAAGATCTCGAGGTGTGGCTCGATGGATCCCCCGCCTTCAATGTCGAGCGGATTCGAACTCCGCTGCAGTTGGAAGTCACGAGTGGCGGAGAAGCCAACTCGACCTTGCTGTGGGGTTGGGAAATGTTCAGTCGTTTGCGGCATCTGCAGAAGCCTGTCGAATACTACGTCGTGCCGGACATCAAGCACGGCGG
The DNA here is from genome assembly GCA_003134045.1 of Gammaproteobacteria bacterium. Lineage (GTDB taxonomy): Bacteria > Pseudomonadota > Gammaproteobacteria > Steroidobacterales > Steroidobacteraceae > Bog-1198. Next base: position 18,710 of record PLAH01000072.1, read on the forward strand.
GCACCTGCTGCAGAATCCACGGCAGCTACTGACGCTGCAAAATCGCGCGCTGGATTGGTGGCTCTTTTGGCTCGCCTCGTATGAGGATCCGTCGATCGCAAAGGAATCGCAGTATCGAGACTGGAGGGCGTTGCGCGCCATGCATGTGGCGGACCTGAGCCGACCCCGACCTGCGCCGCGCAGCTGGCGCTCGACGACGTCATCGGACTGAGAAATGCCTCATCCAAAGCTCCAAGTCAAACAGTGCGAATAACTCGCCCAGGAAGTAGCTGCTCTTCGAGAGTTCCCCTTTGAATATCACTTCGATTGTCGCGCAATCGATCAGGCCGGAGCTGGCCAGCGTCCCGCCCAGAAGGACGTCCCGAAGCAGCGCGCGATTCGCATGCGCCAATGCCTCGAAACTCCCGGGCGCCCGGTCCTTCCAAAGACGGCGGAGGATGGGTGTCGGGACGTCTGCCGAAAACGCCTTGCGTGCGAGCCAGCGGTCGGTTCCTTCGTTGAAGTGAACGTAAAGAGGAATTCGCAGAGCGAGTTCGACGACGGGCTGCGAATACAAGGGCGCTACCGCGAGTGGGGCGCTCGCGTCGGGACCGGACATTGGGTCGTAGAATTCCGGGGTGAGCATGAGGGAACCCAGGCGCCGGATAACGTGCCATGGAACGCTCCGCAGCCCGGCAAACCAGGGGTGGGGGAAATCTGCGGTTCGCAAGGCCATTTCGCGAATTCGACTGACCGCCAGCGATTGTTCGGGAATGAGTCTGGCCCGTAAGTCGTTCATTCTGGAACCGCGAGCTCGCTGCGAGAGCGCGCCGAAGAGAATTTTCCAAGTCAGGGAGTCGATACGCAGGGCGACGTCGGACGAGAGTCTGACCAGCGACCAGGAAAGGCCGCGAAGCCTCAACGAATCCTGCACGACTTGTCGAGTGGCTTCCGACCCAAACGAGGAATCGCCGCCGTCCCCCGAGAACACCGCAGTGTATGATCCCTGCTCGCAAAGCTGGCGCTCCATGCTGCCGCGAACGATGCTCGCCACCGATTTCGGGGGTTCAACGCAGGCCGCCATATCCGCCGCGCCTGTCAGCGACGTTGCGCAAGGATCGTAGACGCATTCGATGTGTCTGAACCCTGCATGCCTTGCCGACAGGCGCGCCCATCGCCGCTCGTCGGATTGCCCGTTGGGATTGAAATAGGTGTAGGCGGCGATCGATGCGCCGGTGGAAGCGCCCTTGAGGGAGCCTGCCACGATGGATGAGTCAAGTCCGCCTGAGAGCCTAACCAGAATCGCGCCGTGATCCGCCGCCAATGTACGAGTCACGGAGTGCACGCAAGCGCGGAGACCGCGACCAGCGACTTCCAAGTCTTCGATGGTATTGCCGCGTTCGGTGAAGCTCGTGGGCAGCCAATACCGATGAGTAACGTTGCGGTTATCGCGCAACTCCAAGCATTCGCCGCGCCGGACCTGGCTCACTTCATGGAGGGGATTCGAACCGCTGTCCAGGCCGTGACTCGCCACCCTGTTGACAACATAGGACCAATTGACGGTAAACGACAGCAATTTCAGGTCAATGCAGTCCTGCAGGCACGAAAAGACAATGGTGACGCCGCGCCACGAAGCGATGAAGCAGGGAAGCGTGCCCGTGGGATCCTTCAGCACAAATGTAGAGTGAGAAGAGTCATCCATTAAAATGGCCACATAGTTACCCCAATACTCGGAGACAAGGCAGCGGCCACGCGACGCCAGGATTGCATCGGTTCGGCGATCGTCGAAATGCGCGCGCGGCGATGCTGAATCGTCATCGAGATCGTCATGGCGTTCAAAGATGGCTCCGAGAACGACTCCGGATTGGCGTTTCAGGAGGTGCCGCGCGAGTGAGGAGCGATCATCCGCTGTAAAGACGCACAATCCAGGCCGGCGGAGCACGGGGGAATACCGATTGCCCTTATCCTGAAGCCTTTGTGAGATCCTGGCTTCGGCTTCGGCCTGACTGCAGTCATCCGGGGTCCAAATCGTCGCCATGTACCTAAACACGACTACTCTCCTCTAGACGGACAAAACCGGCTCGTAGCCGCAGACCTTTTCCGGGTTGGTATCCAGCAGATAATCACCGAACTGGACCCAGCTATGCGCACCCCAAGGGTCCGTCTTCACTCCCAGGACCCAGCATGGAAATTCTTTGTAGATCGCGAGGAAGTTAATCAGTGTCAGCGCGTGAAGGAGACAGTGCCCGTCTGCAACAAAAAGCAGAGGGCGTATCCGGCGGAATATGAAAACCAACGAGGCGACGCGCTCGAGGTCGAAGCTATAACCGTTGAGCCTTGCGCGCGCCTTCCTTGCCGACACGCGACGGATCGCGGATTCCATGGTAAAGCAATTCAGGGACAGCGACGCCGAGAGCAAACTGTAAACGAAGGTGGCGAGATGCGCGGGTCTGACTGTGGCCGGCCGGACAATCTCATCGCCAACGGACGCCAGGGCGCCGTCAAGCGACATCCTCGACGTGACGAGGGTGTCGCGCTGCGGAGCCGTCTTTTGAAGGACGCCAGCCTCGAGCATGGAATTTAATACCCCGCTGGACTCGCTGCCCTTAGGGGTCTCCGGATGGCCCCGATGATGATCGGTACCCAGCGGATGTGGCCAATTCTCGACAATGCCGCTCAGTCTGCACACGTCGGTGTGGCTGAGTCCGTAGTATTTGTCGCGTCGTAGGTGGAGGAAGACGGCGCCCTGGCGCGTCTTGACTCCAAACACGGTGGATGCCAAATAATACGCGGTGCGGCCATGCATTTCATGCTCGGCAGTTCGACTCGACTTTGCTTCGCGATCTGTGGTGTGCATCGGGGGGCGGCTGATGGTTTTCCGGATGAGGAGTGGCGGAAAGAGTGTGCGGATTGGTCCGCACACTCTTTGGGCCAGACTTTGGTACTGGCGTCAACCCTTGGTGCCGTGCTCGATGTCGTTGTCCACCGCGAACGGCACGCTTGGTTGCTTGGTCTCAGCTGAGACTTTTCCGAGTTCAATCATCATGGCCATCTCCTTTTGTTCACTAGGTGTTAGTGATACCAGTCACCGATCCGGTGGCGCGATCAACGTGACGACGGCTGGAAAATAATGTCAACGAAAAATCGGTCATGGCGCGGATCGACCGTGCGCGGGCGCCGCGCAGCGACGAGTCCCAGCCGCAGCCCGTATGTTTAAAAAAACCGACACGAGCATGGCTCCGCAGTTTGAGGGGAATGCCTGGACGTGGTGAATTGTTACGCTCGCTCATGCGGTTAGGAATGCCAAGGTTGCTGCGATCGTGACGCATCGGTGCGTCGCAAATTGGCAAAAAAATGGACTTGTTCGGTTGTTGGATTCCATCGTGGCCGCCGCCATCGCGCTCGAAAATATTCGAACGTCGCATGTCTGTCAGACACCGAGATAGTACATAAAGCCTGTCAGGATCGAATGTATCCACTCTAAATGCACGTTGCCTGACACCGCGAACGCATCACAACTGCGGGTCACGGCGACGAGCACGACGAGGAGCCAGTGGCGTGCGAATGATTTTACTTGCCCCATGGCTCGGCATTCATGTTCAATCCGCAGGTAGGTTCAGCATCTCACGGAAGACAGAGATCCAAGTTCGATGGCTCATGCAAGGAGGAGCCGCTGATGCCGCGTCTCGCGCGACTACCTTCGATTGCGTTCGGGTGGTACTACGTCGTACTGCGCGCCGTGGCGGACGCGAGAATCGTTACGCGCCGGGAGGAGCTCGCGACGCTGTTGAAAATACTGCGTGCAACGCTGCGGGAGAGGGGCGCAAGGCTGCACGCGGCGTACATCGCCGAGGGCCAGGTGCATCTAGCGCTCCAGCTAGGAGAGGGGGCGTTGAGGGCCCTCACGGGCCGCTTTCAGCACGAGTACGCGCGTATCTTCAATCGAACCCACCAGCGGCACGGCTCCTTGTTCCGGTGGCACCATCATGTGCTCTTGATCCAGCACGAGCGGTGGCTGGTGCCTCTCGTGCACTATATTCATTGGATTCGCCGCCTCGAGACGCCGGCGGATGGACCCGAGGGGCTGTGGTGGAGCAGCGATTCGGTGTACCGCGGAACCGAGAGACGGGAGTGGCTGACCACCAATGTCGTTCTTCGCATGCTCGCTCGCGGAGCGTACAGCCGTAAGGCGCAAGAGTCGGCGTACCGCGAGTTGCTGGAGCGGGAGCCGCCGCCGCGTCATGCCCGTCTATTCAGGCAGGGTTGCCCGGAAGACCCGCGGCTTCTGGGTGACGCCGAGTTCGTCAGGCGCGTTTGGCGAATTACCGGCAGACGATCACCGGATCGATCCCCGCGCGTTCGCCAACCAGAAGGGGATATCCCAGGCATCGTCAGGCAGGTCATCGAACGATTCAATGCGCTGTGCGACGAACGATTGCCGCCGCGCGAGGCTGCGGCTTTGAGGCGCCTGGTGACGGATGAGAACGTGCGCTCCAAGTCGCGAAGGCGTCCGTTGCCGATGGTACGAGCCTTGTGCGTGTCGTATCTAGTAGAGGGGGAAATGGCGACGGCGACGCAAGCCGCGCGCTTCTTTGGCTGCGGTCCTCGACCGGTATCCGCGCGTCGGCGACGGTTCTATGCACTGCTCTTTCGTGACTGGTTCGGCGCCTCGTCCGAGGCGTTGCTCTGGTCCGCGGGCGATGTCGATCGGGTGGTCGACGGCGGTGATCAGGGACCCAAGGCGGGGGGCAGAATTGCCGTAGCGCGCATGCCGTAAATGCTATGCCGACGCAAAAGTGGCTAGTGGAGTGCGGCGACCCTCATGCCGAACCGGCGCAACACGTGGCGCGATGCGTACAAACGCGTATTGCGGCGGGGTGCAACCAAATCAGCCGGCGCCCAGGTGCAGGATGAAACGATGATAGTGTTCGACGCCGCCAATCGCGTCTTGCAGTGCTTTCGCTCAAAGCGGATCGATGTCAGCTTGCGGGACTCGATCGATTCACATCCGAGCGATGCCACCATCCGCCACCGAGCGCCTGGAACAGGGCCGCGGTGTCCGCATAGCGATTACCCTCGGCTTGGATCCGATTGATGCGAGCCTGCTGCCAACTGCGTTCGGCAATCAGCACCGTCACATAATCGATGGTATCCGCGTGAAACTGTTGCCGCGCGAGTTCCAGACCGTCAAAGGCGGAGCGCTCGGCCGCATCCTGAGCGACCAAATCGTCGGCGTCGGCCTGCAGCGCTCTCAAGACATCCGACACGTTTTGGAATGCTTTTACTACCGCGCTGCGGTACTCGGCGGTCGCCTGGTCGAATGCGGCGACCGCAGCGCGCTTTTTGTGCAACAGCGTTCCGGCGTCGAACAGCGTTTGCGCCGCGCCTGCGGCAACGTCCCATACGCCCGCACCGGGCAGGGCGGCAAACCCGGTGGCTGTGGTGCCGACGGCCGCAGAAATGGAAAACTGCGGCAATTGGTTGGCGACGGCGACGCCCACGCCCGCCGACGCCGCATGCAGCTGCGCTTCGGCGAGCCGAATGTCGGGTCGCTGCTCGACCAGCTGCGACGGCAAACTGACCGGTAAGTCCTGCGGAAGACGGAGGCTGTCGAGATCGAAGGTCTCTCCCACGCCCTGACTGGGCAGCCGTCCGACCAGCGCCGCGAGCCGGTTACGCACCTGGGCGAGCTGCTTCTGCAGGGGCGGCAAAGTGGCGCGGGTCTGGTCGATGGTCGTCTCCTGCAACAGAACGTCCGCTCGCGATACGACGCCTACCTGAAACCGCCGGCGAATCAAATCGAGCTCGCCGGTTTCGATCTTGAGGATCTGCTCGGTCGCCGCAATCTGGCCACGCAGGGATGCCTCCTGTACGGCAGCGACGACCAGATTGGAGATCAATGTGAGATACGTGGCCTCGAGCTGGAAGCGCTGATACTCGGCTTGGGCTGCCAGCGATTCGATCTGCCGCCGCGTACCGCCAAACACGTCCGGAAGATAGGACACGTTCACCGAGGCCGTGACCACGCTGAACGTCGGATTGAATTGCGGCTCGCCGATACTGGCGCCGGCCAACCGTTCGCGCTCGGCCTGGACGCCGGCGTCGGCCGAGGGAAGCAGCGCACCCTCGCGGGCATGGACCTCCTCGTTCGCCTGCCGCAAGGCGGCTTGTGCGGCACCGACGTCGGGATTGTCCTCGAGGGCTTGTTCGATCAGCCGGTTCAGCGCTTCGCAACGGAACAGCGTCCACCACTGTCCCGGGATGTCGAGTTCTCGCACGAAGCGCTGCCCTTGACCGCCGCGCGTCTCTGCCGCCGCGGTTGGTGCCGGCGGTTCCGCCGTGTAGCCGGCAACGTCCGGAGCGCGAGGACGTTGAAAATCCGGGCCGACCGCGCACCCGCACACCGCGACGGCCGCCGCAGTCACGACCCGGGCCCACCAGACCTTGCCGCTCAAGTTAAATCTCCTGTATCGCATCAGAGCGCCGTACGATAGCTCGTCTTCGAGATCCGACGCCTGAGTATTTCCCCGTATATCGGGAAATACTCAATCGATGGACAGTGAATCACCCATTTCGAGCGATAGTTCAATGAACCGGCGACGCACCATGCTGCTGACCATTCTGGTCCTTGTTCTCGCAGCCGTGGGGTACGGGCTCTGGAGTTGGCGCAGCGCGTTGTTCGGTACGGTGCCTCCAGACCGGATCACGGTGTCCGGGAATATCGAGGCGCATGAAAGCGTCCTGAGCTTCACGCAGGTGCAAACCGCCATCGTCGAATTGCCGTTCGACGAGGGTGCTTCCGTGTCCCGCGATACGGTGCTGGCCCGTGTCGACGATCGCCCTTATCAGCAACAGGTCTTGATTGATCGCGCCGGCGAGCGGGTGGCATCGGCACAGGTTGCGGTGAATGAAAGCAACCTAACCGCGGCGCGCAGCAGCGTCGTCAGCGACCAGTTCGATCTATTGGAGAAGCAGCGCGACGCCGCTCGCGCGGAGGAACTGGTGAAGACCGCCGCGACGTCGGTGCAGACTCGTGATCTCGCGCTGACCGCTGCACAACAATCGGCGGCGACGCGTGCGCGCGATCGGGCCCTGATGCAGGTGGCGACCACCAACGTGGCGCTCGCCCGGGCCAATCAAGCCGCTGCCGCCGCGAAGCTTGCGCTCGATGAGGTGACCGTCGGCTATACGACGCTTCGCGCCCCATTCACCGGCGTGATTTCCGTGCGTGAAGCCGAACTCGGTCAGTTGGCCGGACCGGGTGTCGCGATCTTCACGCTCGACGATCTCGATCATATCTGGCTGCGCGCCTACGTGAACGAAACCTATATCGGCCGAGTACGCCTGAACGAACCGGCCGATGTGAGGACGGACAGCTATCCGGGCAAGACCTATCACGGCCGCATCAGTTTCATATCGCCGGAGGCGGAATTCACGCCGAAGACCGTCGAGACCAATGCCGAGCGGGTGACGCTCGTTTATCGAATCCGCATCGACATCGACAACTCTACGCACGAACTGCTGCCCGGCATGCCGGCAGATGCTCACATCCCCTTACTGCCGGCCGGCAGATGACCGAGAACGAGGGCAATGCCGTGGTGACGGCGCGAGGCCTCAGCCGCAGTTTCGGTTCGGTTTCCGCGGTGCGGAACGTCGATTTTGCGGTCGCACGCGGCGAGATATTCGGCCTTGTGGGTCCGGACGGCGCCGGCAAGACCACCATCATGCGCATGCTGGCCGGGGTGCTCAAGCCCGACGCCGGCGACATTCACCTGGAAGGGGTCGACGTCGCGGCCGATCCGGAGCGCGCCAAGACCTACTTGAGCTACATGCCGCAGCGCTTCGGTCTTTACGAGGACATGACCGTCGATGAGAATATCTTCTTCTACGCCACGCTCTTTGAAATCTCCGCCAAGACCCGCCGCGAACGCAGCGGGGAGCTGCTGAAGGCAGCGGGCCTTCAGCCGTTCCAACGCCGCTTGGCCGGCCAGCTCTCCGGAGGTATGAAGCAGAAGCTCGGCCTGGTTTGCGCCCTGATCCATACGCCCCGGGTGCTGCTGCTCGATGAGCCGACGACCGGCGTGGACCCGGTCTCGCGGCGCGACTTTTGGGGCATTCTCTACGGCCTGCGTGAGCAGGGCGTCACCATTCTGCTGTCGACCGCCTATATGGATGAAGCGGAGCGCTGTTCGCGTCTCGCCCTGCTGCATGCCGGCGAGATCCGCCACTGCGACACTCCTGCGCGCCTGAAGCAGTTGATGCCAGGCGCGCTGCTCGGGGTCGTGACGCAAAACGCGCGCGGCGCGCACGCTGCGCTCGAGGGCGTTCCGGGTGTGCTCGGCCGGCTGCTCATGGGCGACCGCGTCAACGTGCGGGTGGACGATGCCGACCGCCGCATGCCGGCGCTGCGCCAGAGGCTCGCCGAGCGCGGCATCGGCGATGCGGAGATCGCGCGGATCGAGCCGGGCATCGAGGACGTATTCGTCGCGCTGCTGGGTTCGGGGGAGGCGGCATGACGGATGCAATCCAGGTCGTGGTCGCGCAGGGCCTGACCAAGAGATTCGGCGCATTCACCGCGGTCGATCGGCTCGATCTCAGCATCGCGAAGGGAGAAGTCGTGGGCTTCATCGGGCCGAACGGGGCCGGCAAATCGACCACTATCCGCATGCTGTGCGGACTTCTGCGGCCGAGCGCGGGCCGCGCCACGGTGGCGGGCTTCGATGTCGGTCGCGATCCGGAGGCCGTGCGGGAGCACATCGGCTACATGTCCCAGAAATTCTCCCTCTACGATGATTTGACCGTGCGCGAAAACTTGAGGTTTTTCAGCGGTCTTTACCGGGTGCCGCGGCGTGACGTCAAGGCACGTACAGAGGCGGCCATTGCCATGGCGGGACTTGAAGGCCGGGAAGATGCGCTCGTGCGAACCCTCGCCGGGGGTTGGAAGCAGAGGCTCGCGCTCGGCTGCGCGATCCTGCATCGTCCGCCGGTGTTGTTCCTCGATGAGCCTACGTCGGGCGTCGAGCCCGAAGCGCGCCGCAAGTTCTGGGACTTGATCCACCGGCTGACATCGGAGGGCGTGACGATTCTGGTGTCGACCCATTACATGGAGGAGGCGGAGTACTGCAATCGGATCGCCCTGATCAACGCCGGCAGGCTGGTGGCGATCGGCAGCCCCGGAGAGATGCGCAGGCGCGAGCTCGGCGGATCATTGTACGAGCTCGATTGTTCGGCGCTCGGCGCGGCGCTGGTGGCCCTGCGGCAGGCGCCTGGGGTCATCGATGCGGCGATATTCGGCGACAAATTGCACGTGCTGCTCGAAGCCACCGCTACCGCCGCCGATGTACCGCCGATGTTGGCGCGGCAGGGTATTACGGCCGGCCCGCTGCGCGCCATCGTGCCGAGCCTCGAGGATGTGTTCGTGCAGCTCGTCTCCAAGCCACATACGGCGCCGGCCCCTGCATGAACGCACGGCGCCTCTTTGCCATTGCGTTCAAGGAGACGTTGCAGATATGGCGCGACCCGCGCAGCCTCGCCATCGCCCTGCTCATGCCGGCGATGCAGATGGGACTGCTCGGCTACGGCGTCAGCCTCGACATCAAGCGCGTGCCGCTGTGTGTCTATGACGAGGAGAACAGCCAAACCAGCCGGGAACTGATGCAGCGATTTGTTGCCTCTCATTGGTTCGCGGCTGCGCACGTCCTCCACGATGAGCGCGCAGTCCGCGATACCATGGACCGCGGCGGCTGCATCGGAACGGTCACCATCCCGGTCAATTTTTCGCGGGTCCTGGCGACGACGGGCGCGGCCTCCGTGCAGACGGTGTTCGACGCAACCGATGCCAATACGACCAATATTTCCATTGGCTATGCGCAAGGCGTCATTGCCCAGACAAGCAGCGATTTCGCGGCACGCTGGGCGGCGGCGCGCGGGCAGCGGGCACAACGGGTGGGCGGCATCGATCTGGAGCCGCGCGTCTGGTTCAACGAGGGATTGGACAGCCGCAATTTCATCATTCCAGGCGTAGTCGCCGTGATTCTCGGCTTGATCGGCGCGCAGCTCACGTCGCTCACCATTTCCCGCGAGTGGGAGCGCGGCACCATGGAACAGCTGGTATCGACGCCAGTAACCGCCCTCGAATTGATGATCGGCAAGCTCACGCCATACTTCGTGATCGGATTGCTCGATGCGGCCTTCTGCCTCTGCGCCGCCACCTTCTGGTTCCGGGTGCCGTTTCGCGGCAGCATCGGTACGCTCATTCTGACTACCGCGCTGTTCACACTCGTCGTGCTGGGCATTGGGTATCTGTTATCGGTACGCATCCGCAGCCAATTGGGCGCGAGTCAGATGGCCGTCACCCTCACCATGATGCCCATCACTCTGCTGTCGGGCTACACCTTTCCGATCGATCAGATGCCGGCTCCGATCCGAGCTGTGACCTTGCTGGTGCATGCGCGCTATTACGTGACCATCCTTCGGGCCGTATTTCTCAAGGGCAGCACGATCGCGGATCTGACCGCCCCTATCCTGGCGCTGGTGTTGTACGCGGCGGTCATCATCTGGATCGCCGCCCGGTCCTTTCGCAAGCGGCTGGATTAGCGATGTTCGAACGTCTGCAGGTGATGCTGATAAAGGAGCTGCTCGAACTGCGCCGGGACCGATGGGCCATGTTTCGCCTGATCGTGCCCTTGCTGATTCAGGTGATAGCGTTCGGGTACGCAGCGACTTTCACCGTCAATCATGTGGCCACGGCCGTCCTCGACCTCGATCACAGTCAGGCGAGCCGCAACCTTCTGTCGCATTTCGCGGCCACCGGCCGCTTCGACGTGGTCGATGTCGCCGCAACCCAGCATCAGGTCACGCAGGATCTCGACACCGGCCGGGCGACCGTCGCCATCGTCATCCATGCGGGTTTTGCGCAGTACCTCAACAACGGCCGGACGGCACCCCTGCAGGTGTCGGTCGATGGCACCAATTCGAACACCGCCCTCATTGCACTGGGGTACATCAATCTGATCGTCGCACAATTTCAGGGCGAACAGGCGGCGCAGATCTGGCCGGCGCGGACCGGTGCGGTTTCCCAGGGCAGTTCCGTGGCGCTGCAGGAGCGGCCGTGGTTCAACGCAGGGCTCGAGGACCGCTGGTTCTTCATCCCCGGCGTGATCGGCACCCTGACCCTGATTCAAGTCGTCAGCCTGACGGCCTTCGCCGTGGTTCGAGAGCGGGAAGTCGGGACATTGGAGCAGATCATGGTGAGCCCCATTCGCCCGATCGAGTTCATTCTGGGCAAGGCGACGCCGTTCTTCCTCATCGGCCTGGGCGAAGTCGCCTTGATTACGATTCTCGGTGTGGTTTGGTTTCACATTCCCTTCGTCGGCAGCCCGCTGGTCATGTTGCTGGGGGCGTCGCTGTTCCTGCTCGCGGCCATCGGGCTCGGCCTGCTGCTGTCGACCTTGGCACGCACTCAGCAGCAAGCCTTCGCCTTGAACTTCTTTCTGGTGAACCCGTTCTTCATTCTCTCCGGATTTGCCTTTCCGATCGCGGCGATGCCGCAAGCGCTGCAATGGTTCACGCTGTTCAATCCGTTGCGCTACTTCCTGGTCGTCATCCGCTCGGTATTCCTCAAGGGCGTGGGGATCGGCGTGCTTTGGCCGGATCTGGCGGCGATGGCATTGCTGGGGGCGGGGATGTTCACGCTCAGTGTGCTGCGTTTCCGGAAATATCTGGATTGACGCTCGCCGAGGGCGTTGCCTCTATTCGGAAATCACGGATAGCATCGCACCCGAATGTCGCCGGATACTTGCGGCTCGAAGTTACGTCGGCGCACTGCGAGTGCGGCAATTGCCTATCGACGCCCGCCATATTCGAGTCCGAGAATTGCTTGCCCCACTTCGCTCCCTTGAGCACGACCCTGGAATATTCTTATGACGAAGACAATGAAGGCCGCCGTGGTACGTCAATTCGGCAAACCGCTGACGATCGAGCAGGTGCCAATTCCGACGCCGGGGCCGGGCGAAGTTTTGGTGAAGATCAAAGCCACGGGTGTCTGTCACACCGATCTTCATGCTGCGGACGGCGATTGGCCGCTGAAACCATCGCCACCGTTCATCCCGGGCCACGAAGGGGCGGGGATCGTTGCAGCCGTCGGCGCCGGTGTCAAAGACCTCAAGGAAGGCGATCCTGTCGGCATCGCCTGGCTGCATGATGCCTGTGGTTCATGCGAGTATTGCATTACCGGCTGGGAGACCTTGTGCGAATCGCAGAACGATAGCGGCTACAGCGTCAATGGCACTTTCGCCGAATATGCGATCGGAGCGGCTGCCTACGTCGCGCGCCTGCCTCAACACGTCGATTTTGCGTCGATCGCGCCCATCTTGTGTGCGGGAGTCACGACATATAAAGGTATCAAGGAGACCGAAGCCAAACCCGGTGAATGGATCGCCATCTCCGGCATCGGCGGACTAGGTCACGTCGCAATTCAATACGCCCGTGCCATGGGTTTGCACGTCGTGGCATTGGATGTGAGTGAAGAGAAGCTCGCATTGGCCCGTCAGTTGGGCGCAGAATTTGCCGTCAACGCGAAACTGCCGGATGCCGCCGCCCAAGTGGTCAAGCTAACGGGCGGCGGCGCTCACGGGGTACTTGTGACCGCGGTAGCACCGCCGGCATTTAGTCAAGCGCTGAACCTGGTGCGGCGCAAGGGCACCGTGAGTCTCATTGGATTGCCACCGGGCGACTTCGCGACGCCGATCTTCGATGTGGTCTTGAAGCGAATCACCTTGCGCGGATCGATCGTTGGAACTCGGAAAGATCTGGCCGAGGCACTCGAGTTCGCCGCGGAGGGCAAGGTTCTCGCCCACATCCACAAGGCGAAGCTCGAGGACATCAACCAAGTCTTCACCGACCTCAAGGCAGGGCGGGTGGATGGGCGCATCGTCGTCGAACTCGAGTAGCGAGTTTTGAGGTCCCTGCCGCACGAGGGCTCAGGTTACCGTACGGAGGGCTCTTTGAGAATAATCGGCGGGGTGCCGACAAGCGCGGAAAGCGGGTATTTTCAAGGGCTTCGATGATGGTGGGCGGTACAGGGATTGAACCTGTGACCCCTGCCGTGTGAAAGCAGTGCTCTACCGCTGAGCTAACCGCCCGGTTCGCGCATTATAGCGAGAACCTGCGACCCTGCACCATAAAAACCGTCCGGGCCATGTTTTTCGATGCGGCCTGTTAAACTTCCGGCCCGAAATCTTTCTCTGGATTCTACGTCAATGACCGTTCGCACCCGCTTTGCCCCCAGTCCCACCGGATTCTTGCACATTGGCGGGTTGCGCACGGCGTTGTTCAGCTGGCTCTATGCCCGGCGTCACGGCGGCCAGTTCGTGCTGCGCATCGAGGACACCGATCTCGAACGTTCCACCGACGCGGCCATCCAGCAGATTCTCGACGGCCTAGAGTGGGCCGGATTGACGCACGACGAGGGGCCGTTCTTCCAGACCAAACGCTTCGATCGGTACAAGGAGATCATCCAAGGCATGCTGGCGCAGGGCACGGCGTATTACTGCTACTGCACCAAAGCCGAACTCGAGGAATTGCGCGCCGGCCAGATAGCTCGCGGCGAAAAACCGCGCTATGACGGCCACTGGCGCGAACGCACCGATGTTCGGGACGGCGTCGCGCCAGTGGTGCGCTTCAAGAACCCTCTCGTGGGCGAGGTGATCGTCGAGGATGTGGTCCATGGCCGGGTGGTTTTTCAGAATTCGGAGCTGGACGACTTCATCATCGCGCGTTCGGATGGTTCCCCGACCTACAATTTCTGCGTCGTGGTCGACGACATGGACATGGGAATCACGCATGTCATCCGCGGCGATGATCACCTGAACAATACGCCGCGCCAGCTGAACATGTTGCTGGCGCTGAACGCCCGAGTGCCCGTATACGCGCATTTGCCGATGATTTTAGGGTCGGACGGCGCGAAGTTGTCGAAGCGGCATGGGGCCGTCAGCGTGCTTCAGTACCGGGAGGAGGGCTTTCTGCCGGAGGCGCTCTTGAACTATCTGGTGCGCCTCGGGTGGTCCCACGGCGACCAGGAGATCTTCAGCATCGAGGACATGGTTCGACTGTTCGACATCGGCGACGTCAACAAGTCGGCGTCGGCGTTCAACGGTGAGAAGCTGGCCTGGCTCAACCAGCAGCACATGATGCGTGCGCCCGCGGCTCGGCTGGTCGAGCCGTTACGTTGGCAGCTGCAGCAGCTGGGTGTGCCTACGGCCGGTGATGCGCAGTTGGAACAGATCGTCCTCGCGCAGCGTGAACGTGCCAAAACGCTCAAGGAAATGGCCGAGAACAGCCTGTTCTTCTTTCGCGCTCCGGAAGTGTACGACGCCAAAGCCGTGCGAAAGCACGTGACGGGCGAGGCCCTGACCGCCGTCGAAGCAGTGGCGCGCGGGCTCGCCGAATTGCCGGCTTGGAGCGCGCCCGACATTCACGCGTTCATTACCGATTTTGCGGCCGCGCATTCGACGCCGCTGGGCAAGATTGCCCAGCCGCTGCGGCTCGCCCTGTGCGGCGGGACGGTGTCGCCGCCCATCGATGCCACGCTCGCCATTCTAGGCAGGACGGAAGCGCTGTCGCGGCTGTTGCGCGCCCTGGAGACGTGGCGTGGCGAGATGTACGAACACGCCAGGGGCGCACTGCAGAGGCCGTCGGACGCTGGAAATTCGGGGTAGCGGAGGAGGATCGAGCCCGACACGCATGGGGCCATCGCGCCAGCCGCTGGCGCCGATTGCGCCAATAATATGGGAAGAACCAGTGCTTGGAGCCGATCGGCATGACCCGCAACTGGAGGCCCGTGCTGCCCGGATCGGTCACCTCGTAGCGGGTCTTGCCCGGCTTTAGCCCTGTAATGGCATTTGCGGTGAGCCGACTGCGCTCAGGTTTGCTATTATGCGGCCCGCTTGGCGGTGTGCCGAGCTGTTGAGATTGAAGCGTCTGTCGAGCCATGTGGCGAGGTCCCTTTCGACGATGCCTGATTTACACGTTCCGGTGGTCCTACGGTGGTCCCAAAGTACTGTAACGTCGCGCATGTCATCGAGACACAATGCATTGCAAAGAGTTCGAATTTCTGCTTTAATTTCAAAGGCTTATGCTGCAAAGCATTGCAAACTGTAGCAATGGGGCCATAGCTCAGCTGGGAGAGCGCTTGCATGGCATGCAAGAGGTCGGCGGTTCGATCCCGCCTGGCTCCACCAGTTTTTTTGGTGTGTTTCTGTTGATTTCGGGTCTGCGTCCCCATCGTCTAGAGGCCTAGGACACCACCCTTTCACGGTGAGAACCGGGGTTCGAATCCCCGTGGGGACGCCATATTAACCCCAGTTATTCCGGGGTAGTTCGGGACCAGCGTCAGATCGTCGCCGTCCAGGGATGCCGACGCGACCAGGGTTCGAACGATCGATTTCTTCGATTCCGAATCGCCAAACTCCATTTCGCTGCGATAGCGTTCCACGAAGGAGCGCAGAGAATGGTCGTCCCATCGTTTCAGGTCATTGGCACCGCTGGGGAGTGTCGCCTTGAGCCTCTCCGCCAAAGCGACGCGTTGTGCTTCCAGTTCGTCGATTTTGGTCAAGAGCGGCCGCCGATGCTCAACTTCCGTTAAGAGCGCGACCAGTGTTTCAATCTGGCGGGTAATGTCCTTGAGTTGTGTTCCCAGCCCCTCGATGTCGCGCTTGTGCCTGGCACCGGTCGTCGATTGGAGCCTGACAAGTTGCTCACGGATACCGGCCAGCGTCTCGACAGTCAGATATTGCTCGAATAATACTCCGAGGACGGCTTGCTCTATCGTTTCCTGTCTGATGCTTCTGCTGTCACACCCGGCTTTGCGGCGGTGGCACTTGTAATAACCGGCGTCTCCGTCGCAGTTCGCCCCGCACACGCAACGCAAGAGGCCCGAAAGCAAGTAAGGGCTGCGACGTCCGCGCTGCTGACTCGCGCTCTTGAGGGCACGCTGTGCCAAAATCGCTTCAGCCTGAACATCGGAAATCATCGCCTCGTGCGTGTTCAGATGGATTTCCCACTCAGGCCTTGGACGAACCTTGGTGCCGCCACGATAACCACCCTTTATCTTTTCGCTGTGTCGGAACCAAATTGTATGGCCTGCATAAGCAAGGGCGTTATCTTCGATCCCTATGAATGTTCCCGTCGATTTGTCCAAACCCGTAAGCGACGCGGCGTCGGGCCGAGAGTGACCGCTCGCCCGCCGTTCCAAATACGCTTGTATGACGGTAAATGTCTCAGGATCGCGAATTAGCTTGGATTTTGTAACCTCTACGCCTTCCCGGATTCCAGTGACTATTTTGTCGAGCTTGTATCCGATTGGGGCGATCCCGCCGGCACGGAAGCCTTTCAATATATTTTCCCTCATGCCCCGAAGCGCATCTGACTTGGATTTTTGCGAGTGAAGTTGATCGATACCCTCCATCAAGGTTTCTATAAGAGGGTCTATATAAGAGTCGGTGGTGGGCATCTTCACGAATTCAACACGGACGCCGCACCGTCCGCGTAAGTGCTCTTTGTAGATTTTCGCGTCCGTGGCATTCCGCGCAAATCTGGACGTGTCGAGACACAAGATCACGTCAAAACGCCTTTCGTCATGCCCGCCGGCTTCCGCAATCATTTCTTGGAATGCTGGCCGGTCGTCGGTCTTGGCAGATTGCACCTTGTCCTCAAAGACGGCGTTCGTTACATACGACTTCGATTCCGCGTGGGCGGTCAGTTCGCGGCGCTGGGCCTCAATGGAGACATCGTGGCGGTCCTTGGTAGACCGCAAGTAAAGGGCTACACGCTCCATTTTTGAAATTCCTTTGCTAGTAGAGTCACGACGGTCGGACAAATTGGTAGTGGGCCTTGAATCGTAACCCGCAGCGAGTGTCGCGGCTGACCTCGCCGTGATTTTTTGTCTTGGGTGGACGTCGGTCTTTCGTCGCCACTCGTATAACCGCACAAATCCGATTTCGTCTGCATGACTTTATCCAATGGGTAAAGCCAGTACAGGCACCGTGTTTATACATTTTCGAATATCTCTAACATTCTGTTTTTATTGAGAATAGGGTCCCAAGGGGCGCCCACCTGGTTCCGGTGACGATAGCGGCCGGGTGACCGGACACTGCCAGAGCCCGTCACGCCTCCATCAGAGTTCTTGTTTAAAGAGCGGACCTATAAATGTCGCAACCCCAGTTGCCGGTGACTACAACCACTACCACCGCCATTACTACTACTACCGGGAGATTTTCTATGAGTGAAGTTAAGCCAGACATTAAAGAGCGAATTGAGAAGGCAGCACAGGCGCTGCTGGAGCGGGGCGAAAAGCCAACCGTCGATGCGGTCCGCCGGCTCGCAAAGAGCAGCATGGGCGACACGCTCGTCGTCATGCGGGTTTGGAGGCTGGCGCATTCTGTGGCGCCGGTGTCTGTCGCCACCGCCGTGCCCGAGACCGTGACGAAAGCGTTCGGCACTGTAGTGGTCCAGATGTGGAGCGAGGCCCAGGCCCTCGCCAATACCGGGCGCGTTGCTCCACCAAATTCGCTCGCGTATCGGAAAGGCCGGCGAGCCGTCGAGGAAGCCGCGTACAACGCTGTGTTGGCGGACCCTGTGGAAGCGCGTGCCGCCGCTGGTTGCGTGTCATCGTCAGAAGTACAGCCCATCGGAAACGGCAAATACATGGTGATCGGCCGCGCTAGCGGAGGCCTCAACGCCGGGAAGGAAACGACCGAGGCCACGAAAGAGGCGAACGCCTATTGCTCGAAGATAGGTAAATAGATGGTGCTGCAAAATCTCGACAAGACGGCAACGCCGCCGTGTTCGGCGAGAATGTCGTCCTAACTTTCACGTGCGAGTAGAAAGAAATGTCTAGGCCACCGTGGGGCGACCCTTTCGATTCAGCAAGCGAGGCTATCGACGCCGGGTACACCGAAGGTACGGAGTTGCGAAAAAATGGCGCGCGCCCCGAGCACGTCGTGGACAACATCGAGATATACGGCGGGCAACATGCGGGCCGAGCGTTTTACGCTGAATGGGTCAAGGGCTTTCGCGCGGGTCACTTGGGTGAGCGAAAACCCGCCGCTTGAAATAAAAAAAGCCGCTGCCAGCCCCTATTTGTTTCCCGAAAATGAGTAGGTGAAACGAACGTGCTTCACAGGCACGAGGCCGTTGCCTGTGGTGTCCCACTTCATGGGTCCATACGGCCCGTCATTTTCGAGGCCGTGGTCGGGTATGCAGTCGATTTCCAGGGACGGCAGTTTGCCCCGTTCGGCCAACTGCGTGAGCGAAGCAAAGGTTTCGGCGGGCACCACTAGCGTGATGAGGCAAGGCTTACTGCCGTCAACCCACCTTAGGAACCCGTGAGCATAGTCCCAAGATTCGTTGTTTTCTTTCCCGTCATGGGGTTCGTCGATTGTCACTTCGATGAAGCATTCGAAGTCTTTGAGATTGCCGTCATCAGCTAGGGAAACTGTGTGGCGACGGTCAACTTGAGCAACCCATCCTAGCCGCGCGTTCGGCTTAACCGGACGCCGAAAAAGCGATACGCTGTAATTGGATTCGGCCGACACCGGCACGAAGGTAAGTGTGCTGAGAATGTTCATCTAGGTGCGCTCCTTGCTGTCGGCTGCTTACGGCAAATCGCTTGTTTGGGACGATTCCAGGTGTCTAAGAAATTGCGCCGTGTCATTGATAGCGTAGCGATGCTCAAATGTGATTTCCCTGGCGCCGGCTGGATTCGCGACAAGGGTTGCAAGGTCCGACGTGATGCTTTCTAACATGGGTTGTTGGCCATTGTGGTAAAGCTGGAAAAGCGCGTTCCAAAGAGCGAGTGGGAATACCGATAGCCGCTCATAATCCGCACGCGGTACGTTTTGAAACATTTCGTACTTCTCAGCATCTGTAATGTTGCCTGCATGTGCAAAGACCTTGTGCCGGATTGGGCCAATGGTCGATTCGTAGAGTGACGTGTGTTCGTCAAGCGCATCCTGCAACGGCTTGAAATCCACGGCCCGAGGCTCGAATGCATCAACAGTATAAATTGGCCCCTTGCGAGTCGCCAGTGCCGCGCGGCTGAAAATACCGGGATAGGTAGTGACGTGTTTCACCAAGCGGTCGGCGCTCAGCACGTCCTTTCGCGAATCGTAGATGCGGCCAAGGGCCACAATTGATGAGGTTTGCATGCCGCCTAGGACCGTGTTCCAAAAGCCGGCGTCCCTATCGAGGATTGGGACCAAGGTGGGATTTTGATTGGCGATGAAATTGATGGATGACCCGACGTAGGCGTACCGCGCGGTTGCCCTGGCGTCGCGCTGTAGGGCATCGAGGCGTTGTAGGAAGACTTGTTCCGGCGTGGGCTGTGCGCTCATTGAATTGACCCTTAATGTCATCTGGCCTGGATCGCCCGGCAGGATTTCAAGCCGTGATAGACGCGCTCGATCTTAGTTCGACGCGGCCGGCTGATCGCCCTTTGCCTCGCGTCTCTTCGCTGCGGATGCTTCCCAGCGAGCCGCGGCACGCGCTTCCACAGGGTCCGCCAACACAGCGTTGTACGCGGCTTCCTCGACGGCTCGCCGGCCTTTCCGATACGCGAGCGAATTTGGTGGAGCAACGCGCCCGGCAAGTCGGGGTGAACCTGCCCGAAGATTTGGAATTAGTCCACGCCATCAGCACCGACGACGCCTACGGGATTGAAGCCTATTGGCACAAGCGGTTCGCCGACAAGCGGCGCGGCGGGGAGTGGTTTGAACTGACCGGCGACGACGTGCGGGCGTTCAAACGCCGCAAGGGGTTCATGTAGGCCCTTCCTGCGAAAACTCGCGGTTCAAACTCCATTATGCTACAAAGGCTTATGGCGATTACATCACGAGGCCAACAGATGAATTTCATATTTTTAGGTCGGGAGTCCGATGCTTCTCTCACGCCCGATGAAGTTAGAAGTGAGCATAAAAAGGCGCTGGCCGACTTCACGGAAGCGCGTCAGGCAACACTAACCGTCAATCTTGCCGGCATGGATGGAATGAGTGCTGCCCACGAAGTGGCCATGCAATTCGAGGCGGCGAGGGCAAATTGCACGACGTGGGCGCACCGCGTCGCGAGCCTGTAAGCCCGACAAAGTGTGACGTACGTCACAGATTTTGACACGGGTATGCGTTCGGGTACTTCGAGGCGCAGAATTTCGCAGCCCATTGTAATTGAAAGATAAATTGGCGATTTTAGGCTCCCCGTGGGACGCCAATTTTAAACGCCGGGCAACCCGGCCTCCGGTCCGTCGCGGTCTTCATCGGAGCGGATTACTATCTCAGTGGGCTCCTGCACCCTTTATCTCCATCCATGCGGCAATTGAGCCGTGTCATGTCGGTTTGAATGTCTTGACGCCTGCTTTATTCGCTGCACGCCGTAGGTCGTCATCAAGAGTCGCTATCGGGCCGCCGTTGCGCAGGGCAAGCTCCAGATACGATGCGTCGTAGGACGACAGCCGATAGCGTCGTGACAGCTGCAGGGTATCGGAAAGGACATGCGTGAACGTATCGGCATCGACCTCCATCGATATGCCTTCGAGCAACGAGATGAACGACCCGCTTTGTGCTGCGGTCACCAGTTCTTTGGCTTCACTGCGCGCGATAACGTTCGCAACCTCGAGTCCCCACGTCGTTGGTACCATGGCCACGGTGTCGGGATCTCGTAGGGCATTCAAAACTGCCAAAGGGTAAGCCTCGTCGCGCGCGGCGGTGTCCCGCAGTAACCAGGACAACGTGACCGAGGCGTCGAGAACAAATCTCATTCCCGGCCTTCTTCGATGGCGGCCTTGATGTCGATTTTCGCTCGTACCGAGTTGCTTTTCTTGAATGAGAGAAATTGATCGATGGCTGCCGCCGGGTCTTTGGCAGTCTGGCCCTCGCTTGGAACGAGATCCGCGATGGCCTTGCCCCTATTTGTAATGGTGAATCGTTTGCCCGCCTGGACTTGGCGCAACAACTCCGGGAGTTTCGTTTTTGCCTCGTATGCGCCGATTTCAATCTTCATGAGTAACTGCCTCCATTCGACATTTAAAGACTAGTCTATAGACTAGTCGTTTGCAACTTGGAGTGTATACGCACGTGTCAGGCGGGAAGGATCGCCCGGTATTTACGTGGGTTAAGACGGAATCCCCGTGGGGACGCCAATTTTAAACGCCTGTTGGCCCAGCCGCATTCCTGAACGCTCCCGAGCCCTCTTTGCTCCCTGGCCGACATCGCGGGCGATCGACTTCACGCCGGGGCCGCGAGAGACTATCCAGGTATCGGATTGAGGAACGAACGATGAGTCGGTGGAGTTCATCCAAATCTTGGCTTGGGACAGGAGGATAGCCGTGAGCAGGAAGCCTGACATAGGATCCTTGAAGCGGGAGAAAGCAGTCGCATTTATCAACCTCGATTACGCGATTGACATGTCGAACACAGGGGTGCTGGCTCCCGGTGCACGCTCATTGTCTGGTGGTTTTTCAAGACGAGGCACCGGCTGAAGAACTGATTAGTGCGCGGGAATGACCGATCCGGGATTTTCCGCGCCCCCCGCCGCGGACGGCAGCACCCAGTCTTTCTTGTGTGCCATCCACTGCTGATAGCGCTCGAACGTCCACATCCCATGGTCGGCGCCGGTCTGCAACACCGTGGCGATCTGGCTGAATTGTCCCGCACGGATCGCCCCTTTCGCGCCCGAGCTGCCGGTCAGTATTTCACAGCGCGGCACCCGCAGTTGGTACTGGCTGAGGAAATCGAATCGTTGGCAGACCACACCCACCAGGCAATCCGCGATCTGCGCCAGAATGCTGCCGTGAATTTCCGGTGCAAACGACATGCAGATCCGGCTCAACGCCTCGGCGCAATTCGCCGAATGCATGGTGGTCAGGACGAGATGACCGGTTTCGGCCGCGTTCAAGGTCAATCTCATGACTTCCGGAGTGCGCATCTCCCCGATCACCAGCACATCGGGATTCTCACGCATGGCGTCGATGATGGCCTGCTCATAGCTCGGCGAGTGGCTGGGAATTTCCCGCTGCCGGATGAACGAGAGCCGATTTGAATACATGTACTCCACCGGACTTTCAAGCGTGATGATATTGCTGGCCCGGGCGAGGTTGATCTCCTCGAGCAGTGCTGCCAGTGTCGTGGATTTTCCGCACCCCGTCGGTCCGGATACGATCACCAGGCCGGAGCGTGCATTGGCGAGCGCCATCAAGTCGGGGTGCAGATTGCACGCCCGCAGGCCATTAACCGAGGCCGACAACAGCCGCACCGCAATCCCGAGACCCCGGACCGACCGAAAGATATTGATCCGGCACTGCGTTCCCGCGAGATTGATGGATAGATCGGCGGAGCCGCGTTTCAGAAAAAGAGCCCACCCCTCATCGCTCAGCAGTTCCTTACCGGCGCGGTCGAGATCGGCGGCTGGCAGCTTTTCACCGATGGTTTGCAATTCGCCCCTGACCCGCACCACGGCAGGCGTCTCAGTTTCCAACAGTAAATCACTCGCGTCCATCTGGTGCGCCTTGGCAACCAATTCCCGAATTACCATACAGATATTCCTGCCGGGTGTACGGGACTGACGGAGTATGCGGTCACCGTTCCAGTGACCCTCGGAGAGAGCGGCGTGATCGTCGTGCCCATCCTGGCGGTCAGCGGATTCGAGTAGGACAATGAACTCGGGGCTGCGGCACTGGAGCCGTCACCGCCAAAGCATGCGAGGAGAAGCGTTGCGAGGAACGCCATAAAGGAAGCTTTCAGCATCTCGATACTCCCTAGTGCGAACAGCAACAGTCCGCGATTTAATGAACCGACAAGCGGCCTAGTTCACGAGATGCCTGCACATAAGGCTTTTTCTTCGTGCCACATTTAGAATGTGCACGAACATAGCAGGTGGAAATTTAACATAATGTGCGCTGCGCCCCGGCCGCTAAAGTAAAATGTTCGACTGCGTCTCTTTCGCCGCGAAAATCGACCCCAGCTAGAACGCTTGCGCCGGTTCACCCTTCAATTCCGCCGACCGCAGCGCGTTAACGGCCGCCGGATTTACGGGGGTTAAGTTGGTGTACCCGTGGGGACGCCAATTTTAAACGCGGTGAATGCCCGTGGGTGTCGCCGTGGCGCTCGAGCGCGTCCCGCACCGGCCGCCGGGCGGCGCGTCTTTTCAGGCCACCGCCGTGCGCTCAAGGGGTTCAATCTCCCGTACGGCGCGCTTCGTTTCGGCAGAACGCTCCGCCGTTCGCAGAGCGTATATAGATTGCAAGTTCAGCCAGAACTGCGCAGTGCCGCCGAAGTAGCGCGCGAGTCGCATAGCGGTATCGGCAGTGACGCCCCGGCGCTCCAGAACGATGTCACCAATGCGTGACGGGCTCAGGTGGAGAGCCTTCGCAAGCGCGTTTGGGCTCAAGCCCAAGGGGTTCAAGTACTCATCACGAAGCACTTCGCCAGGGTGAACCGGCCGCATTCCGTTTTTGAAAGTCATGTAATCTTGTCCCTCACGCGTAATGGTTGGTAATCTCAACGTCTGTCGGACCTGTATCGGTCCAAACGAAGCAGACCCGGAACTGATCGTTAACCCGCATGCTGTGCTGTCCCGCTCGATCACTTACCAGCGCTTCGAGGCGATTACCCGGCGGTGATTTCAGGTCCTCATGCACGGTCGCCGCCTCCAACATCGTAAGCTTGCGAGTCGCGACTTTGCGTATCGCACCGAAACGTTGCGATTTCTCCGTCTTGAATAGCTCTTCGGTATCCTTGCATTTGAATCCCTGAATTGCCATATACGCATCCTATACCGTTTCCCGGTAAGCGGCAAGTTCTACATCGATCGGGTTGGCTAGTGCCTTTGCGGAGAAGCGGAATCATGTTGCGGCGATTGAGACGAGAGAGAATTTGACCGGTAATAATCTGCTGTTCGTACCCGGTTCCCGACGGACTGTCGCGGTCATTTGCTTTCCTCGCGTACTCCGGAGTCAAGACGCAGAGGATGAAGTCGGCCTGCAGCAGCCCCTGCTCCATGAAAAGAGCGGCGCTCGTCCCAGCTCGCATGAACCATTGGTCCAGTTGGGCTTCCAAGCCATTTTGCTGTAAGTGCTCTGCGAGTTGCCGCACCCAGTCCTTGTGAGCCTGGCCGTCCCACGAATAGCTGACAAATACTCGCTTTGGCACGTCGGGTTCGAGTTCCGGGACGGGGAGCAAGCCATCCAGTTCACGCATCCGTTTAAAGGCCATCAAGGTCCACTCCCGTACCTCGTCAACGCTTCCATTTAGCAGTCGCGCCACCTGCGCGTCGCTTCTTGGGTTTTGATGGTCAAATCGAAGCTCAATGACCTGACGCAACTGCGGAGGCAGCAGTGATATCTTGAGTTGATTGCGTCTCAGGATTGTTCTGATCAATCTGTCCACTAATGAGTATTCCTTATTTTCTGGCCCGCGCGCCAAAACTGAACAAGCCAACACAAGCAAGGTCGCATTGCTCGTTCGGCGCTCATGCGTTGGCTATTGTTGCGGAGAAGGCCCGGGATACACCAGAGCATGCATAGGGGTTCTATCGCGCGTGCCGCCTCGTTTGATATCGCGACATTTTCAAAAGGATTGATGCCATGTTTGTTGTGCACAGTTATCCATTGGCCGTCATCTTCTGTGTGGTCACGATGCTTGGTTGGGGTTCATGGGCAAATGCCAAGAAGCTGGCACGCCCTGACTGGCGGTTCGAGCTGTTCTACTGGGACTATACCCTGGGAGTGCTGCTCTTCACTCTGATCCTCGGCCTGACGATGGGCAGCAGCGGTACCGAGGGCCGCCCGTTTCTCGCCGACCTGGCACAAGCCTCGAGCGCCTCCATCATATCGGCATTGGTTGGCGGTGCGATCTTCAATCTCGCGAACATTTTGCTGGTCGCCGCCATCGAGATAGCCGGCATGGCGGTAGCCTATCCGGTCGGGATCGGACTCGCCCTGATCATCGGCGTGATCGTCAATTACCGCGCCGCGCCGGTTGGCAACGTTGCGCTTCTTGCGGCGGGCGTCGTGCTGGTGATCCTGGCGATTGTCTTGGACGCCGTCGCATATCGCAGGTTGCTGGCTGCGTCGCCTGGCGTAGGAAGCAAGGCTGGCGCCAGCGGCCTGCTGATTTCAGTGGCCTGCGGTGTGTTCATGGGGATGTTCTATCGCTTCGTTGCGGCGGCGATGTACCCGGATCCGGCTGATGCGGTGAACGGCAAGATGGGACCCTACGCGGCGGTTTTTGTGCTCGCCGTCGGCATCCTGCTGAGCAATTTCGTCTGGAATATGTTCGCAATGAAAAAACCGTTCGTGGGTACTCCGGTTAGCTTCGGCGACTATTTCGCGGGGAGACCCGGCACGCACCTGACCGGCGTGGTGGGTGGCGTGATATGGGGAGTGGGCATGTCCTTCAACCTGATTGCTTCGGGGCGCGCCGGCTTCGCGATTTCCTATGCGCTCGGCCAAGGCGCCACAATGATCGCGGCATTTTGGGGCGTGTTTATTTGGAAGGAGTTCCGCATGTCGCCGCCCGGCACCTCGGCCTTGCTGGCAGCGATGTTCGCGAGTTTTCTGGCCGGTCTCACGCTCATCGTCCTCGCACGTGCGGTGTAGCCGGCCGGGTGGGCCGCCTTGGCGGCCGACTCAAGCCCCTCGAGACGCCGAGTATTTACGTGGGTTAATACGGAGTACCCGTGGGACGCCAATTTTAAGCGCGGCGTAGTCGGGGTACGGACGACGGCATTGGTCGGTTCTCAGGCCCGGCGCTGCCAGATGGCGGGGTCGCGCCTGCTGTGGACCACCGGCAAAACGACGATTCGTCGTTCTTCCATTCGAAAGTACACGCTGAATGGAAACCGATTGGCAACGACGCGGAGTTCTGACCGGGCGCCGTCGCTCAGCCCTCAGCATCCACCAGCCGATACAGCGCGGCGAGCGTTATAGAGCGCACATCCGCTGCCAACGCCACTGCACTCGCCGGTTCATGTCGCTCCGCGCGCGCGGCTGCAATCCGCGCCAGCAACGACGCCGCCTCGTATCGCTCCAGCGCCCGAGTGCGCAGCGTCGCAAAGCAGCGGCCCGGCCGCACCAATGCCTCGTCGATGTCTCCGATGTTGGGCAGATTGGTGGTAAAGATGATCTTTCGGCCCTGTGCGCGGACCACCCCGTCCGCCACGGCCAGGAAGCGGTGTAGATCAACATTGCCATTGGAGCGCGCCATCAACAAGTGATCCGCGTCTTCGATCACGAACGCGTCGTGGTTGCCGGTGAGAAAATCGACGAAGATCTCGTCGTTCTCGAGTGCGCGCGTGTCAGCGGTATAGAGCACTTGAGCGCTATCCGCCTTGCGGGCTGACATCGCCGCCAGGATGGCGCGCACCAATCGCGTCTTTCCGGTGCCCGGTGGCCCCTGAAGAATCAGCACGGTCTCGCGCGATGCAAGGTAGCGCGCGATGAAGGTTGCCACCGGCTCCGCCAGGGTCGGATAGGCTTCATCGTAAGGGGCCGGATCGGCCATCTCGTCAAACGACGCGCTCGAAAGGCCCCGACGGCTGGAGAATTGCCAGTCGATCGTAAACATCTCGTGCCGCACCAGTTGCTCGCCGACAATGGCCAACAGCTTCGCGCGCGACTCGTCCAGCCGATTCATGCTTTCGGCCCAGATGTGAAAGGTGCAGGAGCCGTAATCGATCTTGCGGCTGCCTTCGACGCTGATGAATACCCCCGGGCCGTCCAGCAGCAGCGACGTACTATCCGTGCGCTGAGCGACGAGATCGGCGTGCAACGCTAGATCGTCGAAAACCTCGTCCAAGGGCCGACGAACGGCGCACCGCACAGTACGGTGAATCGCATAGCGCGCGGCGCCTCGATCGAAGGACTGCAGCGCTCGCAGCTTCAATAGCGTCTCGCCCGGATCGGAAAGGTCGCCACGCAACGCCAGGTACATGGGCAGGCCGCCAGCCTCACCTGCGCTTCTCTCAAAGTCGAACTTCAATCCCTTCATGGTCGTAACTCAAGGCAACAAAAAGCCCCTGGTGAAAGTTCGCCAGGGGCTTCGTCGCGATGACGGGGCCGTCTGGCTCGAAGCATGGCGCTTCGAGCCATCGACTCGAAGCGGTCACTTCAACAAGTGTTTACACGTCTTCTTCATAGACCCTATGGTCATAGCCTTCTCCGTTGTACGGTTCTCGCCGCGCGTGGCGGCAAGACAGCCGCGTAGGATACTCAGCGCTTACCTATTGTCAAGAACATCGACGGAAGTCGGTGCTGTAGCCTTGGTGTATTCCAGCATCAGCCGTACCCGCTATCGGCCGACTTTGGGTTTCATCTTGCCCGGCGGAGAAGCGCGGTAAATTGCTAGCTCGAAAGGTTCTCCCGACGCACAAATCATAAGTCTCTGATCTTTATAGCAGTTCATACCTGCTAGGTTTTCCGGTGAGACCCGCGGCATGGTTGATGTTTGCGGGGGTTAAGTTGGTGTACCCGTGGGGACGCCACATTAACCCCTGTAAACGCCGGGGCTGCCGCAATTCCTGCAGAAAGCGCGGGTATCGAGGCGACGAGAGTCGCCGCGGTCGAGCTGTTCCTCCGTTCTACGCCGCCGACCTTTCGCGTTATCGTGATTGCCACCGCCGAAATTCATTAGGGCGTAACCGAAATCGTGCGATATTGCCCTCGTGCAACCGCGCGATCTCGACAAGCACTAAGTCGCGAAACTGTTCCAGATCTTGAGGGAGCACGAGCGGCACGGCCAGCGCATCGATATCTTCCTCTGTTGGCTTTAGGCCGCGGCGAATAATCTCACCCACGACTTCGATGAGCGCGTCGCGGTAGTTGAGACGAAATCGATCCGGCTCCGGGAGCGAATCACGCACCGTTTTGTATCTTCGGCATGACCGTTCGTAGGCCCAGACGAATACATCGCGCAGTAGTTCGACTCGGGTGTGTTCGTATACGCCAATCAAGCCATCGATGTAGACCGACTCGGATACGTCGATGAACGACAGTGGCACCAGATTGCTTTTGATGAGCGATATATTGGCGGCCAGTCGCGATGTACGCTTGTTGACGTCGACGAAAGGCTGCAGGTAGGGCAATTGCACCATCAGGAACAACGACTGCTCGAACGGATCGCGAATCGCTGCGGCTTTGGTTAGCAGCAGCTCGAACATTTCGCTGATCAGTTGCGGAATTGCCGTGGGAATATAGCTTGAGGCGCTGATCCCAATCGGAGTCTCGCGCAGACGTCCGGCGTACGCGGGTTGGTCCAACAGATTGTCGGCAAGTAGGGCGTGCAAGTTGGTGATGGTGTAGCGATTGACACCGATCTCCTCAGCCGAGTCGACCAATAGCTCGATGGCTGCCTTGTGATTGAGGATCATCTGGGTTTCTTTGGCGTCCTTTCCGGGCGCTGCGTTACCGTGCTCGATGAGTTCCTTGGTGTCCAACAGCGAATACGTATTGCCCTCGAGCCGACTCGATGACCACGACAGATCGATCAGCAGGCGATTCAAGATGCCGCGCGCGTAGGTTCCGGCTGGGCGTTGGCTGTCGGGCGTGCGGCCGAGTTCATGCAAGTGTCGCCGCAGCGATTCCAT
Organism: Gammaproteobacteria bacterium; assembly: GCA_003134045.1. Taxonomy (GTDB): domain Bacteria; phylum Pseudomonadota; class Gammaproteobacteria; order Steroidobacterales; family Steroidobacteraceae; genus Bog-1198. The sequence goes on from PLAH01000072.1 coordinate 47,315, forward strand.
GAGATATTGAGTGACACCGGGCGTGTAGCCATCGAGAAACTCGCGTTGATATCCTATCGGCGCGCGATCTGCCATCGGTCGCTTCACCATGGCTCGTAGTTCACGGCCCGCCGTTGAAAGAGAGGCGCCATCGTCGTCGGTCGAACTGAGTGTTGCTGTGGCGGATGCGACCGCCGTTGCGGCAGCAGACCCAAGTGGGGATGCGAGCAAATAGCGGCGTCCACGGCGGATGCCCGCCGCACGAACCAAGCCTTTGCGCTGCCAGCCGTTGAGCTTTCGTTGGAGCGAGCGGCGGCTTGCTACGCCGGTCAGGCGCGCTTCAAGCTCACGCAACGCTAGCCCCGCCGGATGATTACGCAGTGCGGCTTGCACTTGTTCGAGCAGGTCAGCGGGGAGTCGTTTGGCCATCGAGCTTACTTGGCGCAAGTTGATTCATGCGCCAACAAGATAGCGAGAATTGGCGCATAAATCAAATTATGCGCCAATATTTCACTCTGATGGCGCATAAAATTCGCTATTGGCGCATGGAACTCCAATCCATGCCGCAATTGCGCCTTCCTTCAGCGTCGCGTCATTGCAAACGACCGCTCAAGGTAGTGCTCCACGGATGGTTGAAAACAGCGCTCGGCGCGGCCCGAACGCTACCGCACCGCCTTCACGACACTACAAAAAGTCCCCGTTCACACGGGCTGCTGCTTTGGCGGCGAGTTGTAAACTTCGCGGTGCCGATGCCGTCTTTGTCGCGCTCGCCGAAGCACCCGATGTTTGGGTACTTCGCCAGTCAAGCGGATAATCGTCGCCGTTTCAAGGCGTATTTACCGGGATTAAGTTGGTGTACCCGTGGGGACGCCAATTTAAGCACAGCGATGGGATAGAGATCACTCACTGCAACCGGGATGTGGGCTACAACCATCCACTGACCGGCACGCATTCCTCATGAGCGCAACTCGGAGGCCGATCGACGATCGGGGGCTACGGCCGCCCCGAACTCGTTGGTTACTATCTTTACCGAGTATTCCGCCCATGTCGCGTGATTCCTCATGAATCGCATTTTCCGCCTGGTGCCGAACCGCGCGACCGGCCAGTGGGTTCCGGTTTCCGAGGAAACTCGCGGCGCTGCTAAGGGTCGCCGCCAATTGCGTTGCTCCGCGACGCGGTGCCACATCGCCGCGCTGGCTCTGTTGACCGCGTCGCTCCATCATTCGGGATTGGCGTCGGCCGCGCCCGGCGGCGCGCAAATCACGGCGGGCACGGGCACTGTCAGCCAGACGGGCAATACCACGACCATTCGGCAAACGAGCGCCGACCTGTTTCTGAACTGGCAGAGCTTCAACGTCACGGCTAACGAAGTCGTCAATTTCATTCAGCCGAGCGCGACGTCGATTGCGGTCANNACGCTAGACGTGAGCGACGCATCATTCAGTTCCAACCTGCGCAGTTTTAGCGGGTCGGGTACGGGCAGTGTCGTCAATCAGGGGACGATCCAGGCCGCGGACGGCGGCTACGTCGCTCTGCTCGGCAATCAAGTCTCGAATCAGGGCGTCATCCGCGCGCAGTTGGGAACGGTCGCGTTGGGCGCCGGCAGCGCGGAGACGCTGACCTTCAGGGGCAGGCAGTTGATTCACCTGCGCGTGGACCAAAGTACCTTGAATGATCTCGCCGCCAACGGACAACTCATCCAGGCCGACGGCGGTCGCGTCATCATGACGGCCGGTGCGCAAAACTCGCTGCTCGCCAGCGTCGTGAACAACACCGGTATCGTGCAGGCTCGCTCGGTCGAGAACCATAATGGCACCATCACGCTGCTCGCCGGGATGGCGGCTGGTCAGGTTAATGTGGGCGGTACCCTCGACGCCACGGCACCCGCGGGTGAACCGGGCGGTTCCATTGAGACCTCGGGCGCATCGGTGTCGGTCGCGAGTACCGCGAAAATCGTCGCCGGTCCAGGCGGGTCCTGGCGCATTGATCCCACCGACCTCACCATCGATGCCGCGGCGGCGACGGCGATCGACAGCAGCCTGAATAGTGGCACCAGCGTCATCGAACAGACCACCTCGGGCGCGGCTTCCGGTGTCGGCGTGCAAACGGCCAATGGTGCGGGCGACATCAATGTCAATTCCGCCATCGCCTGGACCAATCCTGCCGCCACGCTCACCCTCTTGGCCTATAACGCCATCAACGTGAATGCTCCGGTCACCGGCGCGGGGGGCGTGCTGATGCAGGCGGGCATGGGGAATTTGGGCGCCGGCAATTTGACCATCGCGGCCAGCGGGTCGATCGAGGGTGATGCGGGGGTGATTCTCGGCACGTCGGCGAATTTCGTGAACCTGGCGGGTGCGAACGCGCTGTCTGCCGGATCCACGGGCACCTGGCTGGTGTATTCCACCAACCCCACACTGGACACGCCCGGGGGACTCAGTGCGGCCTTCATTCAATATGCCGCCGCCTTCCAGGCCGCCCCGGCGCAGGCCGGCAACGGATTTCTCTACAGTGTCGCACCATCGGTCACCGTCACCTCGCTCGCCGGCACCGCGTCGAAAACCTATGACGGCGGCACGAGTGCCTCCCTGACGGCGGCGAACTCCAATTACACGGTGTCGGGAACCCTGAACGGCGACACCGTCAATTCCATGAGTGCCACGTATCAGACGGCGGATGCGGGCAGCAATATTCCCGTCACTTCGCCGGCCACCGCCGCCGGCCTCGCGATCACGAACGCCAACGGCATTCCGGTCTACGGATATGGTCTCTCCGGCACTCCGGTGACCGCCTCTATCGGCACGATCACGGCGGCGCAGCTCAGCGCTGCGATCGCCGGCGACACTGCCAACCCAAATTTGACCAAAGTATATGACGGTACTACGACCGCCACACTGAACTCCGGAAACTACCAACTCAGCGGATTCGTCGCGGGTCAAAGCGCCTCGGTCAATCAGCCAAGCTCGGTCGCCTACGTCTCGGCGGCCGCGGGCACGGAAACCCTGAACGCAACGTTTGCGGCGACCAACTTCGTCGCCGGCTCGGGCACGAAGCTGTCGAATTACATTCTACCGACCACGGCGACCGGGTCCGGGACCGTGCTTCAAGCGCCGCTCGTCATCACGGGGGTGCTGGCGACGGGCAAAGTCTACGATGCGACCACGTCGGACGCACTCAATACCACCAACGCTGGCATCTACGGCGTGATGGGCAGCGATGCGGTGTCCCTCTCCACGTCGGGCGCCACCGGGACATTCTCCTCGCCCAATGTCGGCAACAATCTGAGCGTCAGTACCAGCGGATTCTCCCTCACCGGAGCGCAGCAGAACGACTATCAATTGATCGCGCCGGCGAGTCTCACCGCGAGCATCACACCGGCGCTCTTGTCGGTCACCGGTGTGTCGGCGGCGAACAAAATCTATGACGGCACCACGACGGCTGCGCTGATTTATAACAACCCCCAATTGTCGGGGCTCCTGGGCGGGGACGCTGCGACCGTCGTGCTGTCGTATTCCGGCGTCACCGCCGCATTCTCATCCAAGAATGTCGGAGCAAGCCTGCCGGTCACGACCGCGGGGTTCTCCATCGCGGGGACCGACGCGTCGAATTATGCCCTGACGCAAGTGAGCGGCCTGACCGCCAACATCACCCCCGCGCAGCTCACGGTCACCTTGATCGGTAATCCCAGCAAACCTTACAACGGGACCACCACGGCGGCTCTCTCGTCGGCAAACTTCACCGTCACTGGATTTGCCGCCGGCGAAGGCGCCACGATTCCGCAGACGGCTTTGTCCGAATATGCGTCGCCCAATGCCAGTGTGCAAACCGTGACGGCGACCTTGGCTGTGCCCGATTTTGCGACCACGGGTGGAGCATTGCTATCGAATTACAGCGTACCGACCACGGTCAGCGGCGCCGGAACGATCACACCGGCGCCACTGACCGGGATGATTGTCGGCAATCCGAGCAAGGTCTACGACGGCAGCACGAGCGCCACGCTCACGGGCGCCAACTATGTCTTGACGGGATTTCTGACCGGCCAAGGAGTGACGGTCAACCAGTCCAGCGGCCTCTATGCGTCTGCGAACGCCGGGCTGGAGCAGGTCACTTCGACGTTGTCGACCGGCAACTACACCGGCACGGGGGGCACCCTATTGTCGAACTACAGCCTGCCGACCACATTGACGGGCACAGGAACGATTACGCAAGCCGCACTGGCCGGCTACATCTACGCGGGAATCACCGGCAATCCGACCAAACCCTACGATGGCACGACCGCCGCCACGCTCACGCCGGGGAACTTCGTGCTCACCGGCTTCGTGGGCAGTGACGGCGCGACGGTGATCCAAACGGTGGGTCAATATGCGTCGGCCAACGCCGGCCTGCAAACCGTCAGCGCCGTTCTCACGAACCCCGATTTCAGCGCCACCGGTTCGACGATTCTTGCCAATTATACGCTGCCGACTTCGGCTTATGGCGCCGGCACCATCACGCCCGTCGCACTGTCGGTCGCGGTGATCAACGACCCGACCCGCGTCTACAACGGCAGCACCAGCACGGTGCTGACATCCTCGAATTACTCGATTACGGGATTCGTCAACGGCCAAGGCGCGCAGATCAATCCCTCCGCGTTGATCAACTATGGAAGCGCCAACGTCGGCGCCCAGAGCATCTCGGCCGCGCTGACGCCGTCGGCCTATACGGCCAATGGCGGCACGTTGTTGTCGAACTACGTGTTGGCATCATCCGCGGCCGGCACCGGCAACATCACGCCGGCGCCGATCTATGTCACGGGTGTGTACGCAACCAACAAGGCCTACAATACGACCAGTGTTGACCCGCTGAACACGGGCTCACAGGCCCTGTCCGGCGTCGTGAGTTCAGATGCTGCCAATGTGAGCCTCGCGGGTACCCCCGCCGGTGCGTTTGCGACCACACAGGTCGGCATTGCGTTGCCCGTGAGCGTCAGCGGCTTGTCGATTGTCGGAACCGCCGCGTCGAACTATACGCTTCAGCCCATCGCGGGTCTCGCCGCCAACATCACACCGGCGCCATTGACCATCACGGGGGTCAGCGCGAACTCGAAACCCTACGACGGGACCACCGTCTCGACGCTCAATACCTCCAGCGAAGCCCTCGCGGGCCTCTACGCCGGCGATGCGGTCACCGTATCCGCCGCGGGCGCGGCGAGCGCATTCACCTCGATGAACGTCGGCAGCAACCTAAAGGTCAACGCCAGCGGGTTCGTGATCAGCGGCGCGCAGTCGGGCGACTACGCGCTGTATCAGCCGGCCGGGTTGAGCGCCGACATTACCCAGGCGCCGATCACCGCCCTGATCATCGGAAATCCGACCAAGGTCTATGACGGCAGCGCTTCGACGACGCTCACCAATGCGAATTACACGTTGCTGGGATTTGCAACGGTTGGAGGGGTGACGCAGGGAGCGGCCGTGCCGCAGTCGGCGACGGCGAGCTACGCGGCGCCGGACGCGGGGACGGGCGTCGCGATCGGATCCACGCTCGTGCTATCGGACTTCGTGGCAAATTCTGGAACGAACCTGTCGAACTACGCCTTGCCCGCCATCGGCGCCGGCACGGGAACGATCACCCAGGCTCCCCTCTCAGCCAGGCTCATCGGGAATCCCAGCAAGACCTACGACGACACGGCGACGGCGTCGCTGGCGGCGGGAAATTACGCACTCTCCGGATTCGTCGGCAGCCAGTCCGCTACCGTAAACCAGGCGGCCGGCACCTACGCATCGGCGGAAGCCGGCAGCCAATCAGTGACCGCCGCGTTGACCTCGGCAAATTTCTCGCCGGCATCGAATACGAACCTCAGCAACTACGCGCTGCCTGCGTCGGCGACCGGCACGGGCACCATTACCCGCGCGCCGCTGACGATCGTCGGCGTGGCGACGACGCCGCAGATCTATAACGGGACGACGACCGACGCGCTGACGGGCGCGACGTTGACCGGCACCACGTACGGCGGGGACCTGCCGGTGTTGACCAACACTGCCGCCGGCACGCTCGGCAGCAGCGGCAATGCGGGCACGGATACGGTCACCACTGCCATGGGCCTGAGCGGGGCGGGCAGCGGCAATTACTCGATCTCCCAGCCGACCGGGCTCACCGCCGTGATTTCGCCGGCACCGCTCAGCGCGACGTCCAGTGTGTCCAAGACCTATGACGGCACCACGCGCGCCATTCTAAGCGGGAGCAACACCACGTTCGGCGGGTTCATCGGCTCTGACGGCGCCACCGTCAATGCCGGCGTGACCGGTACGTTCGCCACGGCGAACGTGGGCACCGGCATCGCCGTTACCGGCGGCGCGCTGACCGCCGGCAATTTGACGGCAACCGGCAGTACGCTGCTGTCGAACTACACGCTGCCGACCACCGATAACGGTTCCGGCCGCATTACGGCGGCGACACTGACCTATACAGCTACGCCAAGCAGTCAACAGTATGGCTTGACGCCGACCGGTCTGATCGGATCGGCGAGTGGTTTCGTCAATAGCGAGACGCTGGCGACGGCGACCTCGGGCGCGGCGGTGTTCTCGACGCCGGCCACCGGCGGCAGCAACGTCGGCCATTATGCGATCGACGGTGCTGGTCTGACGGCCAATAACGGCAATTATGTATTCGTGCAGGCGGGCGGCAACGCAACCGCGTTGACCATCACTCAGGCGCCGCTCACGGTTTCCGGGGTGCAGACGACCTCGCGGAGCTACGACGGGACGACGGTCGACGCGCTGTCGGGGGCGGTCATATCCGGGGTCACCTATAACAACGATGTATTGACCTTGACGAACACCGGCTCGGGCACCTTGGGCAGCAACGGCAATGTCGGTACGGATGCGGTGACGACCAACATGGCGTTGAGCGGAACAGCGAGAGGCAATTACTCCCTCACGCAGGAAACCGGACTCACCGCAAACATTTCCTCTCTGGCGCTCAGCGCCACATCCAGCGTGACCAGAAGCTATAACGGTACGACGGTCGCGAATCTCAGCGGAGCCAACACGGTTTTTAGCGGCTTCGTCACCGGACAAGGCGCTACGGTGAATGCCGGCGTGACCGGCACTTTCGCGAATGCCAACGTGGCGGGCGGCATCAGTATTGCCGGCGGCGCGCTGAGCGCCGGCAACCTGACGGCCACCGGCGGCACCGTGCTCACAAATTATACGTTGCCGACCAGCGACAACGGCAGCGGGACGGTCACACCGGCGATCGTCAATCTGTCGGGCTCCCGCGTCTACGATGGGCTGCTCGATGCCAATGCAAGCATCTTCGGTACCGCCGGCACGGTGAACGGCGTCGCTGGGGAGAACCTGATTCTCTCTGGCAGCGGCACCTTAACCAGCAAGAATGTGATCACCAACGGCGCCATGGCGTCCATCAGCGGATTGACCTTGGGTAATGGCACTGGCCTTGCGAGCAACTATCAACTCACCGGCGGCACCGATACGGTGACGGTCACGAAGCTTGGGATCACGGTCACGGCCGCCGGCATCAACAAAGTCTATAACGGTAATGTCACTGCCGGAGTGACGCTCTCCAGCACCGGCGTGTTGGCCGGCGACAGCTTGAGCTATGCGGACACCTCGGCGACGTTCGCCAATAAAAACGTCGCCAACGGCGTGGCCGTGTCGGTCGCAGGCATCACCGAGAGCGGCACCGGCTCGGGCAATTACACCGTCAACGGCACGGCTGCGACGAGCGCCAACATCACGCCGGCCATCATCAATCTGTCGGGGAGCCGCGTCTATGATGGGCTGCTCGATGCGAATGCGAGTATTTTCGGTACCGCCGGCACGGTGAACGGCGTCGCTGGGGAGAACTTGATTCTCTCCGGCAGCGGCACCTTGACCAGCAAGAATGTGATCACCAATGGCGCCATGGCGTCCATCAGCGGATTGACCTTGGGTAATGGTACGGGCTTGGCGAGCAATTACCAGCTCACGGGCGGCAGCGATTTGGTAACAGTGACGCCGCTGGCGATCACGGTCACGGCCGCCGGCATCAACAAGGTGTACGACGGCGGCGTTATCGCGGGGGTGACACTCGCCAGCACCGGGGTGTTGTCCGGCGACAGTTTGACCTATGCGGATACTTCCGCGACGTTCGCAAATAAAAACGTCGCCAACGGCGTGGCCGTATCGGTCTCAGGGATCACCGAAAGTGGCACGGGCTCGGGCAACTACACCGTTAACGGCACAGCCGCGACGAGCGCGAACATCACACCGGCGATCGTCAATCTGTCGGGGACCCGCGTCTACGATGGGTTGCTCGATGCGAATGCGGGTATCTTTGGGGCCGCCGGTACGGTGGCCACGGGCGTTGGCACTGAGACCCTGGCGCTGTCAGGCAGCAGCGCGCTGGTGAACAAAAGCGCGGGCACGGAAGGTCTGTCTTCGCTGGGCTCATTGGTCTTGGGCAACGGCACGGGTCTGGCGAGCAACTACCAGCTCAGCGGCGGCAGCGATGTGGTGACGGTGACGCCGCTGGCGATCACGGTCACGGGGGCTGCGAATGACAAGACCTATGATGGCACGACGGCCGCCACGCTGAGCGGGCTCGGCAGCGGCGGCGTCATCGCCGGCGACACGGTTACCTTCGCCGACAGCTCGGCGACCTTCAACAGCAAGAATGTCACGACGGCCAGCACGGTCACGATCGCCGGCATCACGGACAGCGGGCTGGATGTGGGCAATTACACGCTCAATAACACCACCGCGACGGCGAGCGCGAACATCACGCCGCTGGCGATCA
>PLAH01000070.1 GCA_003134045.1 Gammaproteobacteria bacterium
ATCGCGGCTGCCGCGGGCCCGGCTAAACCCCCTGCCGGCGGTGGCGGTCCCACTCCCCCGGGCGGCTCCGGCTTCTCCGGGAGGCCGCCCGTCGCCGCAGGAGGATCGACCGCCAACGGCATCCGCCTGACCGCCGACGGTTCGGCCTTCGTGAAGCTGAATTTGCCGAAACACGAGGTGTACGTCGGCGAGAGCATTCCGGTGGACATCGAGGTGGGCATGCGCGCGGGCTTCGTGACTTCGCTCAACGGCCTGCCGACCCTCACCGGCAGTGAATTCACGCTGAACAACTTGTCGCGACAGCCGGAGCGCGTCGAAAAACTCATCGACGGCAAACCGTTCACGCTGCTGACCTGGCATAGCGTGCTGGCGCCGGTCAAACCCGGGACCTTCACCCTGTCCGTCGAAACTCCGCTCACCGTGCGAATACGCACGCGCCCACCGAAGGACACGCTGATCGACGATCTGCTGGGCGATCCGTTCATGCAGAATTTCTTCGGCACGACGGTGCCCAAGGACATCACGGTGTCGAGCCCGCCGACCGACCTGACCGTACTGGCGCTGCCCACCGAAGGGCGTCCGCCCAACTTCAGCGGCGCCGTCGGCACGTTCAAGATCGCCAGCGAGCTCTCGTCCGCGACCGCCGTGACGGGCGATCCGCTCACGCTGCGTATGCGGGTGAGCGGCGCCGGCAATTTCGATCGCGTCGACAGCCCCATGCTCGATCACCTCGACCAGTGGAAGACCTACCCGCCGAAGTCCTCCTTCAAGTCGGGCGACGCCGTCGGCTACAAGGGCGAGAAGACATTCGAACAGCCGCTCATCGCGTCTCGGCCCGGTGCTCAAACCCTTCCCGGGCTTACCTTCGGCTATTTCGATCCCACGACGCGGCGCTATGAAACGGCGCGCAGCGCGCCGCTCAACGTCACCATTTCACCCTCGCTCGCGGACAGCACGCTCACCGCACCGCAGACTCCCGCCGCAGCCACCGCGCCTGCCGCGCGGTCGCAAAACGGATTGCGACCCGATCACCCCGCGGCCCAAGTCTTCGTCCACTCGCTGCTGCCGCTGTACCTGCAGCCGCGATTTCTGGCGCTGCCGTCTCTGTTGGCGCTGGCCTTCGCCGCCGGCTGGCTCGGACTGCGGCGCCGCGCGGCGGCGGACAGCGGACCGAGGCGGCGCGAGCGCCTGTCCAAGGCCGCCAATCAGGTGCTGACCCAAATGGAACTCGCGCGCCGCTCCGGCGACAGCACGCTTTTCTTCAATTCCGCCCGTTCAGGTTTGCAGCAACGGCTCGCGGCTCGATGGCAGATCGAGCCCGACCAAGTCACGCTCGACGAACTCGACGCCCGCATGGGGGGCGTGGACGAGTCCCAAGAGATTGGCGAGGACAGCGAGATCGCCGAGATCCGTGAAATTTTTGCCCTGGCCGACGAAGCTAACTACGCCGGCCACGAGATGACCCGCATCGATTTCGACCGCTGGACACAGTTCATGCGCCGCCAACTCGCCGAGGAGCGCGCCGCGTGACCCAGCGCCCGGCACTCGCGGCCGCGATCGTCGCCATGACCCTGCTCGGCTGTCTTGCGCGCGCCGCGGAACCCGGGCAAGCGACGAGGCCCGAACAAACGGCGGCGCCCGGACAAGCCGCGGCACCTGAACGATCGACGACGCCCGAACACACCACCGCGTCCGAACCCGCCGCCTATTCCGCCGCTGGCCTCTACAATCTCGGAAATTCCTACGCGCGCGCGGGCAAGCCGGGGATGGCCGTGCTCAACTACGAGCGGGCGAGCCTGCTCGCGCCCGACGACCCCGACATCGAGACCAATCTGCGCTTCGTCCGCAACAGTGCGCACCTGCCGCCCGAGTCGTCGAACGCGATCGAGCGTTACGTGAAACGCATCGACCCCACGTTGCTGGCGTGGGCCGGTGTGCTCGGCGTATTGCTCGCCGGTGTCAGTCTGATCGCAGGCCGCTTGTCCGGCCGGAAGACCGCGGGAGACCACAGTGGCGGCCGGCGAACTGACACACGGCGCATCGGCGCCCGGCGCGGGTTGCGTCGCGCGGCGTTGCTCGTCGGTGTGGCGCTGATGGGCGTGACCGTCGGTCAGGCCGTGGTTCTTTGGCCACGCTTGCATGCCGCCGTGGTGGTCACCGACGCGGCGCCGGTTCGCGTCTCGCCCGTTCCCATGGGAGATCTGCTGTTCACGCTTCCCGAAGCAGAGACGGTTAAAGTGTCCGCCGAGCACGAAGGCTTCGTGCTGATCCGCACTCGAACCGGCCGCACCGGGTGGGTTTCACGCAGCAACGTCGTGCCGGTGCTGCCTCGACGCTGACGATCGGCGGCTATTGGAGTCCGTAGGCCCCGCGGCCGTGCTCTTCCGTGAGTTCGAGAATTCTGCCGCCGCCGCGCGCCACGCAGGTCAGAGGATCGTCGGCAATCACCACCGGCAAGCCGGTTTCCTTCATGATGAGCTTGTCGATGTCGCGCAGCAGCGCACCCCCGCCCGTGATCACGATGCCGCGCTCGGCAACATCGCTGCCGAGGTCCGGCGGCGTCTGCTCGAGGGCCTGGCGCACCGCGCTGACGATGCCCTGCAGCGGCTCCTCGAGCGCCTGCAGAATTTCGTTGGAATTGAGGGTGAACCCGCGCGGCACGCCTTCCGACAAATTGCGTCCTCTGACGGAGATCTCGCGCACCTGGTCGCCGGGATAGGCCGAACCGATTTCGATCTTGATGCGCTCCGCGGTGGCCTCGCCGATCAAGATGCCGTAGTTGCGGCGCACGTACTGAGTGATCGCCTCGTCGAACTTATCGCCCCCCATGCGGACGCTCGCCGCGTATACGATGCCGTTCAACGACACGACGGCGACTTCGGACGTACCGCCGCCGATGTCCAGCACCATGGAGCCGCGCGCTTCGTGGACGGGCAGGCCCGCGCCCACCGCAGCCGCCATCGGCTCGGGCACGATGTCGACGCTGCGGGCGCCGGCGCCTTCCGCCGATTCCTTGATGGCGCGGCGTTCGACCTGGGTCGAACCGAACGGCACGCACACCAGCACCCGCGGGCTGGGCCGGAAAAAGCGATCGCCGTGCACCTTGTTGATGAAATATTGCAGCATCTT
>PLAH01000036.1 GCA_003134045.1 Gammaproteobacteria bacterium
GATGTGCGGAAAGTAGGCCCGGTTGGGCAAGTCCGTGAGCATGTCGATGTCGGCCGCACGGGAGACTCTGTCGAGAGCTTCGGTTGCCGCATCGGCATCCGTTTGCGCACGCAATGCCGCGAGTACCAGTTGCTGGTTGGCCGCCAGAAGCTCCGGCGCGACTTGACCGACCGGCGGCCGCTCGGCCATTGCGGATTCCTGCAATCGCCCGAGCGCCGCGCGCGCCTGCTCGATCTGCTGCCGCAGGTCGCCCAATTCGCGGGCGAGCGTCTCAGCGGCGGCGGCGGTGAAGCGCGGCGGGCCCGGTTCTACCTCCGGTCGAGAGGTGCTACGCACTCTCAGTCCCAATCTCGAGGCCGATCAAATCGGTCGTCCGCTTCTTGCTGGGCTGACCTCCGAGAAGCCCTTCTTGGTTCTGCAGCATGTCGCCGATGACGATGCCGCTCTCATCGATGGTGAACTCCCGCAATTCGTGCGAGTGCGCGCTGTCACGGACCTTGACGACGGCGATCAGGCGCCGTAAACGGCTCCCGACTTCGATGTAGCGCTGCACGATGATCGAATCGGTCATGAACGCCGTGCCATACGGGCTGAAGCGCAAATCGTTGTAGCGGTCCTCGAGTTCGCACGTCATGATCACGGTGACGCCGACGACGGCGAGAGCGCTCACCATCCGCGACAACGATTCGCGAAAGTCGTCGCGGAAGCTCGGCGCCACCGCGAGTTCGAAGCCGGACAACGAATCGATGACCACTCGCTTCGCGTCGAGCCGGGAAATTTCGCGCAGCAACAGCGATAAGATCTCATCGATCGACAGATCGGAGGCATGGTTCTCTATGACGCCGATACGACCACTATCGATCAGCGAAGCGATCCGGCCATTTAGCGTTCGCCTCGGATTACGTTCGAATGCAGCGAATACCCCGGCCTGACCAACGCGCACGCCCTCTGCCAGGAAGGCGGCCGCCAAAATGCTCTTTCCCGATCCCGAAGGCCCGGCGACCAGCAACGAATAGCCGCTCGGCATCCCGCCTCCGAGCATGTCGTCCAAGCGGGCTATGCCCATCGATAGCCGGGTTTCGGTAACCGCAGCAGCCGCCCCGCCTCGCTGCGCAAGCCCGAGAGCCGGCGCAAATACCACGATGCCCGCATCGCCGATGCGAAAGGTGTGCAGGCCGGGAACGGTTGCCCGGCCGCGCATTTTGACGATCTCCAGCTTTCGCACCACCGAGTTGCGCTGCACCGTTTGGCGCAGCCAAATCAACCCGTCGGCAATCGTAAATACCGGGTTCGAACTGCTGTCGTCGATATATTCACCTATGAGGAAGGTCGTCGCCTTCCAACTCGTCATCAACACGCCCAGTTGCTGGACGAATTGCTGGAAGTCGGCATCGCCTCCGTACTCGCTATTGCCCACCAAATTCAGCGAACGAAACGAGTCTATGAAGACGAGCGCCGGACTATGGGTTTTCACCTCAGCGACGATTCGCTGCCGCACCTGTTCCAGCCCACCCTGCACGGTCTCCTCGGACAGGTTGATGAACCGGAGCGAACGGTTGATCGCCTGACCATCGAAGAAATCGAATTGTTGCTGGTACCGGAGCATCTTCAGCGGCGGCTCGCCCAGCACGGTGAAATAAAGCGCGGGTCGCTCCGGGGTCGCAAGTGCAAACATAATCTGGTGCGCAAGGGTCGTCTTGCCGCTACCCGGCGGGCCCGCGATCAAGTTGAACGAGAACTCGGGAAGCCCGCCGCCGAGGACGTCATCGAGCCCGGGAACGCCGGTGTGCAGGCAATCAATGGGGACCTTGTTTTTCATGGCTTAGCGATCTCGTGAACGGTGTGGACGGACCCTTCTCGGACGACCGACAGCAACTGGTCGCAGAGCGCAGGGCCAATTAAACTCGCCAATACGTCATAGAACGTTTGCAGAAGTTCGCCCGAGCCGGCGGCGGCTTCCTCGTTGCTCCGGCCGGCGATCGCGGAGCGCAACGCAGCAAGATCGAGCGAGTTGTCAGGACCCGAGAGCGAGGCCGCAAGCCATGGATACGTTCCCGACGCGAGCGACACGCTGCGATCATAGAGAGCGGCGACGCCCTGCCGCCCGATGATGGTCTGTAATACGGCGACGATGTCCTGCCAGACCGAAATGACGGCGTCGGCGACGTGAACGGCATCCGAATCGACACCGCTGCGCCTTGCCAGGACGGCAGTCATCGGATCGCTGTGTTGTCTCTGCGAGGAAAGGGGTCGCATTGCCGCTCGCTGCGTTCATTGGTGTTTCGCAAACCCACACTCGCCACCACCGGCCCGCATACGCACCCATGCCGCTGCGCACAAGAAGCGGTGATCACTATCGAAGGATAGCCTAAAGCGCCGCCCGCGTCCGTGCGCTAGCATACGGACGGTTGAGACGCGGGGCGCGCGTTCCGGTACGCGCGCGGCCACATCACGGTGCTCGACCGCAAGGGACTCGAGGCGCGTACGTGCGAGTGCTACGCGGTGGTCAAACGCGAATACGAGCGGTTGCTGCCGCCCAAGCACGCGCCATGAAGCGCGGCAGTAGACTCCGCGCCGCCAATCGGAACAAAATACCAAGCGCCCGACGCCTTGGCTACCTGACAGGAGACATCACCATGCTATCGACCCGCTCGTCCGCACCCACGATGGACGCAGAGGAGTGGCGCCTGCGCTGCGAACTCACCGATCTCTACCATCTGATCGATTATTTCGGCTGGACGGAGATGATCTTCAATCACATCTCGGTGCGGCTGCCGGGCCCCGCGCACAACTATCTGGTGAATCCGTTCGGGCTCAACTACTACGAAATCACGCCACAGAACCTCTTGAAGGTGGGCATCGACGGCCGCCTGGCCGAACCGGCCGACTACCCGGCCAATCCCGCCGGCTTCGCGCTGCACGGCGCGATCCACGAATCGCGCGCCGACGTTGCGTGCGTCGCGCACACGCACACCACGGCGGTGTCCGCCATCGCCATGAAGCGCGGCGGCTTCGACCACAACAATTTTTATGCCGCGCAGTTCTATGGCCGCGTGGCCTACCACGACTTCGAAGGCATCACGCTGTACGCCGACGAACGCAGCCGCATGCTGGCAAGTCTCGGCGACAAGCACGTCCTGGTCCTGCGCAACCACGGCATCGCCGTGTGCGAGCATGACATCCCGAGCACGTTCATGCTGCTATGGACCGTACAGCGCGCCGCCGAGGTGCAATGCCAGGCAGGCGCTCTGCCGGGTGACGACATCGTCATCGACGACGCCATCAAGCAGCGCTGCCGCGACGCGGCCGGCGATCTCGCCAGCGGCGTGCGCGTGGCCCGTATGGTGTGGGACGCCAGCGTGCGGCGCATGCGATCGCGCGGCAGCTCAGGTCAGCGATGAGCCGCCGGCATCACAACCCTACATAGCGTCGGCCGCATCCCGCCGCCGCTGCCGCGCCTCGGCCTCGCGCCGTTCGTCCTCGATGTGCTCGAGCACGGCGCCGACATCCGGCGCTGCCGCATCCGGCGTGAAGAGTCCCGTCAGCACGGAATCCGGGCGCAGTTCGCTGGCTTCATACAAGCGCCAGATTTCGTGGGCATAATCGGTTTCCAACAGTTCGGGAGCCGCACGTCCGAACGTCGCGCGCATGTTGTTCACATCGCGTTCCAACATGGCGAAAGCATTGTTGTTGCCCGCAGCATCCACCGCCTGTGGCAAGTCGATGATGACGGGGCCGTTGGCATCCAACAGCACGTTGAATTCCGATAGATCGCCATGAATCAGACCGGCACACAGCATGCGCACGATCTGCACCATCATGAACGTGTGCCAGGCACGCGCCTGTTCGGCGGAAAGCTCGACTTCGTTGAGACGCGGCGCGGGATTGCCGTTTCCATCCTGCACCAGCTCCATGAGGAGCACCCCTTCATGCACCAGATGCGGCGCGGGCACACGCACGCCCACGCCGACCAGACGATACAAGGCATCGACCTCGGCATTCTTCCATTCCGTCTCCTGTACCTTGCGGCCATGGCGGCCACGCCTCCCCATGGCGCGCGCGTCCCGACTGTTGCGGGTTTTGCGGCCTTCCTGGTACTGCGCCAGCCGGTGAAAGCCGCGGTGCTCCGCTTCCTTGTAAACCTTGGCGCAGCGCAACATGTTGCCGCACGCGACGATGTACACCGACGCCTCCTTGCCGCTCTTGAGACTTCGCACGACGCTGTCGACCATGCCATCGTCGATCAGCGGCTGCAGACCTTTGGGGATTTTCATTCGCTCGAACTCACTGTGGGCCTTGGCGGCAGTGTAAAGGGATTCACGGGGGTGCGCGCTTTAGGCCTCGTCCACGGGCGTCGTGCCGCCGGTGAACTGCGCACGCGCCTGCGCCATCCGATAGCGATGCTCGGCGCGCCACCGGCGCAGATTCCGTAAGCCGCAGAACGCATAGACCAGCTTGAACAGCGTGAGACGCCACAGCACCTTCGGCGTGTCGAATAGATCGCCTGCCAGCATCGAAATGACGCCCTGTTCCAGTTGCCAGGTATTGCGCGGTTCGCGGAACATTTGACGCATCACCGGGCCGTTGAACCGATAGATGAAGAAGGAGAAGCGGGCCATGCCGGCACGCTGGCGCTTCTCCAGTTTTCGCAGCAACTCAGGTTCGGCCGCCGGTTCTCGCAGCGCCGCGTCCACGACCTGCGCGGCCTGCTCCGCGCCGCTCATCGCCAAGTACACGCCCGACGAAAAAACCGGATCCAGAAAGGCAAATGCATCGCCCACCAGCACCCAGCCCGGGCCGCCCATGCGCGCCGAGTCATAGGAATAATTACCCGTCACCCGCACCTCGCCGCCGATCAATTCCGCCGACGCCACGCGCCCCCACAGCGCGGAATTGAGCCGCAACGTCTCGAGCAGGAATTCGACCGTGCGGCCCTTGCGGCGCTTGAGGTAATCGGGGCGGCACACCGCGCCCACGCTCATGACGGCGCCGGGCAGCGGGATCATCCACATCCAGCCATGGTCGAAGCGGTAAATGCTGATGTTGCCGGCATCCTCGCCGGCGCGCAGTACCGCCCCCTTGAAATGGCCGAAAATGGCAGCGCTCTGATGCTGTTGATTCTTGCGCCGCAGTTTCTTGCGGGTCGACAGCAGCGCATCGCGGCCGCTGGCGTCGACCACGTAGCGCGCCTGGATGGCGTAGCCCCCGCCGTCATCGCGCCGCACCTCGAGCCGGGTGTCGCGCGGACCGCGCTGCTCGACCGTCAGCACTTCATGGCCCTCGCGGGTATCCGCGCCGCACTCGCGCGCGTGGCAGAACAGCATTTTGTCGAGATCCTGGCGCCACACCTGGTAGGCGTGGGGGGGGCTGTCGCCGATGGCGCGGTCGAACGCGTAGGTGTTGTAACCGCGCTCGTTATCCGCTTCGAAATCCGCGCCGCGCTTGAACACGCCGAGGGCACGCACCTGATCGAGGACGCCGAGGCGCTCGAATATCGGAAGATTCATCGGCAACAGCGATTCGCCGATGTGGAACCGCGGGTGATGCGCCTTCTCGAGCGCGATGACCCGGTAGCCCTTGCGAGCCAGCAGTGCAGCGGCGGTACTGCCACCGGGCCCCCCGCCGATCACGACCACGTCGCAGCGCTGCGCCGATTCGATTGCATTCGTCATGCCGCCCCTTTTACTTGATGTATTCGATGAAGGCGCGCAGCGGCGCCGTCATGTGACGCCGGCTAGGATAATAGAGTTGCGGGCCGGAGAAGCGCGGCCACCCCTCCTCCAAGAGCGGCCACGGTCGATGCCGATATCCCGCGCTGGGTCGCGGCGGCTCGAAAACCCCGCCGCCGTCGATAACGCCTCCGGATCGGAGCGCAATCTGCCATTGTTCGAATATCCGTACAGTCTGTTCGGACCATGCCGGATTATCGAATGAATTGCCAGCGGCGCCAGGGCCGATCTGGACAGCGAGAAATAGTCGCACCGGCCGTTGCAGCCCCAATAGACTGCTGCAGCAACGGAACGCCCCAGTTCCCATAGGATGTGTCCATGAGTGCAGACGAGACGCGCGAGCTACAGCGCGGCATTGGTTCCCGGCAGCTGAGCATGATCGCCATCGGCGGCGCGATCGGTACCGGCCTGTTCTTCGCCAGCGGCGGGGCGATCACCCAGGCCGGCCCGGGCGGCGCGATGCTAGCCTACGCCATCATGGGGTTGGCCGTGTACTGCATGATGCAATCGCTGGGCGAGATGGCCACCCAATTGCCGATTCCGGGCTCGTTCGAAGCCTACGCAGAGCGCTTCATCGACCCATCGCTGGGTTTCGCGGTGGGCTGGAACTACTGGTTCAGTTGGTCGATCACGCTGGCGGCCGAACTGGTGGCCGGCTCATTGATCGTGAAATTCTGGTTCCCGCAGTCGAATTCGGCCCAATGGGCCATGGGCTTTTTCGCGCTGCTGCTGGCGCTGAACCTGCTCTCGGTCAAGGCCTACGCCGAGGCCGAGTACTGGTTCGCCAGCATCAAGGTCGTCACGGTCGTCATATTTCTAGCGGTCGGCGCATTGATGATCACCGGCATGATCGGCGGCCACCCCACAGGATTCGGGAATTGGACGCTCACCGACCCCGCGTCCGGCGCGCACGCCCCGTTCGTCGGCGGCTTGACCTCGGTGCTCATGGTGTTCCTGGTGGCGGGCTTCTCCTTTCAAGGAACCGAGGGCGTGGGCCTGGCGGCGGCAGAAACGGCCGACCCTGGCAAGAACGTGCCGAAGGCCATCAGGACCGTCTTCTGGCGCATCCTGCTGTTCTATATCGGCTCGATCTTCGTGGTGGGAACCCTCATCAGTTTCACCGACCCCAATCTGATGCATGGCGATGAGGGTCATATCGCCCTGTCGCCGTTCACCATGGTGTTCCAGCATCTGCCGCGGTTCGGGTATTACGCCTCCAATATCATGAATGCGGTCATTCTGTCGGCGGTACTGTCGTGCGGGAACTCATCGATGTATGTGGCCTCGCGCATGCTCTACGCCATGGCCCACAGCAACAAGGCGCCGAAGCTGTTCGGCAAACTCAACCGGCGCGGCGTGCCGGCGGCAGCGCTCCTGGTCACGGGATTGGTCAGCGCGTCGGCCTTCTTCTCCACCTTGGTGGGCGATCAGAAGATCTACCAGCTTTTCTACAATGCCTCGGGCCTCAGCGGCTTTCTGATCTGGCTGGGGATCGCCATTTGTCATCTGCGTTTCCGCAAGGCCTGGGTTGCCCAAGGACGCAGCCTCGATGACTTGAAGTTCAAGTCGAAGTTCTATCCCTACGGCCCCTGGCTCGCCATCGGGCTATTCCTCGTGGTCCTGTTCGGCGCCAATATCGGCGTGTTTCAAACTCCGGTGTTCTCGTGGTTCGATTTTCTCACCGGTTATCTGATGATACCGGGCTTCCTGGTTTTCTATCTGGGCCACAAGTGGTGGAACAAGACCCGTTTGATTCCCTTGAAAGACTGCAATTTCGAGCTGGACCCGGTCGAGCCGGCGACGCGTCCCTCCGCCAGCGCTCACGCCTGATCGCGGTGCAAACACCGCGGTCCGACGCGCACATTTTGGAGTGCCAACGCGCCGCGCGACCCGCTCCCCCCGTTTGCCCTTCTTGAACGATCGTACGAAGCGTGGAACCCACGATTCCCTGTCGATCGGGCAACCGACGCGAACGACGATTCCGGGCTCGCCGAAATCACCGTCACGGCCGAGAAATACAACTCGACCATTCGGAACGCCGCCATCAGTCTGTCGGCCATGAGTCATGAGCGCTCGGCGTCCTTCAGGATACGGGTAAGCCGCCGCGCCCATTCGTCCTGTCCCGCTTCGTGGGTGATCAAATCCTGGCGTATCTCGATCTCGACGTGCGGCAGTCCGCGCGCCTCGCCGTGACGCGGAATCGTATAGTCGGTCTCGTCGCTCACGAAATAAGGCTCGTTGTCGCCGATGGTCAGACCGTCTTCACGGCGCAGTCCGTCGAGCACCAAGCCCGCAAAGCTCCGGTCCCGGTTGTACAGCACCGCGGCGTGCATCTCGCGCAGCACGCCGTTGAAAATATTCGTCATGCTGTGCTGCGCCACCAGGATGGTGCGCCGTCCCGCCGCCGCTCTTTCGTCCAGCAGCGCACGCACCCGGGCGTGATAGGGCTCGAAGATTTCGGTGCGGCGCGCGCCGATCTCCTCCGGAGTCAAACCCATATTGCCGCGAATCTCGATCGACTCGCCCAGCGTGGGGATCGATGTCGGCACGCCCGGGTCCCGGTTGCAATCGATGACCAAGCGCGAATAGTTTTGCGCGATCAGCGGCGCATCGAGCGCCGCCGCCATCCGCTCCGCCACCGCCAAGGCGCCGATGTCCCAGGCGATATGCCGCACGAGTTCGGCCGGCGGCAGCCCAAGCTCGCCCAAGCGCCGAGGGATACGCCGACTGGCGTGATCGACCACGATGACAAAAGGCGATTGTCCGTGTCGCCGCGATTCGATGAAGGGCGGCGGCTCGTCCGCCGCGAGCAACGTATACGCACCGCCGGCGCTCGCGGTCACACCCGCGCCATTTTCAATAGACTTCTGCATAGCGACGACAAATCTCACTTTCTTCCAGGTGTTCCAGGCTCTGGATCTCTGCGCGTTTGAACCGGCCGAAGGCCGAGTGCAAATCGGCGCCCATCCATTCGGCCGCCGCCTCGCTGGATTCGAACAGCGTCAGCGCGGCGGCCACGCTGTCGGGCAGCGGCCGCGGATTCTTCGCCTCGATCGTCCGTCGAAACCGAATGCCGTCGAGGCCGGCCTGCACAGACCCACCCCGCGTTGCAATCTCGCCGGCAGGTCGGCCGCCGAAAAGCTCCTAACCACGAAAATGCCCGGAAAGATCGCTGGTTCCGACGAAGACGATCTGTTCACGTTGCATCAAGTATCTCTCGATTGGCGGCGCGGCACCGCGCCGGCGGGCGGGCTGCTGGCCCCTGTCCGCGGACAGCGTATCATTGCCCACACGAACAGTACCCACGACGACGGATTTTGCGTAGCCCGATTGGGCGAATGTTGTCGTATGCAAGCGCAAGGGAGACGGTCGAACCATGAAAATATCCAGCCTGCTGTTGCTGCTGCGCGCCGCCCGCCTGCTCGAAGTCGATACCGGCCGTGTCATCGCACCGGGAGAAATTCTCATCGAAGGCGAGCGAATTGCGGCGGTCGGATCGTCGGTGGCACGTCCCGCGGGCGCGGAGGTCATCGATCTCGGCGACAGCACGCTGCTGCCGGGCCAAACGCGACATGGGAACGGAAGGCGCGGGATCCGCCGACCCCTACCGCGAGAAGACTCTCGGGCCGTTCATTAGTTATTCCCAAATTGTTTCCCTAAATCGGGGCATGCCGGCCGCGGCATTTCACCAGATGTCGCCCTTGCGCCGGTCCCGTTCCACGCGCCGCTCCTGGTCGAAGCTCACGCTGCGGCGCAGTCCGGTGATTTCCTCGCGGCGCCGCGGCTTGGCACGTCGGTCCGCATGGTGCTTGTACATGCACCGACAGGACTCTTTGGATGAACACTGAGCCAGCGGCAGGCTCGGAGCTTGAGCCGACAAAAAGCGCGCGGCTCCCAAGGCCCGGGCCGCGGCGCAGCAATTCTGGCCGGCCGCGATCGAGACCGCATGCCAAGGATCCCCAGCGACCCCCGATTCATTCTTATCCGAGGCATTCGCCTGCCAAACTCGTCTCAATGTCTGCTCCGCGTCCTCAAGAGGCGCCATCCCTGACGCGTAGGTTATCCGTGCATGCTGCGGCAGAACGCGAGCGCACCGCAACTATCGAAACTGATAGGTCGTATCATCGCCGCTGTCACGGGATTTTTTTTGAGCTGAAACTGTCCGGGAGGACAAAAATTCCGGCGGGGGAGATTTCTCAAAGCGATACGAATCCGAGCGCAACGACCTTGGCCGCAAGGTGGGTACGGGAAACCGCGCCGACCTTGGCGCGCACGTTCTTCAAGTGAAAGCGTACCGTCGCTTCCGAAATGGCGCTGAGCGACGCAATTTCGCGATCCGAGTGCCCGTGTACCAGAAACGCCAGCAATTCGATTTCGCGCAACGTGAGAATGGGCGCTCCCTGCGCCTTCTCGTCGGAGTGATCGACGCGCTCGGCGCGCCGAAACACCAGCGAGCCGATGGCGACCAGCTCGCGAAACTCCCCGGCACTGAATCCGGGCCGATCCCCCACCACCGAGACCAAGCCGATGGCGCCGTCGGCGGCCCGCATCGGCACGCAGATTCCCTCGATGCAACCGTATTCATTCGCGATTTTGATCGCCTTATGACCCGGATCCTTCGCTTTGAGCCGTAGCGTAATCTCGCGGAATGTCGCTGGGATTCCCGCACGACGCGCCCAGCGCGGGACGGGATCGATGGCCTGCAGATCCTCGGCCAGGTAGCGCTCCATAAATCCCGCGGGCCAGTGCGCGAAGTGAAAGCTCTCCGACGTCGCCGCCTTCGATCCCGCAATGATTCCGCTGGCCACCGCCGAGAGTTTGAAATGTTCGATGACGGTCAACGTCTTGGCAGCGAGGTCGTCCATGGTCCGCGCCGAGTCCAGGAGTTCCAGGAATTCGCTCAACCGACTCGTTCTGTTCATAATGCCTCGCTGAGCGCCCCGAGCGGGCGCGTCGGAAATCCCACGCCAAACGTGGCGAGCGACCCCAGCAAGCTCGTGCCGGGCGTGTCCGACGGGAAAAAAGCGCGGCCGATCTGCGCGGCAAAAAACGCATAGGTCACGAAGTCGTAGAATTCGAGCCCATGGCCGACGACGACCGCAAGAATCTGCCGGGTCGGCAACCCGCCCTCCACGCTAGTGGGTTCCAAGTAGTCGTCCTGTCATTTGTTAACGGCCTTTTGGGATGCTTGTGTATCATGACGGCACCGCGCTCAAATCGTGCCGCGTGGAAAGGTCGAGGATAACGTATTGAAACTAGCCGGGCACGCGCAGGGCTTTAAACTGCTGGAAATCTGAACTCGGCATGGCACGCTCCAAGTCGGCGCGCTGGCGCATCTTCGCTCTGCTCGTGGGCGTCCTCCTGGTCGCGGCCGCCGTCACCACGGTGTGGGTCGTGCACCTCGACCAGGTCGTCACCCGGGAATTCCAGGGCCGGCATTGGTCGGTACCGGCGCGCGTCTACGCCGCCCCGCTCGAGCTGTATGCCGGCGCTCCGCTGACGGCGGACGATATCGAGGAGGAACTGCACCGGCTCCACTACCGCCGCGGCGATCCGGCGGCAGGCCCCGGTGTGTATCGACGGACTGCGGGCTCCTTCGAACTGCACTCGCGGCGCGTGCGTTTCATCGACGAACTGCGCGAACCGGCGCTGGTCTCGATCCGTGTGGAGGGCAATTCGATCGCCGCGTTGCGCGGCGCCGGCGGTGCGGAACTCCCGGTATTCCGCCTCGATCCGCCCGTGGTCGGCAGCGTGTTTCCCATCCACGGCGAGGATCGGCTGGTGTTGGCACCCGCCGACGTGCCGCCCTTGCTGCGCGCCGGCATCAAACAAATCGAGGACCGGCGTTTCGACGAGCACCACGGCGTCGACGCCTACGGCGTGCTGCGCGCGACCTGGGCCAACCTGCGGGCGCGCCGCGTGGTCCAGGGCGGCAGCACGCTCACGCAACAGCTGGTCAAGAATTACTTTCTATCCGACGAGCAATCGCTCGGCCGCAAGTTGACCGAGGCCGTGATGGCGCTGCGGCTCGAAGCACATGTCTCCAAGGACGAAATTCTGGTGGCGTACCTGAACGAGGTGTACCTCGGCCAGGATGGCGCGCGTGCGATCCACGGCTTCGGACTCGGCAGCGAGTATTACTTCGCCAAGCCTCTCGATGAGCTCGACGCCGGCGAACTGGCGCTGCTGATCGGACTGGTCAAGGGTCCTTCCTACTACGACCCGCGCAGACACCCGGACCGCGCGCGCATGCGCCGCAACCTCGTGCTGCAGGAACTCGCCGATGCCCATCTGTTGGAGGACGGCGCCGCCAAGCGCGCCGCCGCCAAACCGGTGAGCCTGCGGCCGCCGGGCGGCAATTACGTACCGGCCTATCTCGATCTGGTCCGCAGGCACCTGAAGCGCGACTATGCCGAGGCGGACCTCGCCGCCGCCGGGCTCGCCATTTACACCAGCCTCGACCCGCGCGCGCAGGCAGCCGCCGAACATGCACTGGCCATGAATCTGAAACGCCTCGATGCCGCGAGCCCGATACGCGGCGCCCATCTCGAAGGCGCGGTGGTCGTCGCGGAGCCCAACAGCGGCGATGTGGTCGCCGTCGTCGGCGGCCGCGAGTTCGGCACCGACGGCTTCAATCGTGCGCTCGATGCGCGTCGCCCGATCGGCTCGCTGGTGAAACCCGCCGTGTACTTGACCGCCCTCGAGACCGGCCGCTATAACGCCGCCACGCTGATCGAGGATGCACCGATAGAGCTCAAGCTCGGCGACGGCACGATCTGGGCGCCGCAGAATTTCGAGCATCAGACCTACGGCCAGGTACCCATGGCACGCGCGCTGGCCGAATCCCTGAACCTCGCGACGGTGCGGCTGGGGCTCGACATCGGCCTGCCGCAGGTGGCCGACACGCTGCAGCGGCTCGGGCTCGAGACACCGCCCACCCTCAACCCGTCGCTGCTGCTCGGCACCGTGGAGATGACGCCGCTCGAGGTTCTGCAAGTCTATACGTCGCTGGCGAATGGCGGCTTTCGCGCCCGGCTGCGCGCCGTGCACGCCGTGCTCGACGAGCATGGGCGGCCGCTGAAGAGTTTCAAAGTGCAGGTCGAGGCCGCTGCGCCGCCGAGCGCCGTCTACCAGCTCGACCGGATGCTGACGCTGGTCACCACTCATGGCACCGGCCGCAGCGCAGCCGCCCGTCTGCCGCGCGGGCTGGTGGTCGCCGGCAAGACCGGCACGTCGTCCGACACGCGCGACAGCTGGTTCGCCGGATTCACGGGCAGCTACGTCTCGGTGGTCTGGGTGGGGTACGACGACAACCGGGTGACCGGGCTTACCGGCGCCGCCGGCGCTCTGCCCGTCTGGGCCGAGACCATGGCAAGCCTCAAATCGGCATCCTTCGAACCCGTGCCGGCGGAGCTGGTCGAGGACCGCTGGATCGGATTCGGGGATGGACTGGAAACGACGCCGGCCTGCAGCGCGGATGCGGTCATGGTCGCGGTGCCGAAGGATACGACGCTGCGGGCCAAACCGGGCTGCAATGCTTCGCCACCCGGCGGCGCGAGCGGCTCGCCACCCAGCACGGTCGGTGAGAAAATCAAGGCATGGATAAAGAACGTTACACACTGACGCGGCTCGCGGTGCTCAGCGCTGCCTTGCTGCTGGGCGGCTGCCCCGCGCCATCGCAACGCCCGTCGCCGCCGAGTAATCCCGCGCCCATGACGCAGTACCCCGCACCGCCGCCAACGGTAGCCCCTGCGCCGGCTCCGCCACCGCCGCGTGCGCCGCAGCCGCCGCGCGAGAATCACCTCTCGGCCGCCACGCGCTCGCTGGTGACTCAGGCACGCAGCCTGATGGCTCACGGCGATTTGGACGGAGCATCGTCGACGCTCGACCGTGCGCTGCGGATCGAACCGAACAATCCCCTGTTGTGGATCGAGCGCGGCCGATTGCGGCTCGCGGAAAGCGACGCCCACCAGGCCGAGGGCTGCGGCCGCAAAGCGCTCGCTCTCGCAAGCGGCGATCACGCGACGCAGAAGCAAGCGGGTCAGCTGCTTGCCGACGCGCTACGCGCCCAACGACGCAATCAGGAAGCCCACGAGATCGAAGCCCAAGCATTCATGCACTAGCATCGCGACACCGCTCCGCGACGCGATTTCAACATTGATCGCCGGTTCCGGAATTGGGCTGCTGCTTACCCCGCCGCGCCCGGCAATGGGTGCGCGAGCCGCTGAATCCAATGCACCGCCAGCGCGCCACCTTCAGTGGTCGGCGCATGACGCTCCCGATTTGCCTGCGGAGCGCGCGACAAGTCTCGCAGTTCGCCCGGCGGCACGCCGTAGGTTCGGCGGAACGCCCGGTTGAACGTGGCGTCGCTCGCGAAGTGACAGTCGAGAGCGATGTCCAGGATGCGCCGGTGTGCATGCGCGGGCGAAACGAGCGCCGCGTAGGCGCGTTGCAGTCGGCGCCGCTGGATATACTTCATCAGGCCTCCGTCGGGCTCGAATAATCGATACAGCGTCGCGCGCGACCAGCCAAAGCACCGGGCGATGGCGGCGGCGGACAATCGCGGCGAATCCAGATGCATGTCGATAAAGCGTTTGGCGGACGCCAACATTTACCGCAAGGAGATGGAGGCGTACAAGAAGGCCGGGCTGATATTGGACTATGAGATTTATTCGGCGCGGCCCCGCACGCCGGCGGACCCCAACATGATTCTCACCATCACCTATCCGAACTATGCGGCACTCGATCGCAACGCCGAGTTCGACGCCATCGATACCAAACTGGCCGGCAGCCTCGAGGCCATGGACACGGCCTATGGAGAACGCGGCGCCATCCGCGAAGTACTGGGTACGGACGTCATCCAGGAAATGATTCTCGAGTAGCGCGATTGGCCGTCGAAGAGGCCGGCAACAACTCAGCCTCTTCGATGGGTCTCTGCCGTTGCTCGACCGGCGCTCGACGAGTCTCCTTCGGTTGGTCTCGCCCTATGGTGCAAGCACCCGCTTGATCCCTGCTTCGACACTCCGCCGAGATTCGGCAGGCAGGCGACGTGATCTTCGCAAGCTCGACTGGCGAAACATGGATTCCTCGGCGGATGTATCAAGGCCCTTTGCGGCCTCCATTCACGCTTTCAATTCTTGATCGCGGGATCCCAATGCTCGTCAGCCCTTCCATCCTTGAAGCGCCACATGTCGAACCACGTGGTCGTATAGCTGTTTGTCGAATCCTTGGCATCTTTGAGGACGCGGGGATATACCACCACCACGTAGTCGCCTTGGGCGAGAACGGCGACGACCGGCGTTGCCATTTTTTCGGGAATCGGCTTTGGCTGAACCTTCAATACTTGAGTGAAGTACGCGACCACCCCATCTCGGCCGGACTTCGCATTCGGGTTATGTTGGTGGTACTCCGGCGTGAGATATTTGCCCGCAAGCTCCCAATGGCCGGCCTCGAGCAGATCCTTCACGATGTGATAAGCCGCCTGCGTATTGACGTTGAGTTTTGGATCGGCGTTCTTGAACAAGGAGTCCGGGTTTGGCGAGCCGACAACGGCTTCCTGGGCACGAGCGTGGACGCCGGCCACGGTCACGGCACATGCGGCAACTAATCCGACGAAACACTTCATAGCTCTCACTTCTCCAGTGTTATTTCCGGCAGCCGACTCGTCCACGAGGTGAATTCTCGGCAAGCCTAACATTTA
>PLAH01000127.1 GCA_003134045.1 Gammaproteobacteria bacterium
ACGCTCGCTCACGTTCATTCAACGCTTCCAGGTTCCACTTCGGCATCGCATTCCCCACCTCAGCGGCAACAGCGCCGCGGTGGACAGCTTCGCCCGGTCAGCTCATCGCGGAAAAGACGTGCTTGCCGGAGTGCTTACGTTTATTCCGCCAAAACTTGCCATTGAGGCAGCGGCGATCATCCCGATGGAAGTGTAGACATGAACTCGGTATCTGTATACGATTTCATCGGTGCGTGCCAAAACCACAACTCTGCTGTACAAGAAACTTCCCTCGGTCTTCACGTATACCGAGGCGGTAGCTCGCGGCCTGTCCGCGGAGCGCCTCTACGCCTATCGAGACCAAGGGATTGTTGAGCAAATCAGCCGGGGTTTGTACCGATGGGCGGATGCACCGGAAATCGACCAAAATCTTCTGGAGATCGCTTACCGAATTCCCAAGGGAACTCTTTGCTTGACGACCGCGCTCGCGCGTCACGGCCTTACGGACAATATACCGGCGCGTATCGATGTGGCAATTCCACGGGGGCACCGGATTCCGGTGCTTCAATCACCCGTCGATATTCGCGTTTTTGCAAAGGACACATTTGAGTTAGGACGCGGGGAGCTCAAGGTCGGAGAGGGCTTCGCAGTTGGCCTGTACTCGCCCGAGCGATCACTCGTCGATGTGATTCGAATGCGGCATCGTGAAGGAACCGACATCGCGTGGGACGCGCTCCGCCGTTGGCTACGTCGCAAGGGCGCGAAACCGGCCGCGCTGATTGAAATGTCAAAATCCCTGCACGGCGCCGAGCGCGCCGTTCGCAACGCACTCGAAATCGTTCTGTGAGGCGTGCCAGCAAGGAGACTCTGGCTGGCCGACGCTATCTCGATCTCCAACGGGAGGCGAAGCGTACCGGGCGGCCGACCGATGAACTCATCCAGCTCTATGCCTTGGAGTGCTTCCTAGATCGCTTGGTCCATTCGGAGTTTGCCGACACCTTTATCCTAAAAGGCGGCGTCCTGCTTGCAGCGCTCGATGCCCGGCGGCCGACCCGCGATATCGATTTTGCGGTGCGCGTGTTTCAGAAAAGCGCAGAAAAGGTTTTGTCGGCAGTGAGAACAATTGCCGCTATACCACTAGATGACGGCATGACCTTTGATTCCAGTGGCGCCTCGGCCGAGGCGATCCGCGAGGAAGACACCTATAGCGGAATTCGCGTCACGCTCGGAGGAGCACTCTCTCGAGCTGTCGTTCG
This sequence comes from Gammaproteobacteria bacterium, assembly GCA_003134045.1. Classification (GTDB taxonomy): domain Bacteria; phylum Pseudomonadota; class Gammaproteobacteria; order Steroidobacterales; family Steroidobacteraceae; genus Bog-1198. The sequence continues at coordinate 1,236 of PLAH01000127.1, forward strand.
TTTTCACGTGGACGTCAATGTGGGCGATCCCATTTGGCCAGAGCCGCTGCAAATTAGCCTCCCGCGTCTGATCGTCGGCGCGATATCAGTCCGAGGCTACCCGCTGGAGATGGTACTCGCCGAGAAGATCGTCACGGCGTTGGAGCGCGGCACGGCGAACACGCGTTGGCGAGACTTTGTTGATATCTATGTGCTGACCAGACGTTATCAGATCGATGCTCATACACTGCATTCGTCAATGCAAAGAGTCGCGCAATTCCGCAATGTTGCGCTCACTCCGTTGCGCACGGCACTTGCCGGATACGCCGAGATTGCTCAGCCACGTTGGGTCGCATGGCTGCGGAAGCAGCGCCTCGACAACTCGATTCCGACCGAGTTTTCGATAGTCCTCCAGAGCGCGGTCTCATTTGCCGACTGGATGATTGAAAGAGGCGGGGCTCCGAGCACCTGGGATCCGGCCGAAGGGAAGTGGATCGGAGTTCGAGGGTAGTTACTCGTATGAGCTACGATTTGCAGATATGGTCTGTCCGTCCGGCGCCGTCGTCCGACGTCTTGCCCAAGCCAACGACGTGGATTGCCGACGGTCAATTGTGGATGCATGAACGCCGTGATTGGCAAGTTGTCGTCGGACCTTCCGTGAAGGTGCTGCCCGAAGACGTGCCAGAAACCGCCGCGCAAGCGTTGCCGGGAATTGGCTACTTGACGGAACTGAACCTCTCACCGATCGATGCTCCGGAAACAGCTCGAAAATTTTTATCGGGTTCGGCTGCCGCGATTGCAAAGGCAATCCACGGCGTAGTTTTTGATCCTCAGGCTGATCAAGTCACGCTGCCGTCTGGGATCAAGAGGTTTGCAAGGCCGGGCGCTTCGGAAAGCACGGGCGTCATCTCAATGTCCTGGTGGTTCATCGAGGGGCCGGCTGCGCGCGGTGAATTCGGCCCACTGCTCGATGTGTTGAAAGCAGTATTACCCGAAGGGCTGCCGCGCCGCTACGGCTCCTTCGAGCCGCCCGAACACGTTTTTGCGGAGACCGGTCGGGAGCATTTCCTTACGTTCCTGTCTGAACATCTCAAAGGACAAATCGTCGTTTGGTATCCGTCGGCACCGGTGGCGCACGTGCACCTCGGTCTTCCGGAGAACATTGGTGCGTCCAAACGCGGCTTTCGCTCCGCATACTTCACGCTTGATATCGACGCCGAGGTATTGAGTCAGGCTGGTTGGCAGACCGCCCTTAAGCATCTGTGGCACAGCCTGAGTCATGTCCTGCAGCCGTTTTATGGCGACGTTCGCACTCTAACTGGGTATCGCCGCAATCGGGGTCGGTATTGGTTGACCCGTTCCACGCAGCGTCACCCGGTGACAGCATGGTGGTGGTGTGGACTCCCTCGCGGGCCGGCGCACGCCGTCGTATTGGGGAAACCCTACGACGAACTGTGGCGGGCGTTCGCCGATAAGGCTGTTGCCGAATCGGGGCTCCTGTTCGCCGATTCCGACGACTGGCGAGTTGCCCAAGACGCGTTTGAATACGTGGAAGAACCACCGCCCGATCTGCGCCAAGTGAATCAAGCGGGCTGGCCAGATGTGGTGCCCCGGGAGTATCCGGTCAACTGGCCCTTTGGGCCACCGCGGCTGCCGTAGTCGCCTTCGAAAGTGTCCCATTGAAAGACTGTGACCTTCATGAAATCAGAGTCTTAACGCCGGGTAACTCGGCAAAGTGTGGGACAATTCTTGATCGATAACTTATTGTTTCTAAATAGATAAGTGCCTGATCGAAGCTGCGCCTCTTAATCAATTGGTCGTAGGTTCGATCCCTACACGGCCCACCATTATCCTTAAATATCAGTCAGTTACGAGCGCGGCTCCTCGCGCTTTTGGCCATCCCACGGAATCTCTTGGTCAAGAGTTCGGTCTATCGTCGGAACGCTGATTAAATCAAGTATTTGCAGTGAATCGGGCGGAATGCCTCGCTGTGGGAGTGACCAAAGAGTGACCAGGCACCCCAAAGCGCGGTAAGTTCTTGGAACTAGCGGTGGATTGGCCGGCGACAATTGTTTTTGCCGGTGTTAAGCCTTGATCATTAGTCCACCATCGCGCAGTCTGACGCCACGGGCGTTAGAAGTGTCAACAGGTTGTTTTTGCAGGCATTGGTGGCGCGCCCCAGATTGGCTGATCAGGGCGGGATTACTCGCCCTGATCACGGCGCGACTCTCGTCGGGTCCCCGCCAGTGGTCTGCCCATGGCGAGATCCCGTTGTGGCATGGGCGCCCGATCTGACCCTGACCGGCGCGTCCGATCCTCGCTCCAGCCCGGCGATGCACACATACTTAAGGTCCAAATACTCATCAATCCCGTATTTCGATCCTTCCCGGCCCAGGCCTGACTCCTTGATGCCACCGAACGGCGCGACGACCGTGGAGATTGCGCCGGTGTTCACTCCCACCATGGCGCTTTCCAGTGCCTCGGATACGCGCCACAGCCGGCCGATATCGCGAGTATAAAGATACGCCGCCAGTCCGCTGGCGCTGTCGTTCGCGGCTTGCACTGCTTCGTCTTCATCAACGAAGCGGATCAGCGGCGCCACCGGACCGAACGTTTCCTCTCGTGTCAGCAGCATGGTCGGGTTCACATCGCTCAATACCGTCGGCATATAAAATGATCCGGCTCCCGCTTGCGGTGCGCGTCGCCCACCGGTCAACACTGTCGCGCCCTTGCCGACGGCGTCTGATACATGCTCCTCAACTTTTTGCAGTGCCCGAGCGTTGATAAGCGGTCCGAGTTCCGCGTCGCCTGTAAGGCCGCAGCCGATCCGCATGCGCTCGACCCGGGCCACCAATCGCGCCGCGAACTCCTCGTAGACGCGGTCTTGCACGTACAGGCGATTGGCGCAAACGCAGGTCTGACCCGTGTTGCGAAATTTCGACACGATCGCGCCTTCCACCGCGGCGTCGAGATCGGCGTCGTCGAATACGATGAAAGGCGCGTTGCCCCCTAGTTCCATCGAGACCCGCTTGAGTGTGGCAGCGCAAGCCGCCGTCAGCCGCTTGCCGACCGCGGTGGAGCCGGTGAAGGTCAGTTTGCGCACTCGCGCATCCGCAAGGAACACGGCACCGATTTCCTCGGCATTACCCATGACGACGTTGAGCACGCCAGGCGGCAGGCCGGCCCCCTCGGCGAGTTTCGTCAGGGCGAGGGCGGTCAGCGGCGTCAACTCGGACGGTTTGACCACCAGCGTGCAGCCCGCTGCCAGCGCCGCGCCGGCCTTACGCGTAATCATGGCCGCCGGAAAGTTCCACGGCGTGATGGCTGCAACAACGCCCACGGGCGCCTTGGTCACCAGGATGCGCTGATCGCTGCGCGGGCTCGAGAGAGTGTCGCCATGCACCCGCCTGCCTTCTTCGGCGAACCACTCGACGAAGGAGGCGGCGTAGGCGATTTCGCTCTGCGCTTCGCTCAGCGGCTTGCCTTGTTCCGCCGTGAGTATCCGCGCGAGGTCGCCGGCATGGGCCAGGATGGCGTCGAACCAGCGGCGAAGTAGCTGCGCGCGGTCGCCCGCCGTGCGCCGTCGCCACGCCGGTAGTGCGGCGGCCGCGGCATCGACTGCGCGCTGCGCATCAATCGAACCCATCAGCGAAACCCGTCGCACCGTGCGCAGAGACGCCGGATCGACGACGTCAAAGACGGCTCCATCGTGGGCTGGCTGCCACGCCCCGCCGATGAAACCCGTTTCGCGCAATAGGTCCGGCCGCTCCAGCCCCACATCCAAGAGCTGCACGCCGCTCATGATCGAGCGCTCGCGAGCGCCTGCAGGATGCCCCGACCGAGCGTCGTAGTCGAACCGTGTCCGCCCAGGTCGCGCGTGAGTACGGCTTGGTCGCCGACTAACGTTTTTTCAATGGCCGCGAGTACTGCGTTGCCGGCTGCCGCCTGGCCCAGATGCTCCAGCATCATGGCTGCCGCCCAGATCTGGCCGATGGGATTCGCCAAGCCTTGGCCGAAGATATCGGGCGCCGAGCCGTGCACCGGCTCGAACATGGAGGGAAATTTCTTTTCCGGGTTGATGTTCGCGGAGGGCGCGATGGCGATGGTGCCGGTGAGGCCGGGACCTAAGTCCGATAAAATGTCGCCGAATAGATTGCTGCCCACCACCACATCGAACTGTTCGGGAGCCATCACGAAGCGCGCGCACAGTATGTCGATGTGATGCCGATCTGTGCGCACCTGGGGGTATTCACTCGCGATCGCATCGAAACGTTCGTCCCAATACGGCATGGAGTGAAATATCCCGTTCGACTTGGTGGCCGACGATACGTGATTGGACCCCAAGCGCCGGGCGAGGTCGAAGGCGTAGCGCACGATGCGATCGACTCCGCGCCGCGTGAACACCGCAGCCTGCATCACACCCTCGGCTTCGCTACCCACCGCAAAGCGGCCGCCCACCTGCGAATATTCGCCTTCGGTGTTCTCGCGTACGATCCAGAAATCGATATCGCCGCAGCGTTTGTCGCGCAGCGGACTCTGCACTCCCTCGAGCAGGCGAACGGGACGCAGGTTGACGTATTGATCGAACTCGCGCCGGATGGGAATCAGCAATCCCCACAGCGAGATATGATCGGGCACGTCCGGGAAGCCCACTGCCCCCAGCAGGATCGTGTCGTGATCGCGAAGGCGTGCAAGGCCGTCGACCGGCATCATACGGCCGGTGTGCTTATAGGTCTCGCAGCTCCAATCGAAGTGCTGAAACTGGATGGAAAAGCCGTATTGAGCTGCGGCCAGCTCGAGCACTTGCAGTGCCGGTGGCATCACTTCTTTGCCGATGCCGTCGCCCGGCAGTACAGCGACTCGATAGGTTTTCATGGTTCAAATGGGTAAAAATATCTTATACAATTGGTGATCGACGAAGCCGCCGTCCGCGTCGCCCGTGAAATTACCGGTGACGAGACCCTGCGCGCCCGTGAAACGTCCGCCGCCGCCGACAATGCGCCACGTAGCGGCTCCAAACGATGAACCGTCTGGCCGCGCGAAGGCTCTCGCCGCATCCGGCGTATCGACCTCGAGGTGTGAGTCGATATCGGGAAACGAGATGCGGCCAGCTTCGAAGAAACGGCCGTCGCGATTGAAAACGCGGGTGCTCATCAGCGCTTTGCCAACGTCGGCGGTCAGGCGTGCCTCCGGTTCCAAGGGCTCATCGCCGGCGGCGGTGATCACGGACCCCGTCGCCGCGGAGGCGACGAAGGCGGGGGCTTGGGGGTCCGCAGTGCCATGACCGCGAAATACGATTAACAGCGTGCAGAGTTTCATGCGCGTATTGTCGATGCCGCGGGCCGCAGCGGGCGCCAAAGACCCGCAGGGTTATGGTCATAAGTTCTGTTTGCATCCGGGCTGACAGCAGCATTGGGCGCGCACAGCGATTACCATTCAGCGCAGGCAAGCTAATTTCAGCGAGGCAGTATGGCGGATAGAGTCGATGCGATCGTGATCGGGGCAGGCCACAACGGTCTGACCTGTGCCAATTATCTCGCGCGCAGCGGCCGCCAAATCCTGGTGCTTGAGGCGCGCGGCGTGCTGGGCGGCGCGTGCGTGACCGAAGAGCTGCTTCCGGGCGGCAGATTCTCGTCCTGTTCCTACATCCAGATGATGCTGCGCCAAGAGGTGGTCGACGATCTCGAACTGCTCGAACACGGCCTGATTTCGGTCGCTCCGGAGATGCAGGAAATGGCGCTGTGGGAAGATGGCGACCACGTCATGTTTTGGCAGGACGCGGATAAGACGCTCAAGTCCATCGAACAACACAACCGGACGGACGGTGAGAATTTTCTGCGCTTCGCCACGCGTCTGCGGCGCTTCGGCGACATCACGCGCTCGCTATTGCTGAGTGATCCCTGTAGCGCGGCAGAGCTGAGGCAGCTGTTCGCGGGCGCCGGCGCCGCTGATTTGTTCGAAGAATTCGTGCTGATGTCCGCCGAACAGCTGATGACGCGCTACATCGAGTCCGACCGACTGCGCGGTTTCATGATGTTCATGGGTCTGGTGTCCACCTGGGGCGGGCCCAACACGCCCGGCACGGCCTATGTGTACGGTTATCACGCGCAGGGCGAATTCGAGGGTCGATTCAACCGATACGGCTTGCCGCGGGAAGGCATGGGCATGATCGCCGCGGCAATGGCGCGCAGCCTCGAAGCGCACGGTGGCAGCGTGCGCCTGAACTGCCCCGTCCGGCGGGTGCTGGTGGCCGACGGTCGTGCCGTCGGCGTGCTGCTCGAGTCGGGGCAGCGGATACTGTCGGATCTTGTAGTTTCGAATGCAGATCCCAAGCGCTCGCTGGTGGGCTTGCTTGATCAGGGCGATCTCGCGCCCGCCGTGTACGCACGTGCGCAGAACATCGACCAACGCGGCTCGATGGCGCGCATTCATTTATTGGTGGATGCCCTGCCAGACTATGTGGGCTTCGAGCCCGAGGTGCTGGGTCCGCAACATCAGGGCCTCTCCATCCTGGGACCGACGCCGCAGCTGTACGAGCGCGCCGCAGCCGCGCAAAGTGCGGGTGAATTCGCCGACGACTATGTGATCGAAGCGCTGTTGCCGTCCGTGACTCATCCGACGCTGGCGCCCCCGGGTCAGCACACGCTCTCGCTCGGCGTGCAGCAGCTGCCGCTGGAGCTGGCGCGTGGCTCGTGGGACACCCGCCGGGAAGAATGGGCCGACCGAGTCATGGACATGTACTGCCGCTATGCACCCAACATTCGCGGGCACATTCGCGGCCGGCATGTGATCACGCCGCTCGACCTGCAGAACACCTATGGCATCACCGGCGGCAATATTTTTCATGCGTCGATGGTGGGTCTGGATCACCTCCTGGATCAGAGGCCGATTCCCGAGGCCGCCCACTATCGGTCCCCGGTGCCGGGTTACTACCTGTGCGGCTCGGGTTCCCATCCGGGCGGCGGCGTCACCGGTGCGCCGGGGCACAATGCCGCCATGCGCATCCTTGCCGATCTAGAGGGTCGCCGCGACCAGCGACTGATCCGCGAGCGCGCAGCCTTTGCCGGCGGCGGTCCGCTGTTCAATGCCTTGCTCGGTACCCGGGTGGGCAGCAGGCTCGCCTACCTGATGGCTCGTTCCCGCGCCTTCAGGTCGCTGACGGATCTGATGTCGAAGAACCGAAAGTAGCGTTCGAACGCTCCGTGATGCACACTGGGGAAATTCCGATAACCAGGGCCTTGTCATCGAAAATTTCGATGCATATCACGTTACGCCAGATTACCTATTTCCTCGCCACCGCCGAAGCCGGCTCGGTCTCGGCGGCCGCCGCATCGGTGGGTATCTCCCAATCGGCCGTCACCGAAAGCATCCGCGAACTCGAGGGCCAGACCGGCGCCACGCTGTTCGAACGCCACTCCAAAGGAGTGCTGCTGACCTATCAGGGCCATCAATTCCTGCGCCATGCCAAGTTAATCATGGCCGCGGTAGCGGATGCCGGACGGGCGCTGAACGACCGCTCGGAAGCCGTCACCGGCACCTTGAACCTCGGGGTCACCAGTCTAGTGGCGGGCTATTTCCTCGCTGACTTGCTGGCGCGCTTTCGGCGCATCTTTCCGAACGTGAAGGTCCACGTGGTCGAAGAGGAACGGCAGTTCGTCGAGCATTTGCTGTTCAATGGCGAGTTGCACCTCGCCTTGATGCTGGTATCGAACCTCGAGGATAAATTGGCCCTCGACCATGAAACACTCGTGCGCTCGCGCAATCGCGTGTGGATTGCCCCAGGCCACCGCTTTGCCGCCATGGACTGCGTCTCCTTCGCCGAAGTGGTCGAGGAACCGCTGATCGCGCTGACCATCGATGAAATGCTGCAGGGCATGCGTTCCTGGTGGCGGCCGCACGGCCTGCAGCCGAACATCGTGCTGCACACGGCCTCGGTGGAGGCGGTACGCAGCCTGGTCGCGACCGGTGCCGGCGTCGCGGTACTGCCGGATCTCGCCTACCGCCCCTGGTCGCTGGAAGGCGATCGCCTGGAAGCGCGCCCGCTGCAGGAGGACCTGCCGACCATTGACGTGGGGCTGGCCTGGCGGCGTGGGTCCAAGCGCTCCGAGGCCACCAATACCTTTTTGGAGGTGGCGCGCGACCGAGGCTAGCAATCGGTTTAACCGATAGATCACTACCGGAAAATTGAATTTCACATGACGTTGCCCTTCCCCTATCGTCGGATTGAAGACGAATAAACAAGGGGTGACGAGATGGAAAGCCAGGTGAATCCGCCGATTCGAAGCAAACTACTGCTGAACGGCCAGCTCGTCGAGGGTCAAGGCCCAGTCGAGAAAATCCATGACCCGTCTACCGGCCTGATGCTGGCAGAAGTGCGCGAGGCGTCTCTGGACCAGGTGACCGAGGCGGTGAAAGCCGCGGGCGTAGCCTTTAAAACCTGGTCCAAGACCACGCCGGCCCATCGCTCGGGGCTGTTGCTCAAGCTGGCGGATCGCATCGAGGCTCGCGCCGAAGAGCTGTCGCTGCTCGAGTCCCTGAACTGCGGCAAGCCCTACAAGAGCATGCTCACGGAAGAGATGCCGGCCATCATCGATGTGATTCGCTTCCTCGCCGGCGCCGCGCGCTGCCTGCCGGGGCTCGCGGCGGGCGAGTACGTCCCCAATCACACCAGCATGATCCGCCGCGACCCGCTGGGCGTAGTCGGAACCATCGCGCCCTGGAACTTTCCGTTGTTGATCGCTGCCTGGAAGTTGGTGGCGCCCTTGGCCGTGGGCAACACCGTGGTAATGAAGCCCTCCGAGCAGACTCCGCTCACCGCGCTCGCCGTCGCGGAGATTCTCGCCGACCTGCTGCCGCCGGGCGTCGTGAACATCCTCGCCGGACGCGGCGACAGCGTGGGCGCTGCGCTGGTGAGCCATCCGGGCGTGCGCATGGTATCGCTCACCGGCGACATCACCACCGGCCAGAAAGTGCTGCAGGCCGCCGTGAAAACGCTGAAGCGCACCTCGCTGGAACTGGGCGGCAAGGCGCCCGTTATCGTCATGGACGATGCCGACCTGGAGAGCGTGGTGAGCACGGTGCGCACCGCCGGCTATTCCAACGCGGGACAGGACTGCTGCGCCTCCTGCCGCATTTACGCCCATGCCAAGATTTACGACAAGCTGGTCGCCGCCCTCGAGGGTGCGGTGAAAACCATCAAGATCGGACCGCCGCGTGATGCCAGCACGGAATTGGGCCCCTTGATCAGCGAACGGCAGCGCGAGCGCGTCGCCAGTTTCGTCGAGCGCGCCCAGCAACAGAAGCATATGGAAATTCTCACCGGCGGGGCTCGCGTCGCCGGCCCGGGTTTCTACTTCGAACCCACGCTCATCGTCGGTGCGCAACATACGGACGAGATCGCCCGCCGCGAGGTGTTCGGTCCGGTGGTGTCCGTGACATCGTTCGATGATCCGGACGAAGTCGTCGCGCTCGCCAACGACAGCGATTACGGCCTGGCCGCCTCGGTCTGGACCAATGACGCCAAGCTCGGCATGCGGATCGCGGCATCTATGCAGTACGGCACTGTGTGGGTGAATCAGCATTTCACGCTACTGAGCGAGATGCCGCACGGCGGCTTGAAGATGTCGGGGTACGGCAAGGACATGTCGCTGTACAGCCTTGAAGATTACACCGCCATCCGGCACGTCATGGTTCGTTGCGCTTAAAACCCGAGGGAGACACGCCATGGCGTCCACAATGACCCACGAGCTCCATCTCCAGCAGTTTCAGCAGTCCGCGCCGCGTCTGGATCGTTTGGACATCAAGATTCTCGCGGCATTGCAGACCGATGGCCGCATGACCAATCTTAAGCTCGCCGACATCGTCGGGCTGTCGCCGACTCCTTGTCTACAGCGGGTGCGGCGCCTCGAGACCACCGGCTACATCAGGGCCTACGAAGCCATACTGGACGTGGCGCGGCTTGCGCCGCATATCTTCGTCATTACGCAGGTGTCGCTGGCCAGCCAACGTTACGAAGACACGCAACGTTTCGAGCGCTTCGTGCAAAACACGCCCGAAGTCCTCGAGTGCTTCGCGGTCGGCTCGGACTACGACTACCTGGTACAGTCCATCGTCCGCGACATCGCGCATTATCAAGAACTGGTTGAGGCGCTGCTGTCGGACGCGGTGGGCGCGCGGCAGCTCGCCACCTACATTACCCTCAAGACCGTCAAGCGCACGCGTGCGTTGCCGTCCTCGCTGCTGCAACCCTCGGTATCACCCCTGGGTTTGCGGAGTTCGCCATAAGCGCCCCGACCGTACTCGGCCAGACCATGGTGGCGGGCGATTCGCGCACCGCGCTCCCCTGGGTCGAGTCGCTGGTGTGCGAGCACTGGGGATTCAAAGCGACTGCGCAAAAGTTGCACACCGAGCGCGACGAGCAGTTCTTGCTGCGCGACGAGAAGCATCGGACCTTCATCGTGAAGATCGGCAATCCGTTCGAGGATCCGGCCGTTATCGACATGCAGACACAGGCGCTGCTGCACCTGGCCACGGTCGACCCGGATCTGCCCACGCCGCGGGTGGTGCGCACCGTGCGCGGCGACGTCAGCGTGTCCTCCGATTACGACGGCAAGCGCCCGGTGGTTCGCTTGCTGACTTATCTCGACGGCCGCATGCTGAGCGCCGCGCCGCGCAGTACAGCGCAGGCAGCAACGGCGGGAGCGCTGCTGGCGCGGTTGGGACTCGCGCTACGCGACTTCAAACATCCCGCGGATGGCCGCGATCTGGATTGGGATCTTGCGCACGCTGCGCGGCTGGCGCCCCTGCTCGACGGCGTAGTGGACCCGCAGCGACGCGAGCTGACCCTGCGCCATGTTCAGCGCTTCGTCGGCGAAACGATGCCAGCGCTCGCCAGCCTGCGAACGCAGGTGGTGCACGGCGACTTCAATCCGCACAACATTCTGGTCGATGCCGCGAACTCGGAACGCATCACCGGAGTTATTGATTTTGGCGACATGGTGCGCACGCAACTCGTCAACGATGTCGCCATCGGTGCCTGTTACGGCGTGGTGACGGGGTCGCATCCCCTGCAGCATCCCTTGGCCTTCGTCGCCGGTTTCCATTCAGTGCGCGCTTTGAGCCCGGCGGAACTACAGCTGCTACCCACTTTAATGGCGGCCAGACTCGCCGCCACCGTGGCAATCACAGAATGGCGCGCGCAACGCTTTCCGGCGAACCGCGCGTATATCACCAAGAACACCGGCGTAGCGTGGCAGGGATTGGAACTGCTCGACGGCGTGAACGCAGCGCAAGCCCGACAGGCGTTCGCGTGCCTGGCGAGCGAGGACTCAAGGACATGACGCAAAAACAGCCCCTGATGGTCAACTCATTCGATCCCGAGCGCGCCGCGCCGGAATCGCCCGCCATTGCCGCGCTGTTGGCGCGACGAGCCCGCGTGCTGGGTCCGTCCTACCGCCTCTTCTATGAAAGGCCGGTCCACGTGGTGCGCGCGCAAGGCGTACGCCTATACGACGACGCCGGCGAATCCTATCTGGACGTGTACAACAATGTGCCGTCGGTCGGTCACTGTCATCCCAGAGTCGTGGAGGCGGTGGCGCGCCAGGCCGCGACTCTCAACACCCATACTCGTTACCTATACGACGTGGTGCTCGACTACGCCGAGCGGCTCATCGCCACCTTCCCGCTGGTACTTGGCAATGTAATGTTTACCTGTACCGGCAGCGAATCGTCGGATCTGGCGCTGCGCATTGCGCATAGTCACACCAAGGGCACCGGCATCATCGTCACCGCCAATGGCTATCACGGTCTCACTGCGGCAGTCGCCGAAGCCTCGCCGTCCTTGGGTGAAGGCGTGCCGCTAGGATCGCACGTGCGAGTCGTCGCCGCGCCGGATGCCTATCGACTGGGCGCGGATCGGGTGGGCGACAGATTTGCTGCCGATGTAAAGGCCGCGATCGACGATATGCGCCGTCACGGCATCAAGCCCGCCGCGCTGCTGTTCGATTCGATCTTCTCCAGCGACGGTATTCTGTCGCATCCGCCCGGCTTCATCAGCGGCGCCGTCGAGATCATCCGCGCGGCCGGCGGCCTGTACATCGCGGACGAAGTGCAGCCCGGATTCGGCCGCACGGGCGGGGGCATGTGGGGCTTCAGCCGCCACAACGTCATTCCGGATCTGGTCGTGCTCGGCAAGCCCATGGGCAATGGCCTGCCCATCGGCGGCGTAGTCGCGCAACCGCATCTGCTCGCTGAATTCGCGAACAGCGCGCGCTACTTCAATACCTTCGGCGGCAACCCGGTGTGCTGCGCTGCCGGCCTCGCCGTGCTGGACGTTCTGCGCGATGAGCACTTGCTCGAGAATGCGCTGCGCGTGGGCGACTACATGCAGCAAGGTCTGAAGGACCTGCAACGCCGGCACGCCTGCATCGGCGAGGTCCGCGGCGCCGGGCTGTTCATCGGTGTGGACCTGATCAAGGACCGCGTCACTCGCGAGCCGAATCCCGAGATGGGCTTGGCGCTGGTCAACCGGCTGCGCGACAAACATGTTTTGATCAGCGCCTCCGGGCCTGATGGTCATGTGCTCAAGATCAGGCCGCCGCTGCCTTTTTCACGCAGCGATGCGGATGAGTTCTTGAGCAAGTTGCAAGAGTGCTTTCAGGAGATTGCGTGCTAAGTTGGGAGGGATGATGACGGCGGAGGCGAAGACTGTTCTAGACACCGATCTGCAGGATGCGCGACAGCAGAGCCGCGGACTCGCCAAGAACCGCGTGGGGGTCTTGGGTATCGTGTTCTTCGTGATCGCGGCCGCCGCCCCATTAACGGTGGTCGTCGCCCTTTTTCCCGTCATCCTGGTATCGGGTAATGGCATCGGCATTGCCGGCACCTTCGTTCTCGTGTCCCTGGTGTTGCTGCTGTTCTCGGTAGGCTTCGTCGCCATGAGTCGCCACATCACCAACACCGGCGCTTTCTATTCCTATATCACTCAGGGTCTCGGACGGCCGATGGGCCTCGGCGCGGCCTCGATGGTGATTTTCTCGTACAACGCCATTCAACTCGGCCTGTACGGTGGCATCGGCTACTACGCGGAAGCTTATGTGAGTTCGCGCATCGGCGTGCATCTGCCGTGGTGGCTGTACTCCTTCGCTGCTCTGTTCGCCTGCCTCATGTTGGGCATTCGGCGCATCGAGGCCGGCGCGGCAGTGCTCGCTGTGTTATTGACCCTGGAAACCGGCATCATCATGCTGCTCGACGGCTCGATCCTCTGGCATCAGGGCGCCGCGGTCGCGCATTTCTCGTTCGCGCCTTTTTTTCCCAAGGCCGTACTCGCCGGATCTCTCGGTGTGGCGCTGATGTTTGCGCATGCCTCGTTCATCGGTTTCGAAGGCACGGCCATTTACGGCGAGGAAGCGCGCGATCCCAAACGCACCATTCCGCGCGCCACCTACATCGCGGTGATTTTCATGGGCGTCTTCTACTCGCTCACCGCATGGTTGATCGTCAACAGTCTGGGCGTCGATCACGCCGTGGAGGTGGCCAAGCAGACCTCTGCGAACCTCGTGTTCGTGGTCGGCGAGAACAACTTGGGCAGGGCCGGCGCCGAGATATTTCAGCTGTTCGTTATCACCAGCATGTTCGCGGCCATTCTCACATTCCATAACAACGTGGCGCGGTACCTGTTTTCGCTAGGACGCCAAGGCGTGATCTGGAAAGGCCTGGGCCGTACGCACCCGCGCTCGCAAGCGCCGCATCTTGCCTGCTACGTGCAGTCCCTCATGGTCGGTGTCGTGATCGCGATATTTGCGTTCGCTGGGCTCGCGCCGTATGACACGCTGTTCACCTGGTTCACCGGCGTCGGTGCCGCAGGCATGATCGCTGTGCAATGCATGGCGAGCATCGCGGTGTTCGTATTTTTTCGCCGCAATACGGTTGATAAGCGCGTGTGGAACACCTTCATCGCACCGCTGTTAGGGATAGCGGGACTTCTACCGTTTATTTATTTCGCACTAACCAGCCTCGATCTGTTGATCGGCGCCACCGGTGTGGTGCAGTGGATATTCCTGCTCATGTTGATCGCCTCCTTCGTCATCGGCATCGCCACTGCGTTCTCGCTACGTGCCTGGGCGCCGGCACGCTACGCGCGGCTGGCTTCGTCGCTCGGCGATCAGAGCGGTTGATCGACTATTGATCAATTCCTCCTGCACCAAAAGTGGACTCGAGCGTCTCGACGCACGTCGATTCTGGTGCATGGCGAAACATCGAAGCGCGTGCGGCAATATCATTGAAATCTTCCATAAGTTCAGCCGAATATTCTTTCGCGCTGCAGGAAGTCGAACATTTCGGTTGCATGGTCTTTGCAATACTCGGATTGACGGTGCTGCTTCATTAGGCAGGCCATCTGCGATGCGACGACATAGCACAATATAGGGAGCCACCGTGTCACGACTGTACTCATCGATGCTGACACCCTGCATCATCTCGTGGGGATTCATTGCCGGCGCAGCCATTGCGTCCCCGATGAGCGCGTCGGCGCAGACCGCGGAATATCACTCCGCTGCCGACGACGAGTTGAGCGAGGTCGTCGTCACCGCCAACCGACGCAGCGAGGACGTACAGAAGGTAGGCATCTCCGTAGCCGCCATTTCCGGCGACACCTTGAGTGAGTTTAACGTCACACGCGCGGAAGACATGGCTAAGTTCGTGCCCAACCTCGCTGCCATTCCCAATGCCGGCACCGCCACGACGTCATACAGTATTCGCGGCGTCAGTCAGGCCGATGCCGCCGAGCACGAGGAACAACCCGTGGCCGTGTATCAGGACGGCGTCTATGTGGCGAATGCCGCCGCCACCGGCTTTCCCATCTATGACACGCAACGCGCCGAGGTATTGCGCGGGCCGCAGGGCACTTTGTTTGGTCGCAATGCCACCGGCGGCCTCATTCAGTTTTTGAGCAACCAGCCGGCGCCAGGTTTCCGCACAGGGGTCAGCGTCACGGGTGGCGACTATGACCTGAAGCGCGTTCAGGGCTTCGTGAACGATGGCAATGACTTCGTCTCTGGACGCCTGGCCTACTACATTAGTAATCAAGACGGCTACATCAAAAACCTCGCTGGTCAGAATCTCTTGGCTATTCGCGTCGATGCAGGGCGCGGGCAACTGAAATTCACTTTCGATGAACACACCGACCTAGGCGTGCGCGTTGAAGCGTGGCGGCAGAACGGCACGGCGGAAGGCGGCAAGCATTTCCCGGCCTACTACGGTTCGAACGGCTACCCAGCCTTGATTCCCTCGAACGTCGATGTCCTGGGCACCGGACCCGGCAACGACCTGTACGGCTATCACGACCCGAATCCCAGTCCCTTCGTGCAGTCGGTTAACGACCCCGGTGAAATCTACAAGAACTCCGTGACGGCCGCCGCCACGCTGCGGCATGAGTTTGAGAACTTCACCTTCTTCTCCACCACCAGCCTCAATCACACCATCGTGCACTATCGCGAAGACACGGACGGCACGCCGTTGCTGCAATTGCAGTACTTCGACGGCGCCGACTCCAAAGACTTCAGTCAGGAATTTCGCGCCTCGCATGATGTGGGTGCCTTCCGCTGGACCGGTGGGTTCTTCTTTTTTGACATCTACGGTCAATACTATGCGGGCTACAACGTACCGACCTTCTGTGTGCCGAACTCCCCCAGCTTCTGCAGCCTCGACTTTTCACCCGCTAATTTGCCGTTGAACGCGGACACCGGCAAGGGCGCCTATAATGTGCCCGACTACTGGCTGTCGACGCGCTCCTATGCGCCCTTTAGTCAGCTAGAATACGACATTACCGATCAATTGACCGGCATCGTGGGTGCGCGCTACACCTGGGACAATCAGCACTATGCCTATATCGATCAGTGTCAAGAGACCATCGCCAACGGCTGCGGCGCCATCTTCGGTGTCGGCAGTATGCCTGGCTTGGTGTCGAGCCTTGGATTCATAAACCTCGCCCAGGGCAATCACGACTGGAGCGGCAAGGTCGGCCTGAACTACAAGGTCACCGGGGACATCATGCTCTACACCAGTTTGAGTAAGGGCCTGAAATCCGGCGGCTACAGCACGGCCACCGACGGTCACGTGTTTCCGTCATCGCTGTCGTTTAAGCCCGAAGAGCTGTACGACTTCGAGGGCGGCATCAAGGCCAGCTTTCTGGACCACAAATTGGTGGTCGATGTCGGCGCCTACAAATACAACTACAAAGACTTTCAAACCTTTGAGTTCAGCGGCGTCTCGTTCTCCGTGGTCAACAAGGACGCCAGCGCGCACGGCGCGGAGCTTGAGGTCACCGGGCACCCGATACGCGGCCTCACACTCAACTTGGGCGGCGCCTACAACGACTTCTGGGTCGATGACATCGTTACGCCGGAAGCGCCACAGGGCGAGCGCCAGCGCGCCATCAACGCACCGAAGATCACGACCAATTGGGGCGCCAGCCAATCCATACCGCTGCCGCGCGGCAATACGCTCAGCCTCCACTATAACGGCCGGTACACCGGCGGCCGTTACTACGGCATCGTGAACGAGGCCATCATCTACGGTCGGCCCTACGCATTGCATGATCTTGCCGTGTCGGTGGACTCGGAGTCCGGCCTCAGCGTATCCGCCTATTGCAACAACTTCACCAACAAGGTCTACACCACCATCGGCTTCGATCAGACCTTCAATGGCTTT
This sequence comes from Gammaproteobacteria bacterium, assembly GCA_003134045.1. Lineage (GTDB taxonomy): Bacteria > Pseudomonadota > Gammaproteobacteria > Steroidobacterales > Steroidobacteraceae > Bog-1198. Next base: position 17,922 of record PLAH01000127.1, read on the forward strand.
CTCATCAACCATTACGGACCGCCACGGATGGTGGGAGTGACCGCTACCTACAAGTTCTGAGTGCGACGCGAAACGGAGCTGATGATTCTTCTCTTTGAAGATCATCAGTTTTGTTTGCCGCATGAGTGATGGGGTTCGGCCCCCCGAGATCGGTGTGCAGACACAGATCTCAAACCGCCCAGTGCTGCTGTGGTTCAAAAGGCCATGGTGGTGAGCGATCTGGGAAAAGGCGCCCGAACAGGGCGTCAGGTGGTTGTCGAGAAGGTGAACGAAAGTGAACCGTCCGAGGACGCATCGTGATGTACAGAAATGCTGTCGAAACTGCGGGCGTTAGAAACTTGCAGGACCAGTCTGAGGGATATTCTGCTTACTGCTCAGATGACAGCCGGTGTAAAGGTGGCACGAGCTCGACATGGGCGCTCATGGGGAACGCGGACGAGGAGACGTCCTCCCAGTTGCGACGTGCGCCCAAAACCCGCGCGGCGGTGCCGGTATGTCCGATCGTCGACAGACCTTGGTGAGTCCCCTATCTGATATTCCGAAACGCGCGGCAGTTTTTGGTTGCCCTCCGATGGAGCGTCGACCGGGGGGTTGTGTTTGGCTCGACGTTGTACGCCGCCCTTGGTAATTTGCACGATCTTCCTGCCATGACGGTCCAACGCCTTTTGGCGATCCTCGGTCTGAAAATACGCGTAGCCGGCGGTGGTCTTTTGATCCTTGTGATTCAGTACGGCCCCGACCAAGTGCAATGAGGCCCCGTCCCGAACCAGCCAAGATCCCACGGTTCTGCGCAAATCATGAATCCGCAGATCGTGAAATCCCGTTTTTAACCGGATGCGGCGCCACATCGCGTCCAGGTAGGCGAGGGGCTTACCTGGGATCGCTCCGCAAATGATGAAGGGATTGTCGTTGAACTTTGGGATCAGCTTGAGCCGCGCGATAGCGGCTCGGCTCAGAGGGGTGAGGACAGCCTCTCCGTTCTTGGTTTTGCCGATGTAGAGCGTCTTGTTGTCCCAGTCCACGTCCGCCCATTTGGCTGCCAGAATTTCATTGCGCCGAACGCCGGTCAGGAGCAGCAGCCACAACGCATGTCCGGCGAACTCGTTGGGATCATCATTGATGGCGGCGGCCAGGCGCGGTATCTCGGCCGGTGTCACGTAGCGGCGCCGCTTGTGTTCTGGAAATCGTTGGATCTCGGTTCCGGGGTTGCGCATCTCTTCCGGAATCATGCCCAGCTGGCGGCCCACGATGAACATCTTGCGGACCACGCAAATGAAGCGGTTGGCGCCGTAGGGGTGCGACTTGCCGTAATCGGCATGAATCCCGGCGATGTCGGCTCGGGTGATGGAGGCGGCCAAATGCGACCCGAATCGAGGGATCAGAAGCCGATTGAGCACCGCTTCGTCGCTTCGTCCGCTTTCCAGGTTCGTTTCTTAGGCCTGGCGTGCTGCTCGAGGTAGAGTTTGGCCAGCATTTTGACGGTTGCCGATTCCCGCATCTCGTCGATATTGGACTTGGGGTCCTTGCCGTCCGCGGCGGTCCCAAAATAGAGCCGGGCCTTGCGCCGCGCTTGCTCCAAGGTGATGGCATCCGAGCGCCCCAGATCGACCAGGCGCTTGCGCTGTTGGACGCGGTATGTACAGACATAGCTGCCGCGCCCGTTGGGAAACTTCCGGAGGCCGAAACCGGGCAGGGCGAGGTCCCAATAGATGCATTGCGATTTGCCCTGGGCGGCGCCAACATAGGGCAGTAAGCGGAGGGTGTCCTGGCGAAGTTTTGCTTTTGGCATCGGTGGGTCGAACCAGTTCGGGAGTGACCAAAGAGTGACCAATTGAGATCGTACTGGGGGCACCTTGGACGTGCCAAGTCGGGGTGACTCGATTATAAATCATTGATATTAATCAATAAAGCGTACTCCAGCGTAGTGCAGCGTAGATCGGGGAACCGCTCTTAATCAATTGGTCGTAGGTTCGATCCCTACACGGCCCACCAATTACTCAAAATTGAGCTTCTAAATCAATAGGTTCGGAGCTCCGACGCAACGTGAGCTCGAATCGAACCTATACCGGTACACGCTAACTACCTAATGAATAAAGAAATTGTAGTTTGCCTTTCAGGATTCATCCCGAAGCTCCCCACCATATACGTGCAGATACATAAGCGCGTTGCAATCACGCTGTTCGTTTCGCAAACCCGACAGTCCCCGTGAGTCTCAGCCGGTTGCATCGGCATTCTTGCTTCCGAAACCGAAGATTCCGCTCTCGAACGGTGGTTGCCGGAGAAGGAAGGGAAATGGGAAAGGAAAAATCAACGAGCGCGCGAGCGGCGCGACGCAAAGTGAAATTCAAAATCTCTGCAGAGTTCAAGCATGAAATCTCGCCCGACGACATCGCTTGGACCGGGGACAGATAGCCACGCGGATCATCTATGCAGACGAAGCCGGTACGTCCCGCGCCCGAGCCCGTGTCAGTCGCCGCCGCCCTTATCGTTAATCCAGACATTCATTGGTACCCCGTCATCCGGTGCTTGCGCCAAGTGTGGAATCATCACATTCCGAGCGAATACCGACACGACAACAAACACAAATTACACAAAGACTTCACATTTCACGCGAACGTCTCGGACGGCACCAAGTATCCTGGTTGGGCGGAAGAAAGTCGCCGCGCGCTTCTGCAGTCCATGATGGCGATGCCGGCTGAGTTTGAGATTCCGATTATCTTTGCAGCGGTCAAGAGGGGCGCTTTTGACTGATCGGGTTGGCCGGAAAAACAGAAGAAGCAGATGACGTCCGCGAAGGGCGATCATACGAGCGCATTTATAGCTTGCATCGGCGAAGCGAACGAGTTTGCCCGGACTGAGTACGGGAACGAGTTCGCCCAGATAATCACGGACGACAACGGCGAATGCGCGAGATTCTCAGAATCGCGCTGAATAACCTGCAGGGACAACCTTTCCCTGTTGACATAGAGGTCTCCAAGGAAGACCGGGAACCGGAAATAAGAACTAGATTTCTGCGGGCAGATCGAATAATAGACGAGGTGTCTTTCCTCACACCGCGCAACGCCCCGTTCTTGCAGATCGTGGACGCATGCGCATTCGGGCTCAGACGGTATCTCGCACGTCAATCACAAGATGAGGATTACCTTTACTCGGTATCGGGAGCGAGAGCACCGCACTTTCTATTGTTCAATCTCACGGGGTCGGCAGCCTATAGTATCGTTTACATCCTGCTCGGGTATTTTTTTGGGAAGAAATGGAAACTTCTCCAAGCCTGGCTAGGCCCCACGGTGCTATACGTNNGATCCCTACACGGCCCACCAATCTTGAAAAAATCCAATTAAATCAATGGCTAATTGGTCCATCGCCGATGAATCCCCGTTTTCGTTCCAGGAAATTCCACCGCTGAATGGTGGATTTTCATGGTATGCTTTTGGCCATGATCAAGCGAACTCGATTGCAGGCGCGGATCACGCGCGCTCTCAAACGCAGCCGCATCGTAGCGCTTATCGGGCCGCGCCAGAGCGGCAAGACCACACTTGCGCGGCAAATCGTACCTTCGAATTCGACCAATTACTTCGATCTGGAGGATCCTGCGAGTCTCGCGCGACTCAGCCAACCGATGACGGCGCTCGAGGAACTCCGTGGCATCGTCGTCATTGACGAAATTCAGCACCGACCGGACCTCTTTCAAGTGCTGCGAGTGCTTGCGGATCGCAAGCCGTTACGGGCGCGGTTTCTTATTCTCGGTAGCGCGTCTCCCAATCTTCTGAGGCAATCCTCCGAGTCGCTCGCGGGTCGTATCGAAACTATTCCGGTGGGAGGGTTCAGTCTCGACGAAGTTGGAGCATCGTCAGTGAATCGACACTGGCAGCGCGGCGAATTTCCCTTATCGTTTTTGGCGCGAACGAATGATGACAGCTTCGCATGGCGGCAACAGTTCATTCAGACTTTTCTTGAAAGGGACGTACCACAGCTCGGTATTAACATTCCGGCACCCGCGCTGCTTCGCTTTTGGACAATGGTCGCGCATTGTCATGCCAATATCTGGAACGCCGCTGATCCCGCCCGTTCACTAGGCATTGGCGAATCGACGGTGCGGCGGTATTTGGATCTCTTCACAGGTTTGCTGGTCGTGCGGCAGCTTCAACCGTGGCACGAGAATCTCAACAAACGTCAGGTCAAAGCTCCTAAAGTTTACATTCGCGACAGCGGCCTGCTTCACGTCCTGCTGGGGATTCGCACAGAGAAGGAGTTATTTACGCATCCCAGAATCGGCGCGTCGTGGGAAGGTTATGCAGTGGAAGAAGTGCTCAGCCAATTGCAGCCCGATCAAGCATATTTCTGGGCCACTCATCAGGGCGCCGAACTGGATCTGTTGCTGTTCAAGAACGGTCGGCGATTGGGAATTGAAATTAAGCGCGCGGATGCCCCTACCCTTACTCCATCAATGCGTTCTGCACTCGCGGATCTGAAGCTTGAGAAACTCATAGTTTTATATCCCGGTTCACAGGAGTACGAATTGGAACCACGAGTACGCGTGCTGCCAATTGGTGCCCTTGCTGGCGCGACCATCGATGCCCTGTTCCCGAAGAAGCACCGGACGCGCGCCGCGCCCGAGGTGCGGTAGTGACACCAGCCCCGAACGCCCCGCGCGCTGGACGCTCAGTCGTGCCGGCATCATCAACGTGTATCAATACGGTGACGAAACGCTGGATTTCGGCGGCGGTCGCCTGCTGCTGCGCGGGGTGAACGGGTCGGGCAAATCGACGGCAATGAACATGCTGTTACCTTTTTTGCTGGACGCCGACACCCGGCGCATCGACGCCGCCGGGGAACAGTCGGGAGTGCTGAGGTCCTGGATGCTGTCAGGCCGAGATGAACCGCAGCCTCAGGGATACCTGTGGCTCGAGGTTGCAAAGGGCGATTCTTACCTCAACTTCGGATGCGGTATTCGCGCGAACCGCGCGACTGACCAAGTCACGACCTGGTGGTTCATTACATCGCTCCGCGTAGGCCTCAACCTGCATCTCGTCGAAGGCCGCGTGCCGATTAGCCGAGACGCATTGCGGGTCCTGATCGAGCCCGGTCCCCTGTTCGGGCAGGAGCAGCGAGCCGAGTATCGCGCCGAGCTTCGCAGGCGCATCTTCGGCGGCGCCGACATTGAGCAGCATTTGCATTTGTTGCGTACCGTTCGCAATCCACGCGTCGGCGATCGTCTTGACGCCGAGCTGCCTCAGTATCTGATGGACGCATTGCCGCAGCTCTCCGACTCGGCGCTCGACGACGCTGCGCAACCGCTCGAGGACCTCGAGGAGCATCGGAGGAACGTCGCGGAGCTTGCGCGGACTGCGGAGGCGCTCGACGCCGTTTATGCGACCTATCGCAATTATGCACGCGCGGAGCTGCATCGTCTGGCGGACCGAACGCTCGAAGCAGCGCGAATCAGCCGCGAGCGTCGCCGTGCCGAAGACAAGGCCCGGGCCAATCACGACGACGCGATAGGACGACGCGCCGCCGCTGAAGCCCGTAGACGGGAACTCGAGGCGGATGTAGACAGGCTACGCAGCGCGATCACCGCGATCGAGGGGAGCGAAGCCTACACGTCCGGTGCTCAACTGAATGATCTGCGCGATCATGTCGAGAGCCTTAAGCGCGCCGCGACGGCCGCCGAAGGCGCGTTGCTCGGCCGACGTGCCGCGACCGAGCGCGCCGCGAAGGCGGTTGGCAACGCTCGGAAGGAGGCCGCGACGGATCGCGACTCGCTGCGCCAGCGCATATCCGATCTTGCGCATCTCGCGTCCGAGTGTCTCCTGACCGCCCGTCCGCCGGACCTGCCGTCGCTCGCCGCTTTTTCGGATTCCCCAGGCGCTCCCGAGCTCGGGCCCGTTGAACCCTTCGAGACGGCCGCTGCCGATGCGGCATTCTCAGCATTGGGCACCGCAGCTCGACAACGGCTCGAGGATGTCGAGACCATTGAATCGGCGGTCAGAGCCATCGAGCCCGCCGAGCGAGCTGTACGCGACGCAGAGCGCGCGGTGGACATCGCGAGATCGGCGAACGACGAGGCTCGCGATACCCTTGCCGGTGCCCGCACAGCCTTTCAATCGGCCAGTGCAGAATGGCGGGCTGCTGTCGAGAGATGGGTGGAACGTGTGCGGTTCCACCATGGTGCACACGAGATCGGCACGCTCGAAACAACGGGCGATATCGACGGCCTCGTCGGCGAGGTGGTCCTCGGACAGAGGATGGGCACTCGGTTCGAGGCGTGGATTTCTCCCGCAATCCGGCATCATGAGGGCCGGCGCGCGCATCGCTCGTCGCTATTGGCTCGGCAGCGAGAACTCGTGGCCGAACTCGAGGAGCGGGCGGCGGAGCTCGCCAAGAAGCAGTTCCCCGAGCCGCCAATCCTCGGCTGGCAGCAACGCACGGCTCGATGTTTCGCGGAACTCATCGACTTTGCCGGACACGTCGACACCGCGGCGCGAGCCGGGCTCGAAGCCGCGCTCGAAGCCTCGGGGCTGCTCGCCGCCGAGGTGCACGGTGACGGTACCTTGCGGCTTGCCGATGGTCAACTCGTGGTCATAGCCACCGCCGGTGAAGCCGCCGCGCCATTGAGCGCATTGCTCTGCGCGGAGATTCCGGCGGACGATCCAAACCCTGGAACGGCAGGCGTTGTCGAGAGCATTTTACGAGCGATTTCAACCGATCCGGCCGCAGTCACGGACATGGTTGTCGCCATCGATGGCGAATTCCGGGTCGGCTCGATTCTTGGCAGACACACCAAACCCGAAGCCGAACACATCGGCGTTACCGCGCGGCGCGCGGCATTGGAGCGTCAGCGCGTGGAGAGCGCAATTGCGCTCGAGGCCGCGAAAAGGCAGCAGAGCCGGCTTGCTGCCGATATCGAGGCGGAGCAGGCCGCACTCGATGAGGCGCTGGCGCTACGTGCAAACATCCCATCGGATCAAACATTGTGCACCGCCCTATGGCGGCGCGGCGAAGCGGAGAAGATTCTCGAGAAGACTGATGGGCAACTGCGGGTGCGACGCTCCGAGTTCGATGCCGCCGAGCAACACCACGCTGAAACGGTTACGCACGCGCGAGTCGCCGCGGCCCGATTGTCGCTGCCCACGGCGCTCGACGAGCTCCGCGTCGTTCGTGGCGAGATCGAAGTAATCATTCCTCAGAGTCGCGAAGCGCGGGACGAGCTCGCGCGTCTTGCTCGTGCGGTCGAACGCTGGCGGGACCGCGGCGTGGATTGGTGGGCGGCCCGTGCCGACGAACAGCAGAGCCGGGCACATTTGACTTCGGTCACCACAGAGCTCGGGTCGACCCAGGAGCGTCTGACGACACTCGACGCAACGATCGGTGCTGCATACAAGGACGTCGTCGCTGCCCTCAAGCGCAACAAGGAACAGCTCACTATCGCGCAAGAAGCATTCAGGGAGGTTGATAGCCATCTTGAACAAGCGATAACTGACGTTGCAACTGCCTCAAAAGACAGCGAATCCGCGGCCGTGGCGCGCCAGCGCGCCGACGCCGACAACGTGCGGACACTGGGTGTGCTCAAGGGGGCGCTGGCCGTACCGGGACTCATCGAGGCAGCAGACGAGCCGTCAATCCCGGTGCAAGAGGAAAATCGTGCCGCTGCCGCCGTCGTTTCCGATTCTCTTTCCGTCGCATTTCCCACGGTAGACGACAGCGCTGCAGGTGCTCGCCAGCTTGGGGAGGCAATTCTCACAAGGATTCCTCGGGCTGACGAACCGCCGACCACCGCCGATGGCGTCCGCCAGTCGATCCGCCGCAGGCGCGATTCTCTCGGTGCCGGGTGGGACGCCGAGGATCGCCAGCCAGACGAACACCTGCCATTGCATATCGAGGTAACAGGACCGCTCACGCAGCAGACGCCGTTGGCAATCGCGACGCAAATAGTTCAGCGCCAGCTCGCGACGATGGCCGGCCTGCTCTCCACCAAGCAGTACCAGGCGCTGCGCAACCTATTGCAAGGATTGGTCGCGCGCGAGGTGGCCGAAAGACTGCACGCGGCCGGCGAGTTGATCGACCGCATGAACGAAAGGTTGTCTGCGATCACGACCTCGCACGGCATCGGTGTGAGTCTTCGCTGGCGGCGGCGGGACGATCTGGATCCTACGCTGGCGGAGACGGTAGATCTTCTGGCCAAGCCGCCGGACCTGCGCACCGCCGAAGAGGACGGCCGGCTTTCCGAAACGCTCGGCCTCCGTATTGACGAGGCGCATCGCGAGGATCCAGGTACGCCATATCGCGAATTGATCGCACGCGTACTCGATTATCGCGAGTGGCACTCGATGACTATTCTTTTGCATCGGCCGGGGCGCAACCTCGAGAGACTAAGCCGGCGTACTGCGCTTTCCGAGGGCGAGAAAAAGATCGTCTCGTATCTGCCGCTATTCGCCGCCGTTGCCGCTTCGTGCGACGGTCTGGCCGCGAGCGCGCCGGACGCGCTGCGTTTCGTGCTGCTCGACGACGCCTTTGCGAAAGTTTCCGAAGACAATCACCCGAAGCTCTTCGGGCTGCTCGTCGAACTCGATCTCGATTTCATCGCGACGAGCGAGCGTCTATGGGGTACGCACGATACGGTCCCCGAGCTTGCGATCACCGAGGTCATTCGCGATGCCGACCTCGCAACGATCGTGCTCGAGCACTCCCGTTGGGACGCTCGTCGCGGAACGCTTGAATGACGGAGCGGCCTATATTCGAACCCGACGCGTCGGAGGGGTCGGCGGTCTCCGCAGCGCAGGGCGCGAATGCGCAGGCGGTGGGGCGCGATCTCTTCCGATATGTCGTCACGCTGGAATGGGCCGACTATCGCGCAATCATGGGCGTCTTCGCCGATACATTCTTTTCCGAGTTCACGCCGGATGACGTCGCGGCCCGGCTCGCCGATGCAGGCCATATGCTCGAGACAGCGATCGTCGGCGAGCGGCTCGATTCCCTGCGTCGCTGGGGCAATTTGACGGTGTCGTCCGCTGTCGGCAACCCCCAAAGCATTCAGGACTACTACAGACGCCGCAACCGGTATCTCATCACCCGTCCAGGGCAGGAGGTCCATCAACTCGTCGAAGGGGTTCTGACGCGTGTCGATGCCGTGACCGATGTTTCTACTGGCAGGCTGCGTGCCCTGATCGATGCCTTGGAACGCCTTGCGGCGCTCGATGCAGAACGGGAGGATCCCACCGTGCTCGCCGATGCGGTTGGCGCGGTGTTCGATCCGCACGAGGCGTTCACCGCCGAGATTACGCAGCTCTTTGCCGCCATCAACCAATGGCAGAGCCGCTACGACTTGTCGCCCGAGGAACTGCGCTTTTTTGCAGAGGTACTCGTCGGTTATGTCGGTGAACGCCTCGAGGAGATCGAGCGCGCAGCGCGACCGATCGGTCAGCGGCTGGCGGCGCTGCGCGAGAAGTTCGTGACGCTCGCCGAACGCGCCAACAAGGGTCTCGCCGGCCGGATCGTCGCTGCAGGGCTGTCAGGCAGCGTTGCTGTGCGGCATCGAGCGGGCTCGCGTCTTCAGGATTGGCAGCATCTCTGCTCCTGGTTTCTGCGCATCCCGGGGCGACCGTCGCGCATCGAGACGCTGACGCGTGAGGCAATCGCCGCCGTCCGCACCTTGACACTGAACCTGACGCGCCTTTCCCGCATCGGCGTCGGCTCTGCGTCGCGTCGTGCCGATTTCTTACGCCTCGCGCAGTTCTTCGACCAGGCGCCTACCGATGCCCAGCGACTCGCCGCGGCGGCCTTCGGCTTGGCGCCGACGAATCATTTCGGCACGCCTTCCGTCGACGCGGGTGACCCGGTTTCGAGCACGACGTCATGGTGGGATGCGCCTCGGGCCGAAGTAGCGGTCTCGATCCGAGAGCGTGGCGATAGCACGCCGCGGGGACGGATCACTCCGATTCCCGACCGTTCGCAGCAGCGTATGTTGGTGGAGCAACGCCGCGCGAGGGAGCGCGCGGCGCGGGAGCGTGTAGATTACGAGCTGCTCGATGAGTCGGTACTCGACGGTCGCACGCTTTCGGCCGGCGCGCTCGTGCGATTGCAAGAAGTCATAGCGCGAACGCTGGTACGGCTGGGTACACGCGCAACCAGCGCTGAATGGTCTGACGGCCGCCTGATCTGCCGGATCGAGCGCACCCCGGGCCGCCACACATCCGTCCACGCGCCGGCTGGGACGCTGACCTTGCTCGATCTTACGGCGTCAATCCGCGGCGCAAACGCGGTCGCGACTGATTCGGCCGAGGAGCTGCACGATGCCGTCCGATAATCGTCCGCAGACAGCCTTGGAGTTGCAGTTATGCGCGCGGCACCTCGTGCAGCAGCCCCTGACGTGCAAGGAGCACGACGCCGAAATCTTCCGTATGGTGCGCCGTCACGAAAGCGAGCTCGACCGCTGGTTCACACAGCGGCTTGGTTACCGGCTTCATGTGAACGCCGATACTGCACGACTGTTTAAAGATGGCTGCGTTCCCGAGCGCCGGCCGCTGCTGACGGCGACGCTCCGGCCGTTTCATCAACTCGAGTATGTACTGCTCGCGCTCGTCCTCGGCGCGACTGTCGCCGGACCCGATGTGGTTAGCCTGCGCGATCTCATTGAACGCGTGCGCTCTGCGGCGATCGAAGCCGGAATCGCGCTCGAGGATTCGCCGACCATGCGGCGTGCGCTCGTCTCAGTGCTCCAGTGGATGATCCGGCGCGGTCTCGCGACCGAGTTGCACGAACACATCGAAGCATATGCCGGCGATGAGAGCGCCGATGCGGTGCTGAAGATTCGGGCGGATCGTATTGCGCTGTTGCCGCTGCCGGCGCTCGCGGGCGCGGACAGCGCGCAGAGCCTGCTGGCGCGAGCCGAGCGGCGCTCCGCGACGCGACAATGGATGCGCTGCCGTCTCGTCGAAGATCCCGTCCTGTATCGTTCGGATTTGAGTGACGCAGAGTGGTCGGAGCTGCGTCGCCGGCTCGGCGAGGAGGAACGGTTGCTTGACGAAATGTTCGGTCTGGTGCTCGAAGCGCGCGCGGAGGGGATCGCCGCGATTGACCCATCGGGAACTCTCGCGGAGCGGCGCTTCCCCACGGGTGGCACGATCGGCCACGCGACGCTACTCCTGATCGCCAGGCTGCACGACGAGCGGAAGCGGTCCTGGCACTGGAACGAAATGGTCTGCGTCATCGGTGAGCTGGCCGAAATTCATCGGCGTCGGTGGGCGGGTGACATGGTGGATGCGCCGGAAAGGCTCGCGCGTCGCGTAGCGGAGTTGATGCTCGATCTGCGTCTCGCCGAATGGACTCCCGAGACCGGCGAGCATTCCGCGTTTAATTTGTTGCCGGCGGCGGCCCGGTTTCTTCCGGCACCAATGCCCGACGCAAGTCAATTGCCCGTGCAAGAGGCGCTCTGGTGACAGCGCCCGCGTTGCTTCGTTTGCGAGAACTCGACCCACTGTGGGTACGTGTGCGTGTGCGCCTGGAAGCAAGAGGCCCAGGTTGTCGCGGACGTGTTCCGATACCCGAACTCTCATCGTCGGCGAAGCTTGCGCTGAAAATCCTGTTAGGACGTCCCATCGGCAAAACCGTCGATCTCGCAGCGCTCGAGGCGGGGCTTACCCGCCTTGGCATCGGCGACGATCTCGCACTCGCGCTTTCCAGCCTTGGCCACGACGTCTCCGGCGAAACGTCCCGGCGGCGTGCAAATCGCGCCGAACGCAAGGAGGTTCGAAATACTGCTCGGGGGATCGCATGCGAGTGGCCGGAGCCATGGGCGCGAAAATGGATCGACGAGGTGATCGGGGCCGGCATCCTGCGCGGATTCGACCGCGAGCAGGCTAGGGGCCTCTTACGACAGGTGCGTGCCGTGGTGGATCACCTCGAACAAGATCGTCCGGCGCCTATCAGCAGAGTGGATCTTGCGGCTCGAGTGCTTGGCTCTGCGCACGCACTGGATAATGGTACTCGCGCCGAAGCGGCCGTCGCCCGTGCCATCGCGTTTAAGCTGGGCCCTGCGGGTCGCCGCGATCTTTGGGCGCAGGCGGGCGTGCATTTCGACCTCACGTCCGTACCGGCGCTCACGTGGAGATTGCCGCTGATGGACAGATGCGGGCTGTCGAATGTCGCTGCGAGCGCGTTGGATGCGGGTATCCCGCTCCATTTGAGCCGCTTCGCGCTCGAGGCACATCCGGCCGACGTCGCAAATGGCAGCTGCATCCTGGTCGTGGAGAATCCGCGTATCGTCGAAGCGGCCGCGCAGCGGCAGGCCTCGACGCCGATCGTCTCCACCAACGGCTCGCCGAGCTCCACCGTGCTGTTGCTGCTCACTCAACTGTTGAAGGCGGGCGCCCATCTGCGTTACCACGGCGATTTCGACACCGCGGGTCTTGCGATCTGCGAGCGCATGATGAGACTCGGTCTCGCCCCGTGGCGTATGAGCACGGTGGACTACCGTGCAGCGCTTGCGGTCGCCGACGCCGAAGGTGCAATATTGCCCCGGGAGATGTACGCACCCGGGGCGACGCCGTGGGATCCGAGGTTGCAAGAGGATTTTGGTGAGGAACGGCGTATTGTTCACCAGGAGAGGCTTCTTCCCGGCCTTCTCGAATAATGATTACTTGAGCATCATCCGGACAGGCGCCGGCTGCGCAGTCTGAATTGCCTGCGGCCCACCATTTCCTTGGAAACCTATAAACGTCATTTTTCCGCAGTTCTCATGACGCTACCCTGTCGGTGCCGTTGAGATCTCGAGTCTTCTTGGCGGAAAGTAAAGGCACCACTTGTACATAGGTGGTTCCCTTTTTACCCGATGGCAAGGAGAATCAGAGGTGACATCACTCATCTCCGCGGATAGCCATTATTGGACGGCGTCCCGAAGCTCTCATTGACAGCCACCCCTGGTGGGGCCATTTTTGGGTTCTGGTGCATTGAGGGCTCCGCCGTGAAATTCGGGCGTTTGGAGGGGTTCCAATGACCGCAGCCATCGCGCGGGATGCAATCTACCGGCGGCGCAGATTCCAGCCGGAAATCATCGAGTTATGCGTACGTTGGTACCCCACGTATCGACTAAGCTATCGAGACCTCGTCGAGATGATGGCCGAGCGCGGCGTCACCATCTACAATAACATCGTCGAGCAGGACCATCGAGCAGTCAAGCGTCGCTGCGCACCAATGTTGGCCCTCAAGTCGTTTCGCACGGCGGCTGTCACACTCGCTGGCGTCGAACTCGCCCATCGGATCCGAAAGGGCCAGTTCTCATTCGGCTCGGACACTGCTGAACTTCGCCTTCTTCAACCTTCGGAGCTTCAAGCACGAGGGGTTCCAGTCTGTCATGGATCGTATCCACGACAACGTGGCGAAGATGGATGCCCAATTCGCGAAGCGCGGCGAGTGGCAGCGGCTCCGGACCTTCCAATGTTCGCCAAGGGATGATGGGTACAAGTGGCTGCAAGAGCGGCGAAATCTCATTGTTCATAGCCTCCACCTTCAACCCATAGCGCCCGACGATGGCAGCAACTTTGGCGAGGTCAGCGAGGTCGGCGAGTCCGACAATGACACGGTCTTCACCGCGCAGTTCAATCACCTCAATCACGCGCACCGAGAGAAGTTGCGTCCGCGCGAGAATTGGAAAGCCTCACCCAATACGACGTCCTGTCAGCTCCGCTGGGGGATCGAGCACATATTTCCACAGGAGGGGAACCCACTTGAACTCATTTTCAACTCCGTCGGCTTTTCGCATCGAACCGATTTCCCCGAGAACGCTATCGCGGAGCGGTTTTTTGAGGAAGATCGCCTAGTTGGCGCCTGGCGGCCATGGTTCAACATTGATTCAGAGCGCTGAGAGCTGTGACATCACGTTCAACTGCAGATCGCGGCCAACCGTAGATCATATAGATTATGAACATCCGCACGCATCCTCAACTCAGCACGTTCTACCGATACCAACCGTTCGCTACGACGACGTTAGAGGCACTACGCAAGCAGTGATCTCCTCGGTCTCGTGCACATCTAGTGGCGCAATCTCTGGCAGTCCTTATGCCACATATTGCATATAAATGCTAGATATAGCATAATGTGTTCGTGAAGCCGGTAATCTGGATGGGTGGCAGCAGGGAGGATGTAAGACGGTTTCCGGAAACCGTGCAGGATTCTTTGGGCTTTGAATTGTACCGGGTCCAGTGTGGCTTCGATCCGAAGGATTGGAAGCCGATGACGGGTATCGGTACCGGGGTCAAGGAAATTCGCGTGCGAGACGAAGCCGGAATTTTCCGAATGATTTATCTCGCGGCGCGTCCCGAAGGGGTGTATGTGTTGCACTGTTTCCAGAAGAAGACCCAGAGGACGAGCCGTTCGGATTTGGAACTAGCGACGAAGCGATTTAAAGCGATTGTAAGGTGAAGTTATGAGAGTCAAGAAGGTTGCGGACAGTGAACACGGCCCTCGTCACGTGACACCGGCGGGGCGCAGCGTCTTTTACGATCTTTTCCCTGCCGAGAAAGCGGCCGAGATGGAAATGCGCGCGCAGCTGTTGATGGGCTTGGAGCATTGGCTGGAAAAGAGCCGCATGACGCAAGCCGAGGCCGCCAAGGTGCTGGGCGTTACTCAGGCGCGCGTGTCGGATCTGAAGCGAGGCAAGATCGACCGATTCAGCATGGACTTGCTGGTACGGTTGGCAGCGCGCGCCGGACTCAAGCCCAAGCTGAAACTCGCAGCGTAAGACGGGCAGTGTTCGGGAGCTGTCAGACCTCGGCACATCGCGGCGCGTGGTACAGACCCTGCAACGACTTCGGTTTGCTTCCTATCGCCATCCGGCCGTCCGATAGAGCTCTTTCGGAAACCACTTCTCCCGATCTCGCGGCGCAGCACGCACGCCTTTCATCCGCGAGCCGGCTATTCAGCGACGATGCGTCACAAGGCACTCACGCCAGGTGAGCCAAAAGCTGCTTCACGCTTGGCGCCAGCGTGCGTAACTCGTCGCGGTGCGCCTGAGATAATCCCGCGAGCAGAATACGCCCTTTGGGGCCAAGCTCGAGCAACACTCGTCGCCCATCCATCGCGTCGCGTCGGCGACGGACGAGACCTCGACCGGCCAGACGATCGACGAGCCCTACGACGCTGTGATGGCGCACATTGAGCCGCTCGGCCAGTTCGCCAACCGTTATGCGTTCCCGGCCGGAAAAACCTCGGATGGCCAGCAGCGCCTGATGTTGCTGAGTGGTCAGACCCACCTTGCGGGCTGCCGCTTCGCTGAAGCTCGCGAACTTTCTCATGAGATAACGGAATTGCGCCAGCGCTTCGTAGTCGGAGTTTGTCAATCTCGGTGGATTCCGCTGCCCGTTTGATCGTTTCATGGTGTCTGGCCAATTATATCGTACTACGATATGATTGGCCACGTAGCAGATCATCTGAAGATACAAATAGGATTCATGCTATGTGTCGTTTATCTTCAGTGATGCGCTCGAATCTGTTTGCCGATGGCTTCCGATCGAACTTTCTCCTCGCCGGTATCGCCGCAATGCTGCTCGTACCGCTCTGGGCGTTGAGCGTTGCTACCGGCATCCCACTGAACTCCTCCTGGCCACCAATGCTGTGGCACGCCCATGAAATGCTGTTTGGCTTTATCGCGAGCGCAATGGCGGGCTTCTTGCTTACCGCCGTGCCGAGCTGGACCGGCGAGAAAGGATTTGCGGGCCGCCCGCTCGTCATTCTTGCCAGCATCTGGCTCGCGGCTCGCGTATTGATCGCAGGCTCGAGCCTGTGGCCCGCGGTGTTGATCGCCGCCGTGGATTTGGCGTTTCTCCCTGCATTGGGCGTATTGGTTGCTTGGCCGCTGCTGCGCTCGCGCAGCCGCAATACTCCGCTTCTGGCGGTACTGGGCTTGTTTTGGCTGACGGATCTGGTCTTTCAAATCGCACTGATTCGCAACAATCCTCTGTTGGCGCTGCATGCGGTGCACGTCGGCATCGATATCGTGCTGGTGCTGGTCACGGTGATCGGCGGACGTATTGTCCCGTCGTTCACGAGTTCTGCCCTGCGCCCGCTCGGGTTGGAGGGTGCCGTTCACAACAGACCAGCCCTGACGGGGCTCGCCATCGCCGGGATGGTCGCGGTGACGCTGAGCGATGTGTTCTGGCCGGAAAGCCGCATCGCCGGGGCAATCGCGGGCGTCACGGCAGTCCTTCAGGCCGCACGCTTGCTGCAATGGGCATCCTGGCGGACGTTGCGTCAGCCGATCGTGTGGGTGCTGCACTTGAGCTATGCGTGGTTGCCGGTCGGGCTGGCACTGAAGGCCGTTGCCTTGTTGTCCGGCGCCGCCTTCGCGGCCTTTTGGCTGCATGCGCTGACCATCGGCGCCTTGGCGACGATGATCCTGGCGGTCATGACCCGAGCCTCGCTCGGGCATACCGGCCGAGCGCTGATCGTGGATCCCTTGATCACGCTCGCCTACCTGCTACTGACCGCGGCGGCTTTGGTGCGGGTATTCGGGCTGTCGGCCTCTCGGCTGAGCTATCCGGTCGTGATCATTTGGAGCGCCTTGTTTTGGACAGTCGCGTTTGCTCTCTTTGTTGCCGTGTACGCACCGATCCTCTGGGGTCCGCGCGCCGACGGTAAAGTCGGGTAATTCAACAATGTAGGAGATTGCCGTGGGAATAGATGCGGTCGCTGATCATGCGATTGATCCGGTCAGCAATGTCCTGAAGTGGATCTTGCTCTTTGTCGCCGTTGCAACGTTCGGGGTTCTTGCCTGGACGACCGGTGTCACTTACCGGCAAGCGCCGCCCTTTCCGGACCGTTTCGTTACCGACAACGGCCGGCTTCTGATGTCGGCGGAGGATATTCAAGCGGGAAAATCGGGCTTTCAGAAAGCCGATCTCATGGACTACGGAAGTCTCTATGGCATGGGATCTTATTTCGGTCCGGACTATACCGCGCAATATCTCGTGCGGCTCGGCGCACTGACCGAAGAGAACATCGCGCAATCGACGGACGGAAAAACGCTCACCGCATTGAGCGCCGAGCGTACAGGCGGGATCCGCACGGCGATGCAGGCGCAACTGCAGCAGGTCGATCTCACGCAGCGTGCGGCGGTCATTCCGGACGCGCTGGCCGCCGCCATCACGACGTTGCAAAGCGAGATCGCCGAGCACCTGCGGCACGATGACTTCTCCAGGGGTTGGACTCAGGCCTACAGTCTCGACGTCCGGAGTGCGCGTCAGACAGCGGACTTTCTCATCTATTCTTCGCTGACGACGGTCGCGCGTCGGCCGGGTACGGCCACATCATGGACGCAGAATTGGCCCTATGAGCCGTCCGTGGGCAATACCCCGACGACCAGCACCTTCCATTGGACGTGGATCAGCTTCTGCTTCACGTTTTTTGCCTTCGGAGTCATCATCTGGATTTACGAGCTATATCTGAACGATCCGGACAATGCCCCCATGGATCCGGTGCTGGCGACATTTCGGCCTCTTACGTCCAGCCAACGCAAGGTTGGAAAGTATTTTTTGATCGTGGCCGCGGTGCTATTGCTGCAGATCCTGGCGGGATCGATCATGGCTCACTACTACACCGAACGAGCCAGCTTCTACGGCATCAAGATCGATTCGTTGCTGCCGTTCAATTTTCTACGCGATGTGCACATCCAAACCCCCATCGCCTGGATCGGGCTATCCTGGATAGGCACGGCCTTGTTCCTGGCACCGGCGATCAGCGGCCGTGAGGCGCCCGGCCAGAGCTTCCTCGTCGACTTCCTGTTTTGGGTCACGTTGCTCGTCGTTGTCGGCGCGCTGGCCGGCGATTACCTGGGCATCATGGGCTATATCCGCAGCGGGTGGTTCTGGTTTGGCAATCAAGGGCTGTCCTACATTCAGCTCGGCCGCTTTTGGCAGATCGGATTTTTCGTAGGTTTGGCACTGTGGAGCGTTCTTGTGTTTCGGGCATTGTGGCCGACGCGCGATACACTGTGGGTGGCGAGCCGGCAATTCTGGACGGCCCGCATCCGCCTGGAGCACCTATTGTGGGCCTCCACGGTCAACATTGCCGCGCTCTATGCGTTCGGCATGATTCCTCTCACGGGGGTCGAGAAATCCTTCACGATTTCGGACTTCTGGCGCTGGTGGGTGGTGCATCTTTGGGTGGAACAATCGTTCGAATTCTTTGCCGCAGCGATCACGGCGTATCTGCTGATGTCGGTAGGGCTGGTTTCGCGCAAGCTCGCCGAACGGTCGGTGTATTTGGAACTCATTCTGATCTTTCTGGGGGGAGTGCTCGGCACCGGACACCACTTGTATTGGGCCGGTGAGCCGGGCATGTGGGTACCGCTAGGCACCATGTTCTCGTTCATCGAAGTGCTGCCCTTGGTATTGCTGGTCATCGAAGCCATCAAGCATCATCGGTTGATCAAAAGTGATCCAACTTTCAAGTATGGGCTGGCGTATCTTTACGTCGTCGGGGCGGCCTTTTGGAATTTCTTGGGGGCTGGTGTCTTCGGCGGCGGCACGCTCAACGCGCCGCTGGTGAATTACTATGAGCACGGTACTTTTCTCACGCTGAATCACGCGCATACGGCACTGTTTGGTGCATTTGGCCTGCTCGGTCTCGGTCTGATCTATTTTTGCCTGCGCTACATTGCCGGTGATCGCTACGTATTCGGCGAGAAGCTGGGGCGTTGGGCGTTCTGGCTGTACAACGGCGGACTGCTGCTGTGGATCTTATTCAATTTCTTTCCGATCGGATGGCCTCAACTGGACGCCGTTTTCGAGCACGGGCTGGCGTATGCGCGAAGCCAGGCCTTCTACGATACGACGACGTTCTGGCAGTGGATGCGCCTTCCCGGCGATGTGGTGTTTGCATTGGGCGCATTGCTCATGGCCTGGGATTTCATCGTCAAATTAAGGCCCTTGTTCCCTCGGTTCATCGAACGACTGTTTCCGGCGAAGCTTGTGCCGCGGACGTGATGGTGGTGGATCCCAAGTATGACGGCGAAATCGCGTGCTTGATCGGCGCGGAACAGAGCAGAGGGGCGAACCGTCCGCGAGAGAGGGCCCGCGTCGGCGCAAACTGGCCGCACCGACCCGAAGAGAGTCGATCACCAATTGCTGATTGGAATTGATGGCGGCCATAATGGCCATCGAACGATGTAGCCAAAGTATTCCCACCGAAAGTTACCGCTAAAGCGTCACGCGACGATGCCACCCGGCGAAGCGGCAATACGAAGGAATTGGCCCAAACTCGTTATTGCGTAGATTAAATGCGATAACGCAAAAAGCGGGCGCGCGTCTATGCTGAGGCCGCAGCGTCGCAAGGTCGGGCTATCCAACAAACGGTAGACATTCGCGTTGTCGGCACACACCAAGAAGCGCGACCAGAGTTGTCTTGCGCCGAGCTTACATGAAGGCGAGTCGTTCCTCGTGCGGGAGGCCAGGGGTTTTAGCTGATGTTTGGCGGGTCACGCCAAAACCGCAAATTACGAGTAAGGGCGAGTTCAAAAACAATGAATAGAATTTCGAACGGGAGAGAAACACATGGCGATTTCAGCGACGAGGTTCAACGCCAATGGGCTGGCCGGCGGACCAACGTACAAACCGTGGTATCGAGGCAGACTCGCCAGCGCGGTTCTAATGCTCGGTGTAGGAATTCAGCTCTCCTGCCCAGCGCATGGTCAAGGTGGCGCCACTGTGCCCGCCGATTCACCCAATTCGGAGACTTCGCTGCTCGAGATCATCGTCACTGCGCGAAAACGGTCGGAAACGGTTCAATCGATTCCCGAGTCCATCGACGCATTCGGCTCGCAAGAAATCAGCGACGCACACATCACCAAGATCGATGACCTAGGGAATTTGGTATCGAACCTCAACATTACGACTCGCGCCGACAACACGCCCGATGTCGTTCATTCATTTCGAAACAGCCGGTACAGCCCATGGCGCGAGATGGACACCAAAACGCCGCCAGCCCGATCCATCAGCATTGCTTGGATGTGGGGCCCTGTCGCTTCACTTGTTGGTCCCGATGACAGTTCAAGTGGCAATCGTTGGGCGACGAAGTGCTGCCCGGACATTCTCCACAAACCACTTTTACCACCGAACCAAAGCGTATTCTTATCGTCTCTATAGATCGAGGTGATTGCGAAAACGGCTTTGGGCGCAGGCCGCAAGAGGCGCCCCGTAGGTACTTCAAGAGTGTCCGCACCAATGAAGATCTGGCGGTCTCCCGCGACGGCCGTACTGGTGGAATCTTGATAACTGGGCGGCGCTTTTATGGGGGTCAGGGCACTCGCTCTGAACTGATCGACTCCTTTCGTGGTGACGACCCAGGTGCTGCCCTCTCGATCCACTATCTCGTCGACGACTGAATCACCGGTCAATCCATCTTTCGATGAAAAATATTCAATGCGCTCAGGCACCGCGCGGCCTGGATCCATCGTTCTTTCGGGCCATTCGACTCGAGCCAATCCATCAAATCTTCCCGCGAGTAACGCATGACTGTCGTGGTGGCCGATGATTGACATCGCGCCAATGTCAATCGGAGGTATGTCTGGCCGTAATCGCGCCGAGGATGGATCGAGTGCACGAACCGGTGCGTCCGGGGCTCCGAACCATACCATGCCGTCGGGCGTTTGCACGATAAACTTGACCGTCCATGTCACATCGGAAACAGTCCGAAATGCATGCTCTCCGCTACGCAGGTAGAGGAGGCCGGTTTGGGTTCCGACCCACAGCGTCCCGTTCCCGTCCATGAAGATCATGGTCGTTGGCGAGCGACCCGAGTATTGCCAATCCTTGTCCAGTGTCGTCCACACGTTCCCTTGGAATACTCTAAGGGTGGACGTGGACCCCACCTGCGCCCAGACCGTCCCGTCCTTGCCGATCGCGAAACGCACAATCGAAGCCCGGCCAAAGCCCGCGCGCTCTCCGTAGTTGGTATTTCGACCTCCTTTCAAGAAGCTGACGCCGACGCGGCCATATCCGAGCCACAGCCCCCCGTCGGAGGTGGCCGCGATTCCCGTCAATTGAGTTCCGGGAAATGGATCGCCCGACGCCGGTTGATAGCGATCGAACGACTGTCCGTCAAACCGGTACAGGCCGTCGTCCGTCGCCAGCCACAGGAAGCCGTCCGAGGTCTGAGCTATGCCGTGAATGTTCCGTGGTGCGCCATCACGAACCGTCCAACGCGCGTGATACATCTGGGCGAGCGTCTGGCCGGCGATCGCCGGCATCGATTGGGCAAGCAGGCTGATGGTGAGGAGCACAAGGACTCTCAGCAGACTCCAGATCCGTGGATATCGATGGCGCGCTAAAACCTCGATGAGTATCGATCTGCGAATATGTTTTGATCTACCGATTCCCATGGTGAATTCTAGCCCGTTCTCCGCGGGTTCTTCCTGAAACGTGCCCGTATTAATTAATAGAAAACAATCCGCACCGCCGCCCTTGAAAGAGCCCCTTGGCATCATTCCGTTCGAGCCTATCCAGGCGTCAGCCGGCGATCTTATGCTGCCGCCGTGCAAAGACTATTCTCCATGTTTCCGGGTGGCGCGGCTGGAGTCGCTCTGCTGGTTCTGCGGCTATGCTGTGCAAGTGCGATTTTGACGATGGCTTTCAGTCGAGGACTATCAGTGGTTCCGAGCTGGACGGCCGTCGGTTTGGCTTTGCTTGCGCTATTGATGGTCGCCGGAGCACTGACGCCCCTGGCCTGCGCGGTCGGCGCCTTGGTGGAGGCTTCGTATCTGCTGCATGGCCATGGAATGGACCCGCGCTGCGTTGTATTTGCGCTCTTGGTGACAGTCGCCCTAGGTCTCCTGGGTCCCGGGGCGTTTTCCGTCGACGCGAAGCTTTTCGGTCGACGCCGGATTATTTCCCATGGCGACTGATCCCGTGTCCCAACACCCCGACCCGGTCATTGTGGAAACTAGGACACGCGCTCCTCGGTATTGGCGACGAGTCAAACCCCCTCTTAAGAGCCAGTTCAATTCAGGCAGTTCGGGTCTCTCGCCCAGTTGACGGTCACGTTAACTTATCACCCACGGTGGCGGCCCCCGCAGCAGCCGTGTCTACGAGTCACCAGCACTCGGCGCGGTTTGGATTTCTTGGCCCTCTTAAGCTACATGAGGAATTAATATGCATCTTTCGACGGTTGGATACGTTCACACGTTCTTCGGTCTCGTTGGTGTCGTGCTCGCATTGTATATGCTCATTAGGAGCCGGAGGATTGACCCAAATAGCTCCGCTGGAATGGCTTGCTTCGTTGCGGTAACGGTCAGCTGCATTTTGGTGTCTGCTCTGCCGCGAAACGCTCCGGGTTTTGATCCTGTTCCTGGTTACGTATTGACTCTCTTAACTTTAACCTCTTTGTTTCTGGGCTTCTTCATTCGCTTTTCCAAACTTCGTGCCAGCAGGTTCATCGAGGCCTTGGGACTCTCTGGAAGTCTATTTTTCTCGATGGTGCCGGCTATCAACGAAACTCTAACGCGACTCCCAGTGGGCGCGCCGTTGGCCTCGTCGCCGCAGGATCCTCTCGTCTTGAAATCATTAGGCGTAATGGCTGTTCTTGTTTTGGCGCTTTGCGTCGCACAGGTCGTAAATATTAGAAAATCAGCGCCGACAGCGTTGCCAAGCTGCGGATCTTGATCGGCAGCGCCCATGCCTGAAGAAAGCCGATGCCCGGTGTACGAGTGTGGCCGGTGGCAGCTAGATCTCGCGCGGCGTGAACTGCGGGCGCGTGGAGTCCCGGTTCCTCTGGGGAGCCGAGCGTTGCAGATCTTTGCGGTTCTGGTTGAGTCGGCCGGGAAACTCGTCGCCAAGGACGAGCTCATGGCTCGTGTCTGGCCGGGCGTGATCGTCGAGGAAAATACGCTGGAGGTCCATATCTCTGCGATCCGCAAGGCGCTTGGGCCCGATCGCGGAACGCTGAGGACGACCTTCGGTCGGGGCTATCGCCTCATGGAAGACTGGGCGATTCGCAAGCAGAGCACGCCGGCAGATTCGGCTGCTCTCGATCCCACGCGAATTGCCGTCCAATCGTTTCTGACCAATGTGCCCGCGGCGACGTCTGAGGTTGTCGGCCGAACCGTGCAGGATGGTGCCACTACACCTGGAACGGTCCACGTCACCGGGCCCGCCGTCCCGGTTCGTTGCCTGTTTCGTGGGCCGTACGATGTCTTGCATCTTCACGTACCCAACAATCCAATCGCCGAATGCGTCCTCGACATGACCGGCCGTACAATGCCGGTGCTGGGCTCAAACGGCGTTCCACGCAGGGATACAACGGTCGATGCACTGTCGCGCGCCTTGCTTGATGCCGACCGAGTCGGTGGGTCGTTCGGACAGCTCTATGCGGACTGCATCGGCATTGCCATCATTGCAAGGCTTCTCGCCTCGGCAAATCGCCTTGCCGGGCGACCGAAGGTGAGTGCGCTTGCGCGATGGCGACTGAAGCGAGCGATCGATTATTTCGAGGCCCAGATCGGCAAGCCCGTGAGCCTCGCCGCTGTTGCCTCCTCGGCCGACCTAACGCGCATACATTTCGCTGCGCAATTTCGGGCTGCCACGGGTCTGAGGCCTCACGAATACCTCTTGCGCCGGCGGATTGAGCGCGCTCAGGAGATGCTCGCCGAGACCGGCATGTCGCTGGTGGATATCGCGCTATCGGTCGGGTTTCAAACCCAGTCGCACTTCACCAGCGTCTTCAAACGCTACGCGGGGCAGCCGCCGCGTGCGTGGCGCGAGTCGCGCGGCTGCCCTCGTCTCTGATGAGCCGGCTCAATAACAATGACGTGTCCGCCGCGGCCATCAAGCTGGATGCCAAGCTCCGTTCCTTGGCGGTGCTCGCAACCGGGGTGGCCGGCTGATATCGACAGCGGAAGCAACGCCGTACGAACGGAAAGTTTTCTCAGAACCCCTGGAGGATGATTATGAACGCACTCACTACCGCGAACCGCGAGGTCGCCACGCTGGAGACAGCGCCCACCCGTTACGTCGAAGGCCGCGGGATCCGCTTCGCCTATCGCCAACTCGGCCCGTCGACCGGAACGCCGCTGGTTCTGCTGCAGCACTTCTCGGGCAACATCGACGCCTGGGACCCCGCCGTCGTGAACGCCCTGGCGGTCGATCGTCCCGTGATCGCCTTCGACAATGCCGGCGTCGGCCGCTCGACCGGTCAAACCCCTGACAATATTGCGGCCATGGCCCGCGACGCCGTCGCCTTCATGGAGCTGCTCGGCTTCTCCAAAGTCGACCTGCTGGGCTATTCCCTCGGCGGCTGCGTTGCCCAGCAGATGGCGGCCGAGCACGGCCCGCTGGTCCGCAAGCTGATCCTCGTCGGCACCGCGCCGCAAGGCGGTGAAGAGCACCTGATGGCGGTCCTCAAGGAGGCATTCTCCCACACCGAATCGCCGGATCCGCGGCTGCCGCTGTTCTTCACCCAATCGGCCGCCAGCCAGGCTGCCGGCAAGGCGTTCCTGAACCGGGTCTATGCCCGCAAGGAAGATCGGGACATCGATAGCGGCAGTGCCGTGACCGATCCGCAGGCCAAGGCGCTGATTACCTGGTGCGCCACGCCCGATCCCGAGCACGCCATCCTGCGCGCCATTACCCAGCCCGCCCTCGTGATCAGCGGCAGCGACGACACCATGCTGCCGGCGGACAATGCCTATATGATGTTCAAGGGTCTGAGCAACGCGCAGCTGATCCTCTATCCCGACTCCGGCCACGGCACCCTGTTTCAATATCACGAGTTCTTCGTCAGCCACGTCCAGACCTTCCTGGACGCGCAGCCGACGGCGGGGGTCTATGATGTTTAGGCGATTCTCAGGGGTAGCCGCTCTGCTTCGCGCGAGTTGCCGATATCGACAAGGTTGCTCAGAGCCCCGATGACCACCTGCTGCGTCTGATCAAGAAGGTGAGCGCTTGAGGCGCTCACCTTCGCAGGACGAGTGCGGAACCACATCGGTTTGCCCGAACGTGGCCGATCATAGGTTTCGTCTCGTAGGAATTCCTACCGTTTCAAATGGGTATCCTTCTTTCCGGAGAGGCTGCGTCGGGATCCGGGACGGAATCCGCAATCGGCGCCGCAGGGTGCCGCACCTCCGCCCACCACTTCCACAAGACGTAGATTGCGGGGTATATCAACAGCTCGAGGATCGAACTGGTAACGATGCCGCCGACCATTGGGGCGGCAATTCGCTTCATCACGTCGGAACCCGCTCCGCTCGACCACATAATCGGTAGAAGTCCGAGGAGGATCGCAAATACCGTCATCATTTTGGGTCGCACGCGCTGGACAGCGCCCTCCATGACGGCGCCCTCGAGATTCTCGAGGGTCTTCATCCGCCCTTCGCGTTGCCAACGCGCGTAGGCGACGTCCAGGTAAAGCAGCATGACCATGCCAGTCTCCGCATCGACTCCGGCCAAGGCAATGATGCCGACCCATACGGCGACGCTTAAGTGATAACCCAAAATCCACAGCAACAAGAAGGCGCCCACCAGGGAAAACGGCACGGCACACAGAACGATCAGAACCTTGCCCAGCGACTTGCCATTGAAATACAGCAGCACGGCAATGATTAGGAGAGTGATCGGGATGACGTACATCAGACGTTGCCCCGCCCGCTGCATGCCCTCGAACGCGCCGCTCCATTCGAGACGGTAGCCGGTCGGCAGCTTCACCATTTTGGCGACGGCTTTGCGCGCATCGTCCATGTATCCGCCCGTGTCGCGTCCGGCGAGATCGACGTAGACATAGCCCACGAGTTGCGCCGCCTCACTTTTGATCGCCCCGGGGCCATCGACGAACCGCAGATCCACCAGTTCCCCCAGCGGCACTTGTGCACCATTGGGTGTCGCCACGAGCACTCGCCGCAAGGAGCCAAGATCGTCCCGCAATTCCCGACCATACCGGACGTTCACGGGATAGCGCTCCCGACCTTCGATCGTTTGGGTCACGTTGGCGCCGCCGACCGCGGCCATGATGGTGTCCTCCACATCCATCACCGACAATCCATAGCGAGCGATCGCCTCACGATTGACGTCAAAGTCCAGGTAGTACCCTTGGCTCACACGCTCCGCAAACGCGCTCCGCGTCCCGCGAACCGTGCGCACGGTAGCCTCTACTTGCGAAAGTATTCGGGCGAGTTCGGTCAGATCTGGGCCGAATACTTTCACCCCTATGGGTGTTCGGATACCTGTCGAGAGCATGTCGATCCGTCCCTTGATCGGCATCGTCCAGCTGTTGGAAAACCCCGTCATCTTCTCGCGCAATGCTTTGTCCATCTCCGCGACGAGCTTCTCGGGGGTCATGCCGCTGCGCCAAGCGGTAGGCGGCTTGAGGTTCACGACGGTTTCGACCATTTCCAAGGGAGCGGGGTCGGTGGCTGTCTCGGCACGCCCGGTCTTGGCAAAGACACTCGCCACTTCCGGAATATCCATCAGAATCCGGTCCTGCTCCTGGATGGTGCGCGTCATCGTCTGAATCGAAGCGCCCGGCAAGGTCGCCGGCATGTAGAGGATGGTCTCCTCCCAGAGTGGCGGCATGAACTCGCTGCCGAGACTCAAGTAGACCGGGACGATGCACGCAATGGCGATCAAAGCGATGACGATCATCGAGTAGCGGTGCTTTAGGGCCAGCTTGGCAACGGGTTCGTAAACCCGGATCAGGAACCGATTGATCGGATTCTTCTCCTCCGGGGAGATCTTCCCTCGGATCAGGAGCGTCATCAAAAAGGGCGTCACCGTAATCGACAAGAGTGCTGCAAAGAACATGCTGGATGACTTGGTGAAGGCCAGCGGCTTGAAAAGCCGTCCTTCCTGGTCTTGAAGAAAGAAGACGGGCAAAAAGCTCACCGTAATGATCAAGAGCGAGAAAAATAGCGATGGCCCCACCTCTTTGCCGGCATCGATCAGCACTTCAAGATGCGGGCGTTGTGCCTCCTTGGGTTTGACTTGCTCCCGTTCTAAATGCTTATGAGCGTTCTCGATCATCACAATGGCGGCGTCGACCATCGCACCGATGGCGATCGCGATGCCTCCCAAGCTCATAATGTTGCTGGTGAGTCCGATCCACCGCATCGAGAGCATGGCCAAGAGCACCGCGAGGGGCAGCGTGATGATGGCGACCAAGGCGCTCCGCAGCCGAAAGAGAAAGACGACGCAGACCAGGCTTACAATCAGGCTTTCCTCGAGCAGCTTGCCGCGCAGCGTTTCCACTGAATGTCGGATCAGCGTCGAGCGGTCGTAGGTCACCACCAGCTGCACACCCTCCGGGAGGGAGGGCTGAACGGTATCCTTGATCACCTGTTTGACGTGGGCCAAGACGTCATACACACTCTCCCCGTAACGAACCACGACGATGCCACCGGCGGCATCGCCCAAGCCGTTGAAGTCCACGGCGCCGCGACGAATATCCGGTCCGAGCTGCACGAATCCGACATCCCTGACGAGAATGGGGGTCCCATCGACCTCCGCTCCTAACGACACCATTTCGAGGTCGGCAGCATTGCGCAGGTACCCCCGGCCACGCACCATGTACTCCCGGCCCGTGAACTCCAAAACCCGGCCGCCCACTTCCTGATTGCTGCGTCGGATCTGTTCGACGACCTGATTGATCGAAATCTTGTGGGCTTGGAGTTTATTGGGGTCGATGGTGACCTGGTACTGCTTGACGAATCCGCCGACGGAGGCGACTTCGGCGACGCCCGGGACGGCGCGCAGCTGATACTGAACCTGCCAGTCCTGGAGCGTGCGCAACTCTGCGAGCGAATGCTTGCCGGTTTTGTCGATCAGAGCGTATTCCAACGCCCAGCCGACTCCGGTCGCATCGGGCCCGAGCTGCGGAGAGACTCCCTGTGGCAGCTTGCCTGCCATGCCGCTCAAGTATTCGAGTACCCGGCTGCGCGCCCAATAAAGATCCGTGCCGTCCTCGAAGATGACATAGATCAGCGAGGAACCGTAAAAGCTATTGGCTCGGACCGCCTTGACCTTCGGCGCCGACAGCAGCTGCGTCACGATGGGATACGTGATCTGATCTTCGATGATGTTGGGGCTGCGATCCGCCCAATCGGTGGCAACGATGACCTGGACGTCGGAGAGATCTGGGATGGCATCGAGCGGGGTGGTGAACGTCGCCCAAACGCCGCCACCGATGGCCACGACCACCAATATCAGCATGAGGAACGGGTTCCTCGCACTGAACTCGATGATGCGAGCGATCATTTCTTGTCGCTGGCCTTGGGGGCGGCCATCCCTGGCATGTCCGCCATGCTACCGGCACCGGCTTCCAAGCGGCTTTCCGAGTCGATGAGGAAGTTGCCGGAAGTGACTACCTCATCGCCAGCCTTCAGGCCCGCTAGTACCTCGAAGCGATCAGCGAACCGGGTCGGGCTGATTTTGACGACGACCGGTGAAAAGTGTCCACCGGACACGACTCGGTACGCAATGTCGCGGTCCCCCGTGCGGATAACCGCGGAGGCCGGGATCGTCAAGCCAGACCCCATCGCATGCGAGATGATGACATCGCCGAACATGCCAGGTAGCAAGGTGCCGTCCGGATTCGGCAGCTCGATGCGCACTTGCACCGATCGCGTGGTCTCATCGACCACAGGATCGATAAACACCACTTTTCCGGTGAGCGTTCGCTGTGACGATGAAGGAAATGACACGGTTGCCGGCATCCCGATCGCTACATGTGGCAATTCATACTGGAAGATCTTCGCCTGCATCCACACCGTCGAGAGGTCCGCGACGACGAACAGATCGTTTTGCATCGTCACGTACTGGCCGGCAAAGGCGGTCTTCTGTAGCACCGTACCCGAGATCGGGCTCCGCAAGAGGAGGGACTTGCCCGCATTGCCGGTTTGCTCCAACTTCCCGATCTCATCTTTCGGGATGTCCCAGAGTTCCAACCGCCGGCGGGCGGTATCCACCACGGTTTTCTGATCGCCTTCGCTGTCGAGGCCGGATTTCGCAACCCGCAACGCGGATAGGAATTCTCGCTGCGCCGCGAAGAACGTAGGACTGTAGATCGACAGCATCGGCTCGCCGGCCCTGACCTTTTGGCCGTTGTAGGCGACGAACAGCGTTTCGACCCAACCTTCGGTCTTCAAATGAACGTGCGCCACCCGCGTCTCATCGGGCCGGACGATGCCGACCGCGCGGATACTCATGGTGAGGGGTGTTTGCTCGACCTTCCCCACAGTCACCCCGATGCGCTGTTGCACGTCTTGATTGACATTGATGTCGGCATACCCCGACGGCGGCGCCGAGGGCGTCGTTGATGGCGACGCGGGTTTCGATGTCTTCGACATGTCCATGCCCGGCATATTGTCCGGCATCGCATTCGTTGACCCCAACTGTTCGGTCCCGTATACATGTCGAACATCTCCTACGATCACCGCCCCGACCAACGCGATCGCCACAAGGCTTGCTTTTGTGTTCGTTGCCATGAGAGTTCTTCGTTACTCCGTTCTCGCCGTATCGACAGTCGTCGGAACGCCCGCCGTTGCTTGCCCACCCAGCGTTTCGATATCGACGCCGGCCAGGGCCTCCAGCTCGGCGAGACGCTCCTCACGTTCAATTTGAGACTGCGCGACCATGCGGCGCACGGAAATGAACATCCGCTCGCTGTCAATCAGGTCAGCGAACACGATCGTTCCGGCGGCATAGGCGTTGCGCGAACTGCTAACGAGCTGCCGTGCAGCGGGCACGACCCTGGCTCGGTACAACTGGGTTTCTCGCTCGGCATTTCGCATCAGGTACAGGTCCGCGACGAAGCGGGCGGCGCGGTCTTGGGTCGTTTGGCGAAGCATCGCTTCGCTCGAGCGGGTCATCGACTGTGCCTCGTCGATGGCGGCCCGAATCGCTGGCAGCTTGGTCGGTACCATCAACATCGCCCCCAACGACTGCGAGATGCTCCCCGTGATGCTCGCCGAGGGGATGATGTCCGGCAGATACGCGAGCCTTGCCAGTTCCACCGCATCGGTCCGGCCTGCCACCTGCTGGGCGAGGGCAGCGAGTTCGGGATTCTGGGCAACCGCCAGGGCAATGAGCGCTGCGTCATCGGCAGCCACTGGCCGAGGAGCCGGCAAATCAGGTGACAAACCGAGCGGTGCGGAAGGCTCGCGTCCCAACATACCATTGAGTTCCCCGCGCATCGCCATGGCCTTGGCTTCCAGTCCGGCGAGATCGTTTTGTGCGGTCTCTGATTCGATCAGCGCTTTAAAGAGATCCTGCATCGGTCCGCCGGCCTCGGCCCGATCGGAAGCAGAGTCCGAGAGCAGCTTCAAGAAAGTCAGATTGTCCCGCTCGATGCGGATGAGTTCCTCGGTGAGCGCCAGGTCCAGATAGGCCTCCAGCACTCGGCGCTGCAGTTCAAATTTGACCGCGCGAAATCGATCGCCCGCTTCCCTGGCAGCGTCCAAAGCGAGTTTGCCCGTGGTGCGGGTTTTAACCGGAAGCGATAAGTTCATCGACTGATCGAAACCGGCGCCAATCGTGGTCCGGTCCCAGGTCTTCATGCTCCCGGGAGAAAACATGTAACTGAACGAGAGTGCGACATTCGAATTGGGCCAGGTTGCCACCTGGTCGATCCGGGCAAATGCCGCCTTCCATTCGAAATAGCTCGATTCCAACTCGCCGTTGGCGAGAAAAGCTCGGCTGAGCACGTCTTGCCAAGTGGCGACGGCCGGCAATTCCGGTATCTGGCGCGCCTCGATTCGCGGCTCAAAGGGCGGCGAGGCTGTGTTTAACTTCGCCTGCTCATCCCGCGTTCCGTGCGGCGCCAAGACACAGCCGCTAAGTCCCGTCGCGAGACCTAAGGTGAATATCAGAACGCGGTAAGTGTACGGCGAAACGGTACCGCACCCGCTTCGAGTTCGACGCAGATCGGATGGGTTCCGAGCGCCGCGCATTCTTAAATTCGCGCCACTCGAAGACGAAGCGCGTTGCCGATCACCGACACGGAGCTCAAGCTCATGGCGGCAGCAGCGATGATGGGACTCAAGAGAAGTCCGAAAGCGGGATACAACACCCCGGCAGCCACGGGTATCCCGATGACGTTGTAAACGAACGCCAGAATGAGATTCTCGCGGATATTGCGCATGGTGGCGCGACTCAAGGCCCGGCCGCGCGCGATGCCGGCGAGATCGCCTTTGACGAGCGTGAGGCCGGCGCTTTGCATGGCAACATCGGTACCCGTGCCCATCGCAATACCGACATCGGCTTCGGCCAGCGCGGGAGCGTCATTCACACCATCCCCGGCCATCGCAACCACACGCCCTTCGCTCTTGAGTCGCCGAACGATGGCGTTTTTTTGATCGGGCAGTACGTCCGCTTCCACTTCGGTGATCCCGAGCTTCGCTGCGACCGCCTGCGCCGTGGTTCTGTTGTCGCCCGTCAACATGACGATTCGTATTCCCTCACTGCGTAGAGCGGCCAGCGCGGCCATTGTGGTCGCCTTGATCGGATCAGCGACGGCGATGATGCCTGCCGGCTTTTCATCGACTGCCACGAAGAGGGCCGTGGCGCCGTCCTTGCGCAGGGTGTCGGCGCGAGCCTCAAGCTCGGTGCTCGCCACCCCTAGGTCCTTGAGCAGCGCGGCGTTGCCGACGGCGACACTTCGATCCCCGCTGGTCCCGGTCACGCCCTTGCCCGTGACGGAAGCGAAATTCGTGACTTCTTGCAGGGTTATTTTGCGTTCCACTGCCGCTGCCAGAATGGCGGCGGCGAGCGGATGTTCGCTGGATTTTTCCAGACTCGCGCCCAGCGAAAGGACGGTGGCTTCGTCAAATCCCGCAGCGGCTACGACCGCCGTGACCCGCGGTTTACCCTCCGTGAGGGTGCCGGTTTTATCGACCACCAGGGTATCAACCTTCTCGAACCGCTCGAGCGCTTCGGCGTTTTTGATGAGGACGCCAGCGCTGGCACCTTTGCCCACGCCGACCATGATGGACATCGGGGTTGCGAGCCCGAGCGCGCAGGGGCACGCAATGATGAGCACCGACACGGCGGCAACCACCGCCAGCCCCAGCGCAGGAGCGGGTGCCCAGATCATCCAGGCTGCAAACGCGATGGCCGCCGAGGCCATGACCGCCGGAACAAACCAGGCGGCAACGACGTCGACGAGACGTTGGATGGGGGCGCGGCTGCGCTGCGCTTCGGCGACCATGTGCACGATACGAGATAGCATGGTATCGGCGCCGATCTTCTCAGCGGTGATCACGAGCGTGCCGGTCCCGTTGATCGTGCCGCCGATCACTTTGGCAGCGGACGACTTTTCGACCGGCATCGACTCGCCGGTCACCATCGATTCGTCGACGGAACTCGTTCCCTCCGTCACGGACCCGTCTACCGGAACCGCTTCACCTGGGCGCACCCGCAGTCGATCGCCGACGTGGACTTGATCGAGGGACACCTTCTCGTCGGTACCATCCGCACGAAGGCGCCGCGCGGTCTTCGGGGCCAACTTCAGA
Organism: Gammaproteobacteria bacterium; assembly: GCA_003134045.1. Classification (GTDB taxonomy): domain Bacteria; phylum Pseudomonadota; class Gammaproteobacteria; order Steroidobacterales; family Steroidobacteraceae; genus Bog-1198. The sequence continues at coordinate 50,398 of PLAH01000127.1, forward strand.
AGTGCCCGAATGGCGCCGCCGGTCTTCTCCCTCGCGCGCAATTCAAGCACCTGACCCAGCAGCACGAGGACCGTCACCGCCGCCGCCGCTTCGTAGTAGACCGGGATCATGCCGCCATGCTGACGAAGGCCTGCGGGGAATAACGCGGGGGCAAACGTTGCCACCAAACTGTACAAATAAGACGCCCCTACCCCTAACGCAATCAAGGTGAACATGTTGGGCGAGCGGTTCAGAACCGAGGCCCACGCTCGTTGAAAGAACGGCCACGCACACCACAGCACAATGGGCGTTGCGAACGCGAACTGAATCCAAATCGAGGCCGCCATAGACACGTAGTGGTCCAAATTCAGCACAGACAGGTGGCCGCCCATCTCCAAAACAAAGATAGGCGTGGCGAGGACAGCGCCGATCACGAAACGCCGGGTCATATCCTTGAGTTCAGGACTCGTGCCTTCTGCCTCCGGAACGCGCTCCGGCTCAAGTGCCATACCGCAGATCGGACAACTGCCGGGCGCATTACGCCGGATCTGCGGATGCATCGGACAGGTATAGATCGTTCCCGCGGTTAGGGGTGCCATCTGAGCTCCCGGCACGCTGGGAACGCCTTTGTCGGCAGGTTTCAGAAACCGACCGGGATCCGCTAGGAACTTCGCCTTGCAACCGTCGCAGCAGAAATAGTGCGTTTGCCCATCATGCTCCACCCGATGTTTCGCAGTGCCAGGGTCCACGAGCATGCCGCACACGGGATCACGCGCGTCGCCCGCAGCGATCGACACCGCCACTCCCTTCGCCGCATCCGAGTCATTGGCCGCTTGTGTACAGCAACAAGCTCTTTGGGTTGTCGGCGTCATGGACTGTCCTTAGGTGTGCTGTACGGGCAGTATAGGGTAGTCTACGCTCCGTACCTAGGTACGGAGTCAAGTCATGCCCAAAACAGTCGTCAATCGGGTTCCCGCTACAGTCCCATTCCATTCAGACGCCGCCGAAGTGACTATTGGGAAGCTCGCTCGGGCGGCCGAGGTGGGGGTCGAAACCGTACGGTACTACCAGCGACGTCGTCTGTTGGCTGTCCCACATAGCGCTGGCGGCGTGCGGCGCTATCCGCTCGCTACGATCGACCGGATTCGGTTCATTAAGCGTTCGCAAGATCTTGGCTTCAGTCTCGATGAAATTCGCGAACTGATGCGTTTGGAGCAGGGCGGCGGTCGCGGTTCCATTCGCAAGATTGCCGAAGCCCGACTGACCAGTATCCGCGAGAAGCTCGCGACGTTACAGCAGATGGAGAAGGTGCTGTCCGCGCTACTCTGCGAATGTGAACATACGGCTATGGCGGAGCCGTGTCCCATCATTGCTGCGTTGAGCACTGATCGGCCCTCAAGGCCGCATGCCGGCCGGCGATGTACCCCTGACACGTGGCGCGGGCCAAGCCGTGCTGGCTGAATCCGCCCGCCGATTCTCCGCCGCAGTAAAGACCGGGTATGACCCGGCCGTTCATGTCCATTACACGGCAGTGCGCATCGATCCGCAGACCCGCGCGCGAGTCGTGGATCACCGGTGTCGCCCAGGCGGCGTAGAAAGGCGGTGAGGCGATCTTGTGCAAGGGCCGGACCTTGCCGAAGTCCTCGTCGGTACCCGAATCCACGAACGAGTTGTAGCGCGCCACCGTCCGTAGCAAATTCTCCGGCGGCATGGGTACACGCTGGTGGGGCATGACGATCTTCGTGGCGAGTTCGGCCAAGGTATCGGCGCTGAAGAAGAAGCCCGCGGCGACATCGACATGGGGCGGCGCCGGCACCCAGTTCTCCCGGACCACCGCATCCGCGTCGAAGATCGCCCAAATCGGACCGCCGCCGTTGGGGCCATCGCCGATCCCGGCCATTGCGGCGTTGATCCAGTTGTTGGGCTTGTAGGCCACGTTCTTGGCGTTGAGATAGCTGCCCTCGACGTACGGCGTGATCGAACCGTAGTCGTTGGCGGTGAAGCCGAAGCCCGTCTCGTCGTAGAACCGCCGGCCGAGCATGTTGACCATGATGGTGTCCTGCCAGTTGAGCACGGATAGCCCCGAGGCGCGGGCGCGGCCGAACACGGGGCTGCCCGGCATCCATTTCACGCTCGCATAGCCATACTGGCTGCCGATGGTCCCGGGCTTCGTGAGTCGGATGCCGAATTCGCCCGTCTGATTGTAAAGACCCCACAGCGACGCGCCGACGGCCATGGCCGCAAGCTCGCCGCTGGCATCCTGATCCGACCACGGCATCCCGCCGATGCCGCAATATTCCTCCGTCAGGCGCGGATCGAACATGCGCCGGAAATTCACGTTCCCCGACGACCCGCCGGTGGCGATGATCACCGCCTTACGGGCGCGAATGTCGAACCTGGCACCCTGGTGCTCGACGGCGATTCCGAGTACCCGACGCGCCGCCGGAGTCTGACGATGCAGCCCAACCATCGAGTGCCCGAGCAAGATCTGCACGCCGGCCTTCCTGGCCGCCGCTTCCAAGGGACGCATGAGTCCGCTGCCCGAAGAATAGGAGCTTCGCATGGCCGGGGAGACCGGCTCGCCGGTGTGCACCAGGGGCCAGTCCATCACGGCGGCATGCATTTCGCGCGGCGCTGAGTTGCCGACCGACTCGCCGCCTGCGGCGTCCGGCGGCTTGTCAACGAACACCACGCCATGGGCAACCAGCCATTCGTAGGCGACCGCACTGTTGTCGGCGAACGCTCGGATGATCTCTCGATCGTTGTAACGGTAATCGGGAAAGCCGTTCGGTTCGACCACCGACCAGTCGGTGAGGTCTCGGAACACCAGGTCCGGCGAATCATCGATGTCATATTTCTTCTGGGCGCTGGTGCCGCCGCCCAGCGGAACGTTGCCCGCGCTCGTGATGGCGTGGCCGCCGATATCGCCCTGTGCTTCGACCACGATGACGGACGCGCCGGCCTCACGCGCGGCGATGGCCGCCGGCAGTCCCATCGCACCGGCCCCGACCACGACAACGTCGGCCTCGTGCCTCGAGCCGACCGCAGATCCCGTGGCTTGGGCGAAGTCCGCAGGAAGCGTAGCGGCCGCGCCCGCCATCGTGGAGGTCAGGAGAAACCTCCGCCGCGAAAAATCCAGTTCGTCTTCCATGCCCCGTTATCATCCGCGGCGTTCCGCGAGTCAATCGGGACATCCCGTAGGGGCCGGTCCAATTACTGATATCGGCCGGCACGCTCCCCTGGGACGGCGGGCGATTCCGAATGTGCGGGTCCACCCCTCGGAAAGCGCGGGCGCTCACGCTCGACGTAACGAACGCGGCGCAAGAACGATATCGACCGCTGGCGGCAGACGAGTCTGGCGGCGGACTTTCAGGGTGCGTGACAAGGGAACTCTATATGAACTTGCCGGTGCGCTTGGCGGCACGCGCCGGACTCAAGCCCAAATTGAAATTGACTGCATGAGGCCGGGAAGCCGGTTGATGTCCCCCTCTCAAGGAATGAGCTTACGCAGTGCCGGCGTCGAGACATCGTCAATATGCCGAAATGCGGGCGTGATCTTCTCGATTTGATCGGGAGGCACTTTGTACTCTTCGAAGCGCGCCTTCCAATTGCGCACGGTCCCCCAAATTCTCGCGATGCTCCCGGCGGCGGCCTTTGCGGATAGCGTGAATATCTCGCGACCAGCGAATGCGTTGTCGAGAGTTGCGACCCTGCCTTCCGGCCCCACTCCCAGGTGCAAGCGCCGCTCGGACGCCGAACTTGCCCGCGGCATCACATCGTACAGCGGGCTGAGCCGCCACCCCCGAAGATGCGGGTCCCAAACAAAGCCGTGGTTGCGCAGATGATCGTCATCGTTGCTGACGAAGATGTTGAAGACCAAACGTTCGAACAGTTCGCGGTTATTTTGTCGAATCACACGCGGATGGCAGTAGCGTCGAATCGCTTGCGCCAAATCTGCATAGGACTTGTCCGGTGATTCCATCTCATCGCATGCCACAAGCGTGAGACCGCTGACGAACCCCAAACGCTTCTCCACCAATCCGGCCGCCGGAGCCGTGCTGAGCAGATCCTCCGGCAACGGGGCGTCTTCATCTGGCTTCGCCCAATATCGATCGAATCGGCGGATGAGCATCACGGCACGGGCACCCAGGTGAATCAGCCTGACTGGCGGAACGGTTAGACCTGCCGCGGCCGCCAGTTGCAGAGTCGCGGTCTCAACGACAGGAACGACCAGCGCATCCCTCTGGCTTTGGAACTTTGCCAGCCACAACACCTGCTCGTTGTCACGAACCGTTGCCTTCGGGCGTGCACCTCCTAGCGGGCTGCCTTCGGCAAAAATGTCTTCGAGATTTGCAGGGACGGGTAGACCCTCATCGATGCGCTGGGCAGCCTCCATCAGGTACTGCAGATTATCCCAAGTGCCATAGCCCAGCGTGCTGTCCGAGTTTCGGGAGGGGCGAATGTCGAGTGCCCCCACGCGCTGGCTGCCTGCATGGAGCAGATAAGTAGACTCTGGCAGGCTATTCGCGGGTACTTTCAGTCGAGACTCGATCACCCGGCGGCCCCAGGCATCGGGTGCGGCATCGCGAATCCCGCCGAACATTGAGAGGTTGTTGGGTGGGAAGAGGGCTTTACCGCGCACTGCGTTCTTGTCCCGAAGGCTTAAGCTCACCGGATCGACTTCGAGAGCGCCGGGACGTTCCAGGTATCGAGTCCCGTAGGCGAATGTTGAGGCCAACAGCTTTTCTCCGTCCTCCGTCAAAGTGAGCTGGCCGCAAGGTGCCCAGTGCGTATCGATGTAGGCGAAGACATACAGTCTCTGTTCCGTCGCGGTCATGGCTAAAAGTCGATCTCATCCAGTTCGCGCTTCGTGAGCTCCGTTGCCCGGCGCCGCTGTTCTTTGGCGCTGAGGGCAGCCAAAGCAGGATCCGTTTCAGACAAGAGATCGAGCAGCTTCTTGCCCGGCACAATGGCATCCAAATAACGCAGGAGCTGGCCCATGGCGATTCCGGGATCGCCTTTTTCCAGCCGATACGCCGTATTTCGTGATAGGCCCGCCCGCAGCGCCGTTTGGTCTTGCTTCATGCCTCGAGCGATCCGCAAGCGTGCGAGGGCCGCCCCCAGCCTTTTCGCCTCGGCGGCCAGGGTTGGGTCCAGGACTGCGGATTGGGTGACTTTCATGCTCGTTTAATCAATCATTAAACAGATATTACTCGATTAATCGAGCATGAATCATAAGGTTTGCGATGACCCAAGTCAAGTGGTATGCCTCTAAAATCAATTATTAAGGCAATAAGGATCGATTAATCGATCAAAATGCGTAGCCTCCCCGCCCCTTGATATGTTCGCGCAGGGCGGCGAAGACCACCAGCCCTGGTGCGTTGCGTGCATATTCCATCGATCGTGGACGGTGATTTCAGTCTATCGTGGACAGCGCCGGGGATTCGGGGCGGACGCCGCCGATTCTTCTCAGGTGTCCACGATGAGAGTCATAGTGATGATCTCTATCCGGAAATCCCGGCCGCTTTGATCGAGATATGCGATGTACGCCCCCAAAGATTATGAGACCGAATTGCACTCTCCAAAGCGGCCGCTCACAACTTGCGGTTACACATTCGGATATTCGGATATTCTAGGGAGGTAACCTCGCTAAACGGCTACCACTCTAGGAGGACGTGGAACCTCCACGCGGGCGTCCAAGTCATTGGACCTGGTCGCTTCCGCTTCGCGAAGGACCCATTCACGAAAGCTCGACACCAACGAGTTAGTGGCCGGTTCAAGCGGTGTCACCAGAAAATATGCAAACATGGGCGGCCCATTGATTGCCAGGTCAAAGGGCTGGACTAAGCGACCCGCAGCAAGGTCATCGGTGACTAAAGACATGTCGCCCAGCGCTATTCCGGCACCATCGATCGCGGCCTGAATCGCAAATGCGGAATCCTCAAAATGTAAGCCGGGTTTCAGCTCGAACCGCTCGACGCCAGCGGCTTGCATCCACGTCGTCCAGTCCGGCCACGTCACTCCTTGCCCGCTCCATGTCACATGAATGAGCGCGTGATTCAGGATGTCGGCCGGCGATCTAAGCGGCGATGCCGAGCGCAATAAGTTCGGGCTACATACCGGGAAAATGGAGTGCTCAAATAGGCGATCGCCCCCGGTACCGGTTTCATGGTGTGGGGCATCCGGCTCTTTCATGAACGACCATCAACCGCATCTGGGACGGTTTTTTTCTTCCTGTCAGTCGGCACTATTATGGGTCCAATACTGTTCGGCTGGATCGCGCCGCGAATTGGAACAGTGCCTTTTTTCCTTGCGTTAGCTGCACTCTCAGTGGTCGTGCTTCCTTTTTTTCCGAGTCGCATCTTTGATACGTCGGCTCCTCGCCCATCTGAAGCTCTGGAGTCAGTTACTGAATTTGTCTGATTCAGTCGAGTCGCAGCGTGATTGATCTCTACACAACATCATCGCCAAACGGATTCAAGGCCACGATCGCGCTTGAAGAACTGGCTTTGCCTTACACGGTTCACCATATAAAGATTGCATCGGGGGACAACCGACAGTCGGCATTTCTATCGCTCAATCCCTATGGACGAATTCCGGTCATCGTGGACCGCGATACAAACATAACGCTATTCGAGAGCGCCGCGATCCTGTTGTATCTGGCGGAGAAGACGGGGCAACTCTTGCCGAGCGATATCAAAGGCCGATGGGCCGCGATCCAGTGGCTGCAATTCCATTCCTGCAGCATGGGCCCGATCCTCGGCCAGCGTGTTCATTTCGAGACCTCCGGTGCGAAGGTTCCGATCGCGATTGAACGCTACCGCAGGCTGTCGGAAGAGGCATTTGCGATCTTGGACGCGCGTTTGGCCAAAGCGCAGTTCCTCGCCGGTGACGAATATTCCATTGCCGACATTGCGACCTTCGCATGGGTCCACGTCGCTGGACTCTGTGACTTCGCGATGGATCCCTACAAGAGCCTTGCTCTCTGGTGTGCACGTCTTCGGGCCCGACCGGCGGTGCAGAAAGGCATTGCAATCCCCGAGTTGGCAACAGGGCCGTGAGAAGGCACGTTCTTACCACCTTGATCCTCCTATCCTCTCCAGCAATTGCCTCTATTCCTTCGCCCGACATTCCCGACGGATCGCGCCGATCACACGCTCACAAACGACGTTGCGTTTTTGCCGTGCGATAGGTGATGTCATCGGCAATAGGGTGATTGGGCGGAGGCCTGTGCCGCAGTTCCCCAAAACAGGGCATCGAATCCGATTCGAACACCGACGTCGGGATGCCAATCGTAGACTCGTTCCCAGCGCACCAACGGCCCGGCGTAGCCAAACAGCCACCCGCCATGAAGCGGTCGCTTGAAAACTACGCTGGCCTCATACAATGTCGTGCGAGAAATGCGGTCTCCCGACATCGACAATTTGCCGATCACGCCGCACGCCAGGTCGTGGCCATCGGCGAGGCGATCGTAGTTGCGCTCATGGATCACCGCACGCGCGTAACCCAGGATGAACGTCTGGTTCCAGTCGGTTGCCGCGGTGTTGCGTACCCAATCCGCATACGTGGACGATCGCATGACCCACCGGTCGCTCCACCGATCGACAGCCACACCGCCGCTCGCGCCGAGTCCAGTATCGGATTGGGCGTAGAGTTTCACAAAGGGATAGGTGTGTACGTCGCCGTCGCTCCATGGGCGTGTCCACTTGAGGGCGGCAAAAGCCGACGGCACGAGTTTCGCTCGCACGCCCACCTCGAAGTCCAAGTTGGAGCCAGGAATAAATCGCAACCCCACCCTAAAAGGGCTTTGCTGACTTGCCGGATCACCCGGAGTTTCCTGCAGGCTATCGCTCGTTACGAATAACTTCAGTCGGCGTTCAAGATTGGGCAGCGCCAATGTGGCGTCGAAGGTTCGGGCGGAGATGAGCCCGAATCCGTCCTGCTTATGCAGTACATCGCCGTCGAAATCGATCCGGATTGGCGAGATGGGTACTGAAATGACATCGGTATTCGCAAACCAGCTGTCTAGGTCTTCGATCAGATACTGAACGCGCCGATACAGCCAGTCGTGTCCCGCGTTGAGGTATCCCCCGGGCGTGCCGGGCTGACTCTCCTGTGTACTGCGCAATTCCTCGACCGTTCCTGTCGAGGGGCCCACCTGATAGGGTTGATCGGCTTCGGCACACGAGCATGCTGCCGCCCAAAGGAACGTAATGATTGCCAAGCCGGCCGGAAGTTTCATCGCACAATGACAGCAAAGTCGGTGTTTCGACCGTGATCCAGGGTTCGTGAGCGGCCAGGCTTCTGCTGCCCTCTTTTGCGCGCCGGTTTATTCAGGTTATTCGCTCCTAAGGCAAATATCAACGTTGAGCAGAACGCCCCCTCGGTCGCGGTCGTGCAATATCTGTCCAAACAGCGTTGCCGGTGACGACCGCAACAATGCGTGACTCTCGTCGGACTCCTCACGGATACTACGCTACGCATCGTACATGCCTACGGTCCATCCGCTGCACTGACCGCTGCGTCGGGTTGCCTTCCGGCCTCATTGGTGGAATCATTTCCCGAAAGCCGGTAGCGAGCGTCGGCGCGCTGCCAGAAAAAAACACCGGATCGGGGGAAATAAGATATGAGTGTCGAGCCAGCGATTCCGCAGCATCTGCGTTGTCCGCGAGCTCGAGCCTCTCGCATGCCGGCGGGGTTCGAGGCGCCCTATCCGGCCTGGATGGCGCGCTTTGATGAGGGGGCGGCACCGCTGGTCATGGCCTATTTCGGAGTCCAACATCCAGGGTCATTACCGCCCGAGGCACTGGCGCCGATCAAGGCAATGCTACCGGCGCATCCTGCACCGCGCCACTGGATCGAAGCGCAGTGCCGAGATGGGGCCGGCTACGATACAAGGATCATTATCGCCTACTGGCAGGACGCCAAGAGCTTTACCGCGTGGCGTCAGGCCGGCGGTTTCGATGCGTGGTGGGCAGAGCCGGCCCGCGAAACCGAGCCCGTGGGCCGGTTCATGGAAGTCGTGGCGCCCCCCATGGAGAGGCTCGAGGTCGTCTACTCGCCTCCACACCTGCCGGAGGGTGCGGGCAATTTACAGAGCCGAGTGAGCGCGTGTCCGGTCGCGGAGCATGCCTACTGGGGTAGCGCCCGCGATCGAATTCCCGCCTCGCAGACCGATCCGCTGGACAACAGCGCAGGTACGCTCGTCCTGACTCGCAACGGGGCACGCGTGCGGGTGGAACCCGGACGGAACGTTTGCATGATCCGTTCGGGTCAAGATTGGTCTGACACCACGGGTGAGGAGCGAGCAACCTATCTCGGTCGGGTGCGACCCAAGCTGGTCGACGGCATGACCTATCTGCGCGATGAGGGTCTGCCCATCGGCTGCTTTTCGTGCCGCTTCATGCAGGTGCTGGACGGCGTCGGCGCTGCCACTGAGAAAACCTTCGGCCACGCATATTTCAGGAGCCTCGGCGCCCTCGAACATTGGGCGGAGCATCATCCGACACACCTTGCCATCTTCGGCACGTTCATGCACGAGATGGCGCCCCTCGGCGACGCGATGCAGCTGCGCCTCTGGCACGAAGTCATGGTCTTGCCGCCGGAGTCGCAAAGCTTCGAGTATGTCAATTGCCATGATCGAACCGGACTCATGGGAGCCGCCGGTCCGTAGTAGGTTCGATCCCTACACGGC
>PLAH01000003.1 GCA_003134045.1 Gammaproteobacteria bacterium
GATTTTCGCTGTTGCCCCAGATCCCATGGTCGAGAAGTCTCGTCCGCGCCACGTCAGCATGGAAGACTATAAACACGAGGCGGCGCAATGGGAGCAGTGGCACAAGGAACAATCGGCGGCCGAAGCGCCAATTGTCAAACCTTAATCGCCAAACGCTGTTCCCACCACAGACAAACGAGCGACCAAGCACCTGATTGGTGTTTCGCGGGACCGTCGATCGCATGAGTGCAAAGGCCTCGCGTTGGGGTTGTCTTGTGGCTTTTCCGTTGTAGGAGATGGCGGACGACTTACAAAATGGTGCCCGCAGATTGGGTTAGGGAGAAGGGGTTGCGGGTGAGGTCCGCCGAAGCGCTGCCTCGAACGCCTCGCGCACGGCGGTGTACGGAAGCTCGGTATCCATCAAGCCGCGGGATTCTAGGTCGAGCCACAGGGATAATCCAAGCCTGTCTGCGTCTTCCTCATGCGCGTCGAATCCCTTAAGAAAGTGGGCGGGCTTGAGGGCCATGTCTTCGGGATACCAGGGCATACCGTCGTTCGGAAGCGCTCCATCGAGCCGATATTCCAGAAAGCGCGTGCCATTACTGTATTTGCGAATGAAGGCGATTGGTACTTCGCGGCCCATCAGATTTATGTCTCTCTTCCATGCCGATGCGACGCATGCGGCTAAGTAGGCTCGCGATTTCCAATAGTTAAAGAACCAGTTGTGGCAAAAATAATATCGATGAATTGCTTGGTTGCCCACCGCTCCCATTTCCTCCTCAAGCACCACGAGTGCCGTCTCTTCGTGTCGCTTGCTGGATGATGAAAATACGACGCCTCGTAGGTTCCCGGTTTCTTGACCGCGCAAACCTTGGATGAACTCGACGAATGCCTCAGGTTGTTTGTAGAAGTCGTGCAGTGGATATATCTGGTCGCTCGCCCCATCTAGCCATTCCCGTCGGATAGCGAAAAGCGACGCGGCGGAATCGAGCAGTTCGTCGGAAAGGGCCGGGATCAGCGCTTGGTCGCTCTGCAAATGCGCTAGTGTGAGTCCGTTTCCGATTAATCGCGAAATCTGGTTGCGGTGCACTCCGTGCGCTTCGAAGAGCCGAACGAATCGACCCGCGACAGTCTCCGGAGGAGCCTTGCGCGACAGCCACCGAGACAGCCGCTCGATGAGCGAGACCGCAGCGTTTATTTCGCCAAGTACCATAAGCTACCTTCCAGCGCTAGAAAACCCCGACACCGGGCACCGCCCACTCTGGCGACAAGTCCGGACTACCTCCTGTTGGAGAGAAAGTATGTCTTCCCGCCCAATGTTACTCCACGATTTGGAAATGTTGGGCGCGTGTCGGGTGTGTTACGAATGCCGACCCATTCCTCGCCATGCTCGATAATTCGCCACTTCCATAGATTGCCGAAAAAAAGCCCAGCTTGCTGATCGCTATAGCCGTGCGCGACCCAGATGGGATGCCACGGCGTGTCCGACCAGTCGCCCGGATTTCCGTTGAAAGGATTGACCTTCCCACCTTCGATGGAGGTGTTCATTATCGAGCCCCACTGCCTATCCGGAGCGTTGATGAGTTCATTAAGTTTTCCATCGACTGCTTCAATCATGGCCCGCCGCTCGTCGTCGGTGAATCTGCCGTTCCAAATGGCATTGAATTCGTCTTCATGATCTAGCTTCGTCATCCGCCGCATGTTCGCTTTCTCATCCATGTCTCTGAGTGCCATTTGTCGCTCCTCGCCGTGTATCCCTATATACCGTCGAATCCAAGTTTCGTCCAAAGCGCGCGCTAAGTCGGCGGCCCGGTCGAATCGGATTTAACGCGCCGTCCCTCGACGCGGCGCTCGGGGTCCTCGCCAATCAACAAGTTTCGGTCTTCAGTGGCCCCTCGATCACGTCCCGAGGCCGCTTGCCGTGATCCGCGATCCAGAAGGCCATAAGGTTGAACTCATCGAGCCGCGCCGCGAAGCGGTATAGCCATCGAATGCCGGTTCACCCTGAGGTCGACCGCAATGCGGGCCGTCATTTCCCCAATAGGCTTGCAAGCCATCGCCAGAATTTCCGGAAACGTCCTATCGGCGTGTACCGCGCGTCGTAATAAGCCCGTCGCCGAGTTTCTTCATTGAAGCGCCCAGCCGCAATCTGCTCGGGCGTCCACTGTCCACACCAAATGATCTTGCCGTCCCGAATGATGTAGTGCGACTGGCAGGCTTTCTGCCAGTTGCCGACGGACGGCCAGAGACTCACACCGGACGCGCTCTGTTTGACCGCCCATTCCGTCGGTCCCAATGGCGTGCGAATCTTCGCGCCACAACCGCAGGCACACAGATGGGCAGCAGTTCCAAATCGTTCCGAGATGTAGAGGATGCCGGGCTGTAGCTCTTTTGGCATGAACTCGACATTCTGCAGCGTGATCGACCTAGTCTTCATGCAGACTCTGAATCGAGCGGGCGGCCGTTTTGCCATCGCTCACATCGAAGATCACATGATAGTTCGGCGTTTCCTCCACATAAAAGCCTTTGAGCTGCTTGTATTTGTGGATGGCAAGCACGGCGTTGAGTGCATTTAATTCGCCGATTTGAATATTTTTGCGATATTCGTCCGCAGGTCGTTCGGAAAGTTCTGACACGCATTTATCCTTCACTTTTTGCGCATCTTCCGGGGAATAATACGTCGCTCGCATCATGCCGGCCAGCGGCCCGCGCTTGCGATTAAGCCCCATTCCGACATCGATGAATGGGATTCTCTTACGCATCAGCAATTCAAAGATGCCGGCCCGGGATGGGCCCTTGTCCACACAGACAAATGCGAAAGTCACGCCCTGAACGTCATCATCGCAGGATGCGTCAATGAACTTCGCTGTCAGCGACAGACCGTGCCTGAAATTCTCATAGCGCGCCTGGTACACGTCCGACTTCGCCCGGCACAATTCTGTGGGGTCGAATTTGCCGGGTGCCCGAAATACGTTATGGACATGAAACGGATCGCGATCGAAGCCGCGGATTTCCTTTACCGGGGTTTTGACCAGAAAGTCCAATAGATAAGCCCCCGTGCCGCCGAGCCCGATGACCGCAACTATCTCGTCTTTGAAGAGGGCGGAGAGATCTGTGATCTCGGCGCGGCTGGTAAGGGTGTCGTGAATCTTGAAGACCGAGTTCTCAGCCATCTTCTCGACGGAGCGGAAGGTGAGCGGGTTGGCGCCGTATTTCGCCTTGGCAGGGCTGGAAATGATCCCCACATAGCTTTCAATTTTATCGAAAAAATTCGCAAAGGCGACGAGCTGACCGTCCACGCGGCCCTTATTCGAAAACTGCCGCTCGACTTTGACGTCGGCGGCCGCATCGCTCAACGTCAGTGCGGCGCCCCCGCCGCCCAGATTGGCAATCGGCGAACCATCCAGGTTATGGGGATGCGATCCCGCAAAGAAGATCTGATGATCGTGCTGCGTGACGTGCTCTTGGTCTGTAAATACCAGCGTCGTGACGATCGCCCCGATCTTAAGCGCACCCTTATCATCGAGGTAAGGGATATCGCGCACGATCATAAAATTGCTGTCGAAACCGACCGCGTACCCTTGCTCGACCAGGCGCTGGATGTCCTCGTTATGACTGACCAGTTTCTGAAACACTGAAGATCATCCCCTCTTTGACTCGGACGGATTCGCCTTTGGCGAGAACATCTTCGGGCTTGTGGCCATGACCGTTCTTGTACTTGACCGAGTAGGTGATCTCCGGGTGCTGCGCATAATCCGGCACTTCCAATGTCACGACCTCTTCATAGCTGATCGTCTCCTTCGACCACTCGTGCGCGGTTCCTTCCACATAGATCGTGACCGTTTTGTGGTGATCTGCCATCTTCGTTGCTCCTATATGTCAATAGCACTAACATGTTTATCAATACGGCGCCACGTTACCGCACCCGGCGATTGAGATCAACGTGTCAATATGGTTGACATTTTGTACTTGCCACTATACGATCTCCGCCGCCGCAAGTAGGAGTCGGCCCGTCGCATGCTTGATGACACAAAGCTCTACGCCACGCTGGGTGAGCGCATTTTGCGTTTGCGGCGCATGCAGTCGCCGCTGATGAGCCAGGAGCGCTTAGCCGGAATTCTCGGTCTAACGCGTACTTCCGTAACGAACATCGAGCGCGGCAAGCAGAAAGTCACCCTCGATACCATCTACCGGCTCTGCGAAACCTTTGGCATCCAAGTAAGTGATCTGATGCCAACACTTGCTGACGTATCGCGTCCTGCGGACCAGTCCGTCGTAGTGGGCGGTCAGTCCTATGCCTTGTCCTCGAAAACCGCTGATTCCGTGAAACGCTATTTACCGTCCGATGTTGTCGACACACCGGCGAGAGTTCGCCGTGGAAAAACGCTATGAGAAAATCCTACGCCAAGAAGATCGATGCGCGTGCAACGCAACTGCTTCGGGAGCTTAAGCTGATGCAGGTGCCTATCGATGTCGGTGCCGTCGCGAGTCAGCTCGGCGCTCATGTGGTCTTTGAAGATTTGGACGATGATGTGTCGGGCTTTTTGTTGCGCGACAAGAGTGTAATGACGATCGCCATCAATAAGGATCATCACATCAATCGTCAGCGTTTCACGTTGGCGCATGAATGCGGCCACCTGCACCTGCACGCCGACAAAGGCGATCGGCTATGGCTCGACAAAACCTATTTCTTTAGAGATGGCAGTTCTAGCCAAGGCGATCAATTCGCTGAAATCGAGGCGAATCAATTTGCGGCCGGGTTGCTCATGCCGGAGGAGCTCATTCGCGCGAGCCTCAGTGAGGGGCGCTCGATCAGTGATGTAGACGTGGTGCGATTGGCCATGCAATTTGGGGTCAGTGAGCGCGCGATGACATTTCGGTTGATTTCGTTGGATCTTCTCGATCCGGTCGCTGCATGAGCCATGCAATCTACTCTGCGGGTCGACTCGTCACTGCTCAGACCGAGTCGAAGAGCGAACCCTCGATGCTTTCCGAGCGTATCCTTTGTTGATTGCCCGCAGCACTAATGTCTGATACACGGCATGTCGCAGGAGTTGAATCCCACCAAGGCGTTAATTTTCAGGATTGTTCATCGTGACAATATGCCGTGGATCATTAAAAACGGACTGCATGCGCGAAACGGAACCCAATGCCCTGACTATCGCAACATCGGTAACGTCGATTTGATCGATAAGCGCTCCAGACGCCAGGTGGCAGTTGGTCCCAAGGGAACGCTCAACGACTATGTTCCTTTTTATTTCACGCCGTTCTCGATCATGCTGTACAACATTCATACCGGCTACGGTGGTGTCAAAAAAATACCCAATGAGGAGATTGTTATTTTGGTCTCATCTCTTCATCGGATTCATGAGTTGGGCCTGAAATACGTTTTTACGAACCAACACGCCTATCCCGTCATGGCTGAATATTTTACGCAGTTGGTGCGCCTGGATAAGATCGATTGGCCTTTGCTTCAAAGCAGGAATTTCAAACACGATCCGGATGATCCCGCTAAAAAAGAACGCTACCAAGCGGAAGCATTGATTTGGAAGCATGTTCCTCTAGAGGCGTTGTCTGGGATTTGTTGTCATTCGAAGGCCGCTGAGCAGAAAATCCAAGCTGAATTACAGCGACGGAAGATCGAGTTGAAAACCATCGTCAAACCCGGCTGGTATTTTTAAAATGATTAAGTTCCTACAAGGCAATCTGCTCGAGGCACCTGCCGAAGCCATTGTGAATACGGTGAATACCGTGGGCGTCATGGGCAAGGGTATTGCGTTGATGTTCAAGGAGGCTTTCCCCGAGAATTTCAAGCGTTACGAAGACGCCTGCAAGAGTAAGCAAGTTCGGGTCGGCCACATGTTCGTGACCGAGAATCTATCGTTTCAAGGTCCGCGCTGGATTATTAACTTCCCGACAAAGCAACATTGGCGGCAACCGACAAAACTGGAATGGGTGGTCGAGGGTTTGGAAGACCTGCGGCGTGTGATCAAAGAGGAAGGCATGCGATCGATTGCGATTCCGCCGCTCGGTTGTGGTAACGGCGGACTCGATTGGACGACGGTTCGCCCAAAAATTGAGAGTGCGCTTGCGGATTTAAGCGATGTCGATGTGCTCGTGTATGAACCCACTGATAAATACCAGAATGTGGCTAAGCGCGAAGGCGTTGAGAAACTCACGCCGGCGCGAGCCTTAATGGCAGAGATGATTCGGCGATACTGGGTGTTAGGCATTGAGTGCACCTATCTTGAGGTGCAGAAGCTGGGCTGGTTCCTGGAGCGAATCATTCATCGCCTGAAGCTTGAAGACCCGCTCAATTTTCAGTTCGCAGCGGATAAGTACGGGCCTTATTCGGATCGACTGCGCCACATGCTAAACGGCCTCGATGGGAGTTACTTGCACTGTGACAAGCGACTGAGCGATGCGGGGCCCACCGATACGATCTGGTTCGATGAGGATCGAAGAACGTATCTTGATACGTACTTTAAGCAGGCGGAGATGCAGCGATACAGCGAGGTACTGGATCGTACCTCTGACATGATTGACGGTTTTGAGTCTCCTCTCGGAATGGAATTACTTGCGACAGTCGATTGGCTTATTCAGCGTGAAAACTGCGAGCCCAACATGCAGAGTATTCTTTCGGGCCTGGACCGCTGGCCGGCCGGCAAAGCTGCTGCGCAACGCAAACGCCGCCTCTTCAATGAACGCATTATCGGCATGGCATTGGACCGACTAAACGGCGTCTCGTTTGGGGCATCCGCAGCGCACCCTTAGCGGTCGTTGAATTGTGGCGTTTGCAGTCGGGCCATTGGAAGTCTCATAACGGCCCTCGGTCTCGGCGGAGCAACTCGGGACCGAGGCGCTCGTCTTTGCATGGTATACCGTGGAGTGTGTCAATCGCACGGCACTTCGGGCGCTCGATACGGTGCCTAGCGTAGCCAAGTTCATCACTCGGCTTACGCCGAATAAGCCCGCATCGGCCACGTGCAGTAGCGGGTATGGCACGGGTGATGGCACATTTCGGAGGAATCTGCATGTCGCATGGTGCCGCGTCGGCAAACAAGAAATTGGCGCCGTAACCTCACTGCCGTCGGCAGCTACAACGTAACCGACCTTCTCGGTAACGGAAAAGCGTGGGTTATGCTGATCGCTCTCAACAAAATCAAGGTTTTTATCGCCAATATGGTCCGGGGTCTGGGAGACGGCTAAAGGAGGTGGGCCACTATCGGCAAATGAAAAACAATAGTCTGTTGTCGCTTTCGCGGACTTCAGCTTATTTGTACCGCCGCGAGAAACGTCATCTGTCCGCCCAACATACTCGGAACTATTTCCGGGAGATTGAGGGGATGGATCGCAGGACTCCCTGGCCACGGATCTAGGACGTCGACCTGCTGTACGTTCGGTCCTGCAGGAGTTGCAATATATTTGATACCGACAACAGCCATTGCGTGATGTGTATTTGCGTAAAGCAGCGGTCTATTGTTAGCTAACTCGTTCAAAATGAAAGCGTTGCTAATAAGGTTAATATTGTTCGCGGCGTCATACGCAGCGGTTACTGTGGATTGAAAATCATCACCATTGTCATCCTTCCAAGACGCACTGAGTACGGAACCTATGACGGAGCTCTTTCCCGCGGGTACGCATTTTGGTGCGCCAAACACGGATGAGACAATCACTTTCTGGTCGGTCGGATGACCGTTCATCTCGAATATCATCGAGGCGGACGCAGCCCAACACCATTCGGCGCATTGCTGACGAATGAGCTGCGGGTGCGCGAGCGAGACTTGCTGCACGAATCCTTGCGCTCGTGCGAGTTGGGGCAGTGCAAATGTTGCGGTTAGTCCGGTAAGTACTTGGCGTCTCTTCATGGCTCAGGGTCCTCCGTGATCAAGATGAAGCGTTGCTATTGGGGTGGTGGGTTATTCACACCCTCCCATCATGGAATAGACGGAAGTTACCAGAAAGATGCCGTCGCGCCATTCTACTCGCCGTCATCGAGCATCAAAAAATAGTTGGGCAGTGCTTCCTTTGTTAAGTAAAAAGGTTACGTCAATTGTGTTCGTAAAATCGCGCTTCCATGTTTGAGTGTCAGAGATGTTAACGATTCCGAACGTAAACTTTAGCGCTGCATCCTTCTCCCCTATCACCTCAAAGGCAACTTGGGCATCTATATTTTGTGGCAGCAAACATGCGGAGGTATGGTTCGCGTAAATCATTCCTGCGATTGTAGATTGGAATATTTCGGCGAGATCGGAACTGGCAGGTTGCTCGCTTGCCTTGATAGAGATCACTCGAGGAGTACTCGCCGGACTGTACTTGGGGAGATGCACGTGTTGCGTCTTGGTCGGCCACAGCTCAGTCACGTAGGGTTTGGTTTTGTCTTTGAGTTTCCAAGTACAATCATCATCCGGCTTTCTGTCGCTAACATTTTCAAGCG
>PLAH01000083.1 GCA_003134045.1 Gammaproteobacteria bacterium
TGGGCACGTGCTCGATGTCGCTGCGCCAACCGATGGTCGGGTGATGATACGGCAGCGCCACATAAGCGGCGGCGGTCACCTCTTCCACCAGCACGTTGTCCGGATCGTTCTTGCCGCGTTCGTACTCGTTACGCACCACCGTCATCTCCGACTGACGATCCGCTTCGTGCAGCCACAAGTGGCGCATGCGGTCGGCCTCGATCGCGATGTACCCTTCCAGGCTCTCGCGCCCGATGGTCGCGAAGTNNAGTTCTCGCTGCCCTTGAACATGAGGTGCTCGAGAATGTGGGTGGCGCCCGTGGTGCCCGTCACTTCGTTGCGCGAACCCACGCGGTAGGTTACCTGGAAGGTCGCCACCGGCGCGGAGTGGTCGGGCACGAGGAGGACGGTCAGGCCGTTGCTCCCCAGCTGATATTCATCGATGCCGCCCAGCGATTTCACGAACGTATATCCCGGCACCGCCACCGGGGCGGACGCTGCGGCATCGCCGGCCGCTGCCAGCGGGCTGGCCACGGAGACCCCCGCCAAGACCCACGCGGCGCATGCCGCGGCAATTCGCCCCAGGGGCGTTCCAACTCGGTGATTCATGTCGTTCCTCGTGACGGCCCAGCAAGCGCGGGGCGATTCTAGCCTAAGCCGGGGCTCAAGCGGACTGCACTTCGTCCGTCCAAACGAGGAATTTCGAGAGAACATTGGGGCCGAAGGTCATGCAGATGGCCACATCGGCGGCATCGCGGCCACGCGCCATCAACACCCGACCGATGCGGCGCCGATTGTTGCGCGGGTCGAAGGTGTGCCACGCACCGCCCAAGTAGGCCTCGAACCAGCCGGCAAAATCCATGGGCGCATCCATGGGCGGCACCCCGATGTCGCCTAAATACCCGGTGCAATAGCGCGCCGGGATATTGAGCGCGCGGCACAGGGCGATGGCCAGGTGCGCATAGTCGCGGCACACGCCCTGGCGTTCGTTGTAGGCCTCCCAGGCGGTTTTGGTGGGGCGTGCGCACTGGTAATCGAAGGCGATGTGAGCGTGCACGTAGTCGACGACGGCCTGTACCCGGTTCCACCCCGGCATCATGCTGCCGAACAGGCTCCAGGCGGTCGCCGCCAGCAGCTCGGTCTCGCAGTACCGGCTGGGCAGCAAATAAACCAGGGTTTCGTCCGGCAGCGACTCGACCGTGTGCTCGAACGCGTACGGAAAGGCGGGTTCGGCGAGGCCGCTGTCGCGGATGACGCCGTCGCCGGTGATCGTGAACGAACCCGGCGGCGCGACCAGCCGCGTACACCAGTTGCCGAAACCATCGCGATACATGGACAGCGGCACCGCGGGGCTCGTCAGCATGGTATCCGCACGCACCAGATCCTGGCTGCGGCTGTAATGCACGTTCAGATTGAGGATCATCGGCGTGGCCTGAGGAAAGTCGTGGATCAGCTCATAGCCTAACCGGATCAACATTGAGTGCACCGCCTGAGATCGCGTGGATTGAGCTAATGTGACATGCATCGACTGTGACACAAAGGGCGCTCCCGCAACAGGAATTGTCAGCTCTGTCCTACCTCGCGCCGCCCGCGTATACGTAGGGTGCAACGTTTGTTCTCGCGCATCGTCGAGATAACGCGTTTAAATCCCTGGATTGACTAAGTTATATTGCATCATGGAATCCGCACCTCCCTGCTCGGCCGCTCCGCCCTCGTTACCGCAGGGAGGGTCACGATCCGCGCCGGCATCGCCCTGCGTCGCGCTGTTCGATCTCGACGGCACCCTCACCTGGCGCGACACATTGTTCCCGTTCCTGCTGGGCTATGCCCTGAGGCGCCCGGCCCGTTGGCTCTGCCTCTGGCGAGTGCCGCTGGCTTTCCTGCAGTTCCTCGCCGCGCACCATGATCGCGGCAAGCTCAAGTCGCAGGTTATCCGCATCGTGATGGGCGGCGATGCGCGCGCCGCGATCGATGCCTGGGCGGATGCCTTCGTTGGCAACCTCCAACGTCGGCGCGTCTTTCGTCCGGCCGCGCTCGCGGTCTTGGAGTCACATCGGGCCGCCGGTGATCGCTTGGTGCTGTTGTCGGCCAGTCCCGACCTCTACGTGCCCCGCCTCGGGCAGCTGTTGGGGTTCGAGCGCACGCTGTGCACCGAAATCGAATGGCAGGGTCCAGCCGGCGCCGAACGGCTCGATGGTGCGCTCAAGACCGCGAACCGGCGCGGTGAGGAAAAGTCGCGCTGCCTCGATGAGCTCCGGCTCCGCTATCCCGGGCTGCCCATCGTCGCCTACGGCAACAGCGCATCCGACCTGCCGCATATGAAGCTCGCCGACCGGGCGCTGTTGGTGAATGCCGACGCCGGCGCGCGCCGCGCCGCAGCCGAGTTGCATCTCCCGGTGGGCGATTGGCGCGACTAGCGCGCCACCGACTGCAAGGTTTGATGCATTTTGAGCAACAGGGCCTCGGTGGTCAGCCAGTCGAT
Source organism: Gammaproteobacteria bacterium (assembly GCA_003134045.1). Taxonomy (GTDB): domain Bacteria; phylum Pseudomonadota; class Gammaproteobacteria; order Steroidobacterales; family Steroidobacteraceae; genus Bog-1198. Next base: position 2,462 of record PLAH01000083.1, read on the forward strand.
GCACGGGTCGGTGATCGACACTCCATACTCCAACTGCGTGAGGTCCTTCGGGATGGGCTGATTGCCGGCTTTCAAGTTGCTTTCGAGCATCAGGCCGACGATGGAGCGATTGCCGTCGACGATCTGCGCCACGCAGTTCTCCGCCACTACCGGCTGCAGGCTGGGATCCTTGTTGGTGTTGCCGTGGCTGCAGTCCACCACGATGGTCGGCGGCAGATTCGCCGCCGTGAGCTCACGCTCCGCCACCGCGATGCTCACCGCGTCGTAGTTCGGCCTGCCGCCGCCGCCGCGCAGCACCAGGTGCGCGTGCGCATTGCCGCGGGTACGAAACACCGCCGACTGGCCCTGCTGCGTGATGCCGAGAAAATGATGCGGGTGACGCACGGATTGCAGCGCATTGATCGAGGTCGACAGCGCCCCGTCGGTGCCGTTCTTGAAGCCCACCGGCGTCGACAGGCCGCTCGCCATCTCGCGATGGGTCTGCGACTCGGTGGTGCGCGCGCCGATGGCCGTCCAGGTGATGAGCTCCGACAAGTACTGCGGCATGATGGGATCGAGCGCCTCGGTGCCCGCCGGCAAGCCCAGCTCCGCAATATGCAGCAACAGCTCGCGCGCGATCAAGATGCCCTTTTCGATATGGAAGGAATCGTCCATGTCGGGGTCGTTGATGAGTCCCTTCCAACCCACCGTGGTGCGCGGCTTCTCGAAATACACCCGCATGATGAGGAGCATGGTGGACTGCACCTGGTCCGCGATCCGCTTCAGCCGGCTCGCATACTCGCGCGCCGCCGCCACGTCATGGATCGAACACGGGCCCACCACCACGAACAGTCGCGGATCGCGACGCTCGAGGATGGCGCGCACGATCTCGCGCGAACCGTACACCGTGTCGGCGGCGCGCTGCGTGAGCGGAATGCGGCGCTTCACCTCTTCGGGCGTGGCCAGCAGGTCGCTCGACGCGACGTTGACGTTCTGCAATGAATCTTGGATGTTCGCCACTTCGACCTACATGGACGTTCTGATCGTCCAAAGTTCCGGAAAAAATTTGAGTTCCAGCGCCTTCGTCAAATAGGACACGCCGCTGGTGCCCCCCGTGCCGCGCTTGTAGCCGATGATGCGCTCCACGGTCTTGACGTGAGTGAATCGCCACAGCTGGAATTTGTAGTCGAGGTCCACCAGGCGTTCCGCCAACTCGTACAAGTCCCAGTCCTTGACCGAGTTGTGATACACGCTGAGCCACGCCGCCGCGACTTGTTTGCTCGCCTGATAGGGCCGCGTGAAATCGCGATCGATGGCCTCCGCCGGCACGTCGAGGCCGCGGCGGCTCAACAATCGGAGCACCTCATCATACAGGCTGGGGGCCTCGAGCGCCCGCTCCAGCAATTCGTAATTCGCCGGGTCCCCCTGGAACACCTTGATCATGTCGGCGTTCTTGTTGCCGATCAGGAATTCGAGCATGCGGTATTGCGGCGACTGGAAGCCCGACGAGCGGCCCAGGGTGTTGCGAAAGGCGGAGTAATCGGACGGCGTGATGGTCGCGAGCACATCCCACGCCTGCAGCAGCTGCTGTTGAATCGTGGACACGCGCGCCAGCATCTTGAAGGTGGGGCCCAGGTCGTCGCGCCGCACGCAGTCGACGGTGGCGTTCAACTCGTGCAGGCACAGCTTCATCCACAACTCGGACACTTGATGGATGACGATGAACAGCATCTCGTCGTGCTCGTAGGAGAGCGGGCGCTGCGCGGTCAGGAGCTTGTCGAGATTCAAGTACTGCGAATAGCTCAAGGACTCGCTCAAGTCCCAATGCACTTGCTCGTCGCTCAAATCGACGGCCGATTTGGCCGGCGGTTCGACCGGAAGGGGCTCGACCGGGGTGAGCTCGCTCATCGGATCACTTCTTGAAGACCCATGCCGGCACGGTCCGCCAGCCCGCGAGCAATTCGCGGTCCAGGCTTCGATACTCCGGCTCGAGCAGCTCGACCAGGCGCCAGAAACTGGCGGAATGATTCATGTGCCGGGTATGCGCCAGTTCGTGGACGAACAGGTAGCGCACGACCTCCGGACGCAGGAACAGCAGCGAGCAGTTGAGGCTCACCGTGCCGCGCGTGGAACAGCTGCCCCAGCGCGTGCGCTGGCAGCGCAGCGCCACCCGCGCGACCGGATAGTTCAACTCGTTCGCGAGCCGCAGCAGCGGCGGCGCCAGACGTTCGGCCGCCGCGCGTTTGAGCCAGCCCTGCAGCATGAGCCGCGCGCCGCCGTCGTCGGGTGCGCGTACCACGAGCCGCTCGCCCTGCCGCGCGATGCCGCGCTTGGATGCCGGGTGCCAATCGACGTCGAAGCGTTCGTGCGTGTAGGCAAACTCGATGCAGCGGGGCACGTCGGTCGAGGCGTCGGCATGGCACTGCATCGCGGCGACCTTGCGGTCGATCCACGGCGTGAAGCGCTGCACGAAGTCGCGTACGGTCTTCGCGTTGACGCCCACGGGCACCACGATCTCCACGCGGCCGCCCACATGAACGCGCGCCGTGAGACGCCGCGCGCGAGGACTGACCCGAACCGCGAAAGGGTCGTTCGAGCTCCGAGTCTCGAACAACGACAGCTGCGTACCTTGTGCATTCATCGCGTTGCATGATACCAGGTTAGCGCCCGCCGGCGCTCGCCGCGGCCCCGCTCAACGCGCGATGAGCGTCGCCAGCTGCCGCTGCGCGGCCTTGAAATCGGGTGCAACGATGAGCGCTTTCTCGAGCCAGTTGCGCGCCCCCAAGACATCGCCTCGCGCCTGCAGTTGCCGGCCGAGGGCGAGATACGCTTCGGCATGCCCCCAGCCGGGCACATCGATGGTGGTGGCCGAAGTTTGCTCGAAAATCTGCGCCGCCAGTGTCAATTCGGCCAACGCCTGCGCCTGCTCTGCCGAACCGGGCTTGGCTCGGGCCAGTCCATCGGCGCCCTTGACGAGCAGCACGCGCGGATTGCGCGGCGCGAGTGCGAAGGCGCGCCCGATCCGGGCGGCGGCATGCGACCGCAGCAGCACCGCTTCGAGTTTATCCAGGCGCGCGAGCTGCGCGTAGCAGGCCGCTTGCAAGACCAAGGATTCCACGGAGTTGGCATCGTGTTCGAGAATGGCTTTGAGCTGATCGATGCAGCCCGAGAAGGCGTGCTGCGCATTATGTCCACGCGCCTCGCCGTTCAACAGACCCAAGCGGTATTGCGCATGCGCCAGGTGATAGCGCAGCGTCGCATCGGCGCCGCCCGCTTGCTCCCGGGTACTCAAGCTCTGCACCAGGGCCGCGAGCTCGTTCGCATCCTCGGCATGGAAGGCGTACAGGATCTGCGCCTGCAGATCGCCGCCCGCTTGCGCGTGCGCCGCTGCGCCCGCCAGGCACAGTGAGATGAGCATCAGTGTTCTGAACAGCACCATATAATGACGTTATCACCGGGGTGGAGTCGCGTCGTGGAACTGGTCGATATCGGATCCAATTTGACCCATGAGAGTTTCGCCCCGGATCGGGCGGCGGTCATGGCGCGTGCCGTCGCCGCCGGCGTGACGCGTCAGGTGGTGACCGGGGCCGACGTGGCCGGCTCGCGCGCGGCGGCGGCGCTGGCCCACGCCCATCCCGGCACGCTCTGGAGCACCGCGGGCGTGCATCCCCATCACGCCGGCGGTTTCGATTCCGGGTCGCGCGACGCGCTGCTCGAATTGCTGCACCAGCCCGTGGTCGTCGCCATCGGCGAATGCGGCCTCGATTATTTCCGCAATTTCTCGGCCCCCGCCGCGCAGCGAGCCGCCTTCATCGCGCAGCTGGAAATGGCGGTGGCCATCGGCAAACCGGTATTCCTGCATCAGCGCGATTCGCACGAGGACTTCAAGGCCATACTCTCGGACTTTCGCGGACGCTTGCGCGGCGTCGCGCATTGCTTCACGGGAAATCGGGCGCAGCTCGAGGATTATCTCGGCTTAGGTCTGGCCATCGGCATCACCGGCTGGGTCTGCGATGAGCGGCGCGGCGGTGAGTTGCGCGAGGTCGTTCCCGCCATCCCCAAGGAGCGCTTGATGATCGAGACGGACGCGCCCTATCTGCTGCCGCGGGATTTGCGGCCCAAGCCGTCCTCGCGGCGCAACGAGCCCGCATTCCTTCTGCATGTGGCGCAAGCCGTGGCGGACCTGCGCGGCGAACCGTTGGATGTCCTTGCCGCCTCGACCACGCACGCCGCGGTGGAATTCTTCGGCCTCGGCTAGAGATTCGTGAACAGATGCGGGCTCGGCCGCAACTGCGCGAGCAGCCGGCTCCAGGCGTTGGCATACAGCGCATATTCGGGGAAATTCGTCTGCGTGCGGTCGACCGCCGGAAACTCCACCTCGATGCCGTCCAGCATGAGCACGTACTTCGGCTTGCCCTTGGTGAACTTGCCGTGGTTGGAGAAGAGCAGGCGCCCTTCCACCGGCACGGCATCGCCCACCAGGGCCTTGACCGCCGCGATGCGGTCGTAGAGCGCGGGTTGGGGGTTGTCGAAGGTGTAGCGGCGCCGGCCCATCACGGTCCAGTCGCTCATTTGGTCGCCGCCGAAGATGAGCCCCGCCACACGCCGCGTGTCGAGCAGCAGAACGCCGCGCGGCGTCAGCAGCAGATGATCGATGTGAATGAAGCCGCCCATGCCGTCGGGAACCAGCACTTGATGCGCCGCCTGATAGCCGACGCGCTCGAGGCGCGCCAGCAATCCCTTGCGCCGTGTGCGGCGCTGGTAGGCGCCGTACGCCACGTACGAGCCCGTGCCCAGCAGCAGCAGTGCCGCGCCGGCGACCAACCATTCGGGCTCGATCCGAATATCGTTCATTCGAGCGCTGCGGCAACCGCCTGCAGGGTGGGTGGCAGGTCCATGAAGTGCCGCGGCAGGCGCAACAATCGCGCCAGACTGGCCGGCACGTCGACCGGCTTGCCGATGATGGGCTCGACGATTTCGTTGAATTTCGCCGGATGCGCGGTGGCCACCAGCACCCAGGGATGAGCGCGCCGCTCCTCGGGACTCAAGCGGCTGTAGACTTCCGCCGCCGTGGCGGTATGCGGACACCACTCGCGCCCATAGTGCATGAAGTCTTCTCCGATACGAGCCCGGATTGTAGCGTCATCGACGCTGACCGCGCTCAATTGTTCGCGCATCAAAGCGATGGTCGGATACAGCGTTCGCAGACGCTCCATGTTGCTGGGATTGCCCACGTCCATGGCCGACGCCAAGGTCGGGATGCTCGCTCGCGGCTGCCAGTCGCCGCTCTGCAGATAATCGGGCACCGTGCGGTTGATGTTGTGCGCCAAGACGATGCGGCCGACGGGGAAGCCCAAGGTGCGCGCCCACACGGCGGCGAAGGCATTGCCCAGGTTGCCGGCGGGGATGATATAGGACGCCTTGGCGCCGGTACGCCGCTCCACCTCCAGGCTCGAGGCGACGTAGTAGGCCATCTGCGGCAGCAGCCGGCCGATGTTGATGCTGTTGGCCGAACTGAAGCGATGCTTGAGGGCGAGCTTCACGTCGACGAAGGCCTCTTTCACCAGGCGCTGACAGTCGTCGAAACTGCCGTCGATGCGCAGCGAAATCACATTGTCGCCCCAGCAGGTCAGCTGCTGTTCCTGGCGCGGGCTCACCAGACCTTTGGGATACAGCACCACCACGCGCACCCAGCGACGCAGGTGGAACGCGGCCGCCACCGCGCCGCCCGTGTCGCCGGAGGTGGCCACCAAGATGGTCAAGGGCCGCGCCGTGCCGGCCTCCAGGCGCTGCAGGCTCTCGGCCAGGAACCGTGCGCCGAAGTCCTTGAACGCGGCGGTCGGCCCATGGTAGAGCTCGAGTGCGAACAGGCGGTCCGGGGTGCCCAAGACCGGCGTCGTCGGCGCCTCGAAATTGAACGCCGCCTCCAGGATGTCGCCCAGGAAAGGCAGCAGCCGGTCGCCCTCGAAGAACCCTCGCAAGGCGCCCCGCGCAATTTCCGGCAGGCTCGACAGCCCGGCGAACGCGGCGACATCGACCGTGGGCAGGGTGGTCGGCATGTACAAACCGCCATCCGGGGCCAGGCCCTGCTCGATGGCCTCGCTCAAGCTGACGGCCGGTGCGCCGTTGCGCGAACTCGCGTAGGCCAAGGCGCTCACGCTTTCACCACCCTCGCCCCGTAGGCCTCGAGCGAGGACACCCAGCAATCCGATTGCAGGCCATGCAAGGTGAACGCCGCCACCATGGCGCCGCGCACCGCCTCGGCATGCTGTATCTCCGCCCAGGCGAAGATGGTGGGACCGGCACCGGAAATGGAGCAGCCCAAGGCCCCCGCGGACATGGCGCCGCGCTGCACATCCTTGAAACCCGGAATCAGCGAATGCCGCTGCGGCTCGATGATCACGTCGTTGAAGGAGTCGCGGATCATGTCCAGATCGTTCGAATAGCAGCCGCTGATGAAGCCCGCGAGATTGGCGCTCTGCCACACGAAATCCGAGCGCGTCACATCGGTCTTCAACACGGCGCGCGCCTCACGGGTTCCCAAAAACATATGCGGATGCACGAGCACGCAGCGCAGCGAAGGCGGCACGGGAATCTGTTTGACGCGCGGATGATCGATGCCCACCGTCAAAACCAGGCCGCCGATCAGGCACGGCGCGATATTGTCGATGTGCGCCGAACCGCTGGCGACGATCTCACCCTCCATGGCGAACTTGAGCAGCTGCAGCCGCGGCACCGGCTCTTCCAGCAGCGCATTCGCGGCCACCACCGCGGCGACGGCCGACGCCGCCGAGCCGCCCATGCCCGATGCCAGGGGGATTCCCTTGTCGATGTCGATTTCGAAACCGTAGTCCAGGCGCAGCGCAGCGTGCAGCGCCTGCACCGCCCGCCCCGCCGTATTGCTCATCGCCTCGATGGGCAGCTCGCCGGCGATACCCGTGATGCTGCGGATACGCACCACCGGCTCATCGATGCGGCGCAGCCGCACCCGGTCGCCGACGGCATCCACCGTGTGCCCCAAGATATCGAAGCCGATGCCGACATTGGCGACGGTAGCCGGTGCGAAGGCAGTAACGTCTGTGAGCACGATGATCCTTCCAATGTTGACGGGTTAGGGGTTGACGGATTAGAGGTGCGCGCCCAGATAGGCGGACAATCGTAGCAGGTCGGCGAAAACGCCACCCGCCGTCACTTCGGGACCGGCGCCGGGGCCCTGCACGATCAGCGGATTGTCGCAGTAACGCCGCGTCGCGAAACGCACCACGTTGTCGGTGAGCGCGATATTCGCAAAGGCGTGTTTGGCATCCAGATGCGTAAGTCCCACGGTCGCCTTGCCACAGGCTTCGATGCGTCCGACGTAGCGCAGCACCTGGTGTTTGGACTTCGCGCCGGCGAGCAGCGCCGCCATCTCGGCATCGAACTCAGGCAGGCGCGCCATGAACTCCTCCACGCTCACGTTCGCGAGCGATGCCGGCACCAAGCCCGTGACCTCGACATCCGACATCTCCAACGTCAGCCCCATTTCCCTGCCCAAGATGATGAGCTTGCGCGCCACATCCATGCCGGACAAATCGTCGCGCGGATCCGGTTCGGTGTAGCCCTTCTGTTTGGCCGCGCGCACGATGGAGGAGAAGGCTTCGCGGCCGTCGAACACGTTGAACAGATACGCGAGCGTACCCGAGAAAATCCCCTCGATGCGCGTGATGTCGTCGCCCGTCTCACGCAGATCCCGCAACGTCTGAATGATGGGCAGACCTGCCCCCACGGTAGCCTCGTAGAGATAATGGGTGCCTGCGCTGCGGCGCGCTTCCTGCAGCGCACGGTAGTACGGCAACGGGCCGCTGTTGGCTTTCTTGTTGGGCGTCACCACGTGGATGCCGCGCCCGAGCCATGCTCGATAGTTCGCGGCCACCTCGGCGCTCGCCGTGCAATCGATGATGACGGTGTGCGGGATGTAATCCGCCTGGCAATGATTGGCGAATTTCGCAAGGTCGAGCGGTTCGCCCGCGGCCGCCAGATCGTCGGTCCAGCGCGTAAGGTCGATGCTGGTTTCGGCCAGCAACATGCGCTTCGAACCGGCGATGCCGCGCACCCGCAGATCCAAGTTGAGCGAACGCAGGCGTTCGATCTGCGTGGCGAGCTGCGCCAACAGCACGCGGCCCACGGTGCCCGGGCCGATCAGGCCGATGGATAGCGTGTTGGGGGACAGATAGAACGCCGCGTGCACGGCGCGCAGCGCCTTGGCGGCGCCCTTGCCGTCCACCACGACGGAGATGTTGCGCTCGGATGCGCCTTGCGCGATGGCGCGTACGCTGATCGCGGCTAGCCCAAGCGAGTTGAACACCTTGGCGGCCACGCCGTGGGCGCCCGCCATGCCGTCGCCCACCACGGCCAGAATGCTCAAGCCCAGACCTACATCGACGTGCTGGATCTGGCCGTCGCGCAGCTCCGCATCGAACGCCTTGCGCACCGCCGCTTCGGCGCGCACCGCCTGCGCCTCAGGGATCGCGAAGCAGATCGAATGCTCGGAACTGCCTTGGGAAATCAGAATGACCGAAATGCCCGCGTCGCGCAGCGCGCCGAACAGACGGTGCGCCGTGCCCGGCACGCCGATCATGCCGGCACCTTCCAGATTGACGAGCGCCACCGGATCGATCGTCGTGATGCCCTTCACCTTGAGCGCCGAGACCGGATTGGCGCAGATCAACGTGCCCGGCTTCTGCGGTGCGAAGGTATTGCGTATGTAGATCGGGATATCGCGCGCGACCGCCGGCTCCATGGTCTGCGGATGGATCACCTTGGCGCCGAAATACGCGAGTTCCATCGCCTCGTTGTACGACAGCTGATCGATGACCTGGGCGTTCGGCACCAGACGCGGATCCGCCGACAGCACGCCGTCGACATCCGTCCAGATGACGATTTCCGCCGCATTCAGCAGCGCGCCGAAGATCGAACCCGAGAAATCGCTGCCGTTGCGGCCGAGCGTGGTCTGCATCCCGCCGGTGGTGGTCGCAATGAAACCCGTGACGATCAGACGGCCCTTGAAGTTTTTGGGGACCAGCTGGCCAAGCTTCTGTTCGCTCGAGGTCCATTGCACCGCGGGACCCAAGGATCCCCATTCGACGATGACGGCGTCACGCGCATCGATCCACAGCACCTCGCCCGCAATGCGCGCGCGCTCGCGCAGGAACGGCGCGAACAGCCGCGTCGACCAGATCTCGCCATAGCCCGAGATCACGTCGCGCACGGCCTGCGGCGCGGAACGGATCAGGCGCACGGTCTGCAGCATACCGGCGATGTCGCGGCAATCCTGTTCCAGCCGTGCCGCATAGGCCGCCTGGGCGGCCGGGGACACCAATTCTGCCGCCAGCGCCACGTGCCGCGCCTTGAGCGCTTCGATGGCAGCGGGAAAATCGCCGTCGGGGCGCTCCGCCAGCGTCACCAGCGTGAGCAATGCATCGGTGACGCCCCGGCACGCCGACAGCACCACGGCCTCTCGCGGATTCGCGGAGGACTCGATGATGTCGGCGACGCGCCGAAAACAGCCGGCATCGGCCACGCTCGAGCCGCCAAACTTATGTACGATCCATTTATCCATACTTCACACGCGCGCCGTCGGGAGAAGGGCTTACGCGCCATCCCACATTCCTCGAGTTGATGAATTGCGGCCTTGAATCCGCTAGACAGCCCGGAACTTTAATCGCACCGCCGGGACCCTAGCAAGGGAAAACGCTACGGCCGCCCCCGCCGCTTGAGTTGCGGCGAGGCTCTGCCGGACTGGGGCAAGCCCGTATGTTGAGTCCGGAAGGGCAACCCGGCGCCGGCGCGAGGGATACCACCCGCACGAGGAACACCGCCGCTGCGGGGAACGCCCCCCGGCCGGGTCCCAGCGCCGTCAGCGCGAGCCACGCCGCCGCCCGCGCGCGCTACCCCGCCGCCGGGAACCCCGCCCGCACGAGCGCTCGAGGTCACCGGCTGGTAGGCCGGGATCAAATGATGCTTGCCGTTGCCGATCAGATCCGCCCGGCCCATGCGCTTCAACGCCTCGCGCAGGATGGGCCAGTTCTCCGGATCGTGATAGCGCAGGAACGCCTTGTGGAGCCTGCGTACCTTGATGCCCTTGGGGATGACCACTTCCTCGCTGCTGCGCGAAACGCGCCTCAACGGATTCTTGCCCGAGTGATACATCGCGGTGGCGGTCGCCATGGGCGAGGGCAGGAACGCCTGCACCTGATCGGCTCTGAAGCCGTTCTTCTTGAGCCACACCGCGAGTTCCAGCATGTCCTGGTCGCGCGTGCCGGGATGCGCCGCGATGAAATACGGAATGAGATACTGTTCCTTGCCGGCTTCCTTCGAATATTTGTCGAACAGCTCTTTGAAGCGGTAGTACGCACCCACGCCGGGTTTCATCATCTTCGACAGCGGGCCTTCGCCGATGGCCTCCGGCGCGATCTTGAGGTACCCGCCCGTGTGATGCGTGGCCAGTTCCTTGACATACTCGGGCGACTCGATCGCCAAGTCGTAGCGCACGCCCGAGGCGATCAATATCTTCTTGACGCCTTTGAGCGCCCGCGCGCGGCGGTACAGACTGATGAGCGGAGCATGGTCGGTGTCGAGGTTCGGACACACGCCGGGGTACACGCACGACGGGCGCCGGCAAGCCGACTCGATGGCGGAGCTCTTGCAATGCAGCCGGTACATGTTGGCGGTGGGACCGCCCAAGTCCGAGATGACGCCGGTGAATCCCGCCACCGTGTCGCGGATGGTTTCGATCTCGCGAATGATCGAATCCTCGGAGCGGCTCTGAATGATGCGCCCTTCGTGCTCGGTGATCGAACAGAACGTGCAGCCGCCGAAGCAGCCGCGCTGGATGGCCACCGAGAATCGAATCATGTGATAGGCCGGGATCTTGGCCTTGCCGTAGCTCGGATGCGGCAGCCGCGCATACGGCAGCTCGTACACCGCATCCATGTCCGCCGTCGCGAGCGGAATGGGCGGCGGATTGAGCCACACGTCGCAGAGGCCATGGCGTTGCACCAGGGCGCGCGCGTTGCCGGGATTCGCCTCCAGATGCAAAATCCGCGATGCGTGCGCGTACAGCACCGGGTCGCGGCTCACCTGTTCGAAGGAGGGCAAGCGGATCACGCTGCGCTCGCGCTGCGCGTTCGGCACCTTGCGGTAGAACTTCACGATGTTGCCGGCGCCGCCGGGTGCGCCCACAGCCGTCGCCCCCGCACCGGCCGCCGGTGCGGCGCCCGCGGAATCTGCCGCGCCGCCGCTCGAGGTTTGTTTGCGTTCATCCTCGGAGGCGTAGGGATCGACGCGGGGCGCCAGCGGTCCGGGGGTATCGAGCTCGGTGGAATCGATTTCCACCCAGTCGGCGGGCACCGCGCGGCGCACGAAGGCGGTGCCCCGCAGGTCCGTGATGTCGCCGATGGCGGCGCCCTCATCGAGACGCTGTGCGATCGCGCCGATTTGCCGCTCCGCATTGCCATAGACCAAAAGATCCGCCTTCGCGTCCACCAGCACCGAGCGGCGCACGTTCTCGGACCAATAATCGAAATGCGCGATGCGCCGCAGGCTCGCTTCGATACCGCCGAGCACGATGGGAACGTGCTTGTAGGCCTCGCGCACCCGCTGCGAGTAGACGATGACGCAGCGGTCGGGACGCTTGCCACCCTGTCCACCCGGCGTATAGGCATCGTCGCTGCGCACGCGGCGGTCGGAGGTATAGCGGTTCACCATGGAGTCCATGTTGCCGCCGGTCACGCCGAAGAACAGGCGCGGCTCGCCGAGCACCTCGAAATCCCGCGTGCTGTGCCAGTCGGGCTGCGCGATGATGCCGACCCGAAAACCCTGCGCCTCGAGCAGCCGGCCGATGATGGCCATCCCGAAGCTCGGGTGATCCACATAGGCGTCGCCCGTGACCACGATGATGTCGCAGCGATCCCAGCCCAACGCGGCCATTTCGGCACGCGTCGTCGGCAAAAAAGTCGCCGGCTTGGAGCCGGCGATTTTTGCTTTATGGCGGGAAAATAGCGGGGCGGCCGTTTGCATCGCCGCGATTAGGCCTGATTGCGGGCGGTAAGTACAACAAATCCCGCCTCATCCCAGATCGACCGGAATATAGATCTGCGCGTCTTCCCGCTGGATCAGCAGGGCGATGCTGCGGCCCGCCCGCGCCACTTCCCGTTTCAGATCGGCGACGCTGCTCACGCCCGCGCCATTGACGCCCAGAACCACGTCGCCCGCCTGCAGGCCCGCGGCGAGCGCCGGTCCCGACACATCCTCGACGAGCAGACGCCCCTTGGTGTGCAGTTCCTGCTGCTCATCGGGTTTGAGCGGCCGCACCGCAAGACCCAGCTTGCCGCCGCCATCCTCGCTGCCGTTCTTCGCCGCCTGCGGCGGGGTATCCTCGAGCAGCACGGTCTTCACCGTGACTTCCGTCGCCTTCCTGTCGTGCCACAGGCCGAGCTTGGCCTCGGTGCCGGGTGTCAGCTGCGAAATCACCGCCGGCAGATCCCCCGAATGGTCGATGTTGCGGCCGTTGACGCTCATGATGATATCGCCCGGTTTCAGGCCGGCGCGCTCGCCGGGGCTCTGCGGCTCGACCGCGCTCACCAACGCGCCGTGCGGCGTGGACAGTCCGAACGATTGGGCCAGCGGCTGACCGAGATCTTGCACCGCAACGCCGATACGGCTGCGATTGACCTTGCCGTTCTTGAGCAACTGATCCTTCACGTTCAGCGCCACGTCGATGGGAATGGCGAACGACATGCCCATGTAGCCGCCGGTGCGGCTGTAGATCTGCGAATTGATGCCGATCACCTGACCGTCGACATTGAACAGCGGGCCGCCCGAGTTGCCCGGATTCACCGCCGCATCGGTCTGGATGAAGGGCACGTAGGAGCTGTTGCTGTCATCGGGCAAGGTGCGCCCGATGGCGCTCACCACGCCCGCCGTCACGCTGTTCTCGAAGCCGAAGGGCGAGCCGATGGCAATGGCCCACTGGCCCGGTTTGATGCGCGACGGATCGCCGAAATGGACGAAAGGCAGCCCGGTGGCCGCGATCTTGATGAGCGCCACGTCGCTGCGCTTGTCGACGCCTATGACTTTGGCGGCGAACTCGCGCCGATCGGTCAGCTTCACGGTCACTTCGGAGGCATCCGCCACCACATGCGCGTTGGTGAGCACGTAGCCATCGGCGCTCACGATGAAACCCGAACCGATGCCGTGGCCGGGCGGCGCATGCTCCGGCCTCGGCATGTTGTGGTGGAAGAACTGCGACAGGGGGTCCTCGCCCTCCTCGCCCGAATCCGGCTTCTGCGCCTTCTCGGTGACGCTGATATTGACGACGGCGGCGCCGCTTTCGGCCACCAGCTGGGTGAAATCGGGCAATCCGATGACGCGCGCCGACGCAGGCGCGGGGGAGGTCGGAACGGCCGTGACCACGGCGGGCGCCGCATTGGGCTGGCCGCTGGTGTCGGCGCTCGAGCGTTGATGGGCAACCACGATAACAAAGATGCCGGCGACGGCGGCGAGGGACCAAGTTCTCATGCTTCCCATTGAAAAAAGTCCTCTAAATCGGTAGGTGAACACGTGGTTGAGACCGTCAATCTGGGGGTAGGTTTCAATTTTTCAGCCTCAATGGCCGCTAATTATGACGGATTGTCCATTTTTGGCACCGAAATGTGACTTCACCCCGGGCTGACCCGCAGGGCCAGCGGCTAACCTTGCCGCTGGCTCACTCTTCTGACGATCTCTATGGCAGATGCGACCGGTCCCGTCCTGTTGGTGGTAGGCAGCGATGCGAAGCGCCTGCAGTGGCTGACCCATCACGTCACCAGCCATTGGCCCGACGCGCAGGTGACCACGGCGCCGGCCGACGACGCGGCGGCGCTGGCGCGCCTGCTCCCGGAACACATGCCGGACGCTGCGATTCTGCAGGTCGATTTCGCCACCGAAGCACTGGCGAGCGCCGGCCTCGAGACGCTGGCGCACATGCTGCGCGTGCAACCGGAACTGCACGGCATCGTACTCGCCGAGAACGGCAGCGAGCTGGCGGCGGTGCGCGCCATGAAGGGCGGCGCCAAGGACTACCTGGCGCTCGCCCGCATCACGCGCGACTCCCTGTTGACGGCGGTGTCCGAGGCTCGGGACCGACAGCGCGCGGCCGTGTCCGTCGCTTATGCCTTGCTCACCCCCGCGAACGACTTGCCGGGCATCAAGGTGCCGGGGTATGGCATCGTCAAGGAAATCTCCACCACCAATTTCTCCTCCGTGTTCCTGGCGCGCAGCGAGCGCCTGCGCCGCAATGTGGTGCTCAAGGTGATGAACCGCGGCAGCTCGCCGCGCGAGCTGGACGACGCCGAGCGTTTCCAGCGCGAATACGAGATCATTTCCAGCATCGCGCATCGCGCCATCGCGGAAATCTACGATTTCGGCGCGCTGCCGAACCATCAGTACCTCGCCATGGAATATATTCCCTGCGGCGACCTGCGCGATCGGTTGCGCAATCCCTTGAGCGTCGATGAAAGCTTCTACTATCTGCGCTGCATCGCCGAGGCGCTGCGCGTGATCCATGTGTTCGGCATCCTGCATCGCGATCTGAAACCGGCAAACGTCATGCTGCGCGAGGACAATTCGCCGGTGCTCATCGATTTCGGTCTGGCGCGCCGTTCCCTGGACGATGCCGGGACCACCGGCGCGGGACAGGTGTTGGGATCCCCCTACTACATCAGTCCCGAGCAGTCCCAGGGGCATCGAGTCGACGCCCGTACCGATCTGTATAGCCTGGGGGTGATGTTCTACGAGATGCTCACGGGTGAACGTCCTTACACCGGGCGCAGCGCCATTGCCATCATGGCCCAGCACGCCAGTGCCGCGGTGCCGCGCCTGCCGCCGAACCTCGCGCATCAGCAGGCGCTGGTGGACCGTCTGATGGCGAAGAACGTCGATGAGCGCTACGCCTCCGCCGATGAGCTGCTCGCCGATTTGGGTCCGCTGGTCGCCGCGGTGGCATGACTGTGACGCGCGTCGCGGACGACGCCGATTCGTTCGCCCACGAGGCCGCCCGCGACGCCGGCTTGTGACAGCCATCAACCACGATGACCCGGAGCTTAGGCAGGATGGAAGCCCATGTTCATCACCGTCAAGCGCCATGAGCGCGAGAAGCAGGAACTCGCCGTCAGCAACCGCCTGATCGACGGCATCCTCAAACATTCCGATCAGGGAGCCTTTCTGCTCGACGGCCGGGACAAGATTCTGCCGCAGGTATCGAAGGCGCTGGCGGCCCTGTTTCGGCGCCAGGACTTTGCGAATCTGACCTTCGAGAAACTGCTGGCGCCCATCGTCTCGGCGAAGACCCTGAGCGGCGTGCGCAGCCACATCGCCGCCCTGCTCGGCGACGCGCCGGAAGCCGGCGCCGCAGCCGTTGCCCGGCCGCTCAAGGACATCGAAGTGCGCCTGCCGAACGCCGACGGCTCGTCGCAGACCGCGCACTTTTGGTTCGACTTCGACCTGCTGGACGGCGCCGGCGACTCCCGGGTCTGGCTGGTGCGCGTCACCGACATCACCATGCAGGTGCAGACGCTGCGCGAACTCGAGGAGCTGCGCCATCAAACGCAGACTCAAGGCGAGCTGTTGCGCGGCGTGCTCAAGATGGGCGGCGCACGCTTCGGCACGTTCCTGCTGAAAGCCGACGCGTCGATGAAAACCATCAACCTGGTATTGAAGAAATCCGCGCGCGAGAAAGACGCGTTTCGCAGCAAGCTCGAGGAGACGCTCGACGAAGTCGACCGGATCCGCCGCGAAGCCGCCGCGTTCAAGTTGAGCGCGCTGGAAAGCTCGGCGCGGATTTTCGAAGACGCGCTGCACGACCTGCGCAGCCGCACGGAATTGAGCGGCAGCGACTTCTTGCCGCTGGCCGTGAAACTCGATCAGCTGTACGGTCAGTTGGCCCTGATAAAGTCGCTGACGGTCTCGGCCGGTGCCGATGAATCCGAGACGTCGTTGCACAATTCGCGCACCACCGACAAGGGTACGCAGATCATCGAGGCACCGCGATTTGCCGCGCACGCCGCCGCGGAGTCCCCGCCGCGCGCCGTACCCGCGAACGTGCCCTCGCACCCGCCGCGCGCGGCAACCGCGGGCACGCATCGCACGGCGGCGCCGGCCGGGAGCCTCGATCACACGCTGCAATCGCTCACCGATCATGTGGCGCACGAACAGAACAAGCAGGTGATTCTCGAATGCCACGGCCTGCAGGGCGTGCCGCCCCGCTACCAGTCGGCCATCAAGAACGTGGCCATTCAATTCATTCGCAACGCCGTCATGCACGGCATCGAAACGCCGGCGCAGCGCACGGCCGCGGGCAAGGCGCTGCACGGCACGCTGCGCCTGGAATTCAAAGCGCGGAACGACGTCTTCGAACTGCTGTTCGAGGACGATGGCTGCGGACTCGATCCGGATCGAGTGCGCGCCACCGCCATTGCGCGCGGTATCGTGACCGGCGAGGCTGCCGCGCGCATGCGCGATCGCGAGGCGATCAAGCTCATTTTCAAATCCCGCTACACGACGCTCGGCACCTCGGCGCAGGACACGACGCATGGCTCGGGCATGTCCCTGGTGCGGCGTTACATTCACGAGGCGGGCGGCAAGATTGCGCTCGCGAGCCTCGCGGGACACGAGACCCGCTTCAAGATCACCCTGCCGGCGGTGCCGCCGGAATCGGCAGCGGCGGGCGGCGAACTCGAACTCGTGCCGGAGGCCGAGAGGGTCGCTTAGCGCTCGGCGCTCGGGTAGTCATTCGCATGGGCGGCGTCGCGTCAGGCGGCACCATCCGCCGGCACCAGCTCAACCAACACCGCGCCCGCGGCGACGCGGTCTGAGAGGCCGAACAACACCCGTTCGACCTTCCCGGCGTAAGGCGCGGTGAGCGTGTGCTCCATTTTCATGGCTTCTACGGTCACGAGCGGCGCGCCGCGCGCGACCTGCTCACCCTGCGCCACGTGCACCGCGACCACCGTGCCGGGCAGCGGCGTGAGCAGCGAGCCCTCCTCCGCGCCCGCCGCCACATCGAGCGCATCTTCGGTGAGCTTGAGCCGCAGCGCCACCTGACGTCCGCGCGCGAATACATGCAGCTCGCCACCGAGGGCGAGCAGGTCCGCGTGCAGCCGGCCGCCCGCGATCTCCACATCGAGCGAGTGCGCGGTGCGTTGCAAGAGCCGTAGAGCGATTTCGCGGCCTTCCGAACGCGCCACATAGGAATCGGCGCCGGTCATCTCGACCGTGACACGCCGTGCGCCGAGACACCATGACGAGCGCGGCGGCGCACCCAGTCTCCAACCGCGGGTGTCCTGCCACAGCGCATCGGCAGCCGTCGCGCGAGTGGCATACCACAGTGCCGCCAAGGCGAAGTCCTCAGCGGTGGGCTTAGGTTCGCCGAACGCGAGGTGGGCCTGGCGCGCGCCGAGATAATCGGTGGCGACCGTCGAGCCGCGAAACTCCTCATCGGCGAGCACGCTCGCGAGCAGCGCCCGATTGGTGATGACACCGACGACTTGCAGCTCGCGCAGTGCACGGCTCAACGTATCGATGGCATCGATGCGCGACTCGCCCCAGGCAATCACCTTGCCCAACATCGGGTCGTAGAACGAGGACACCTCATCGCCCGCGTCGACGCCGATGTCCAGGCGCAGCCCGGCTGCGGCCTCGGGCCATTTCAGATGCGCGATGCGTCCGACGCTCGGCAGATAGTCGTGCGCCGGGTCCTCGGCGTACAGTCGCGCCTCGACCGCCGCGCCGCGCGGTTCGCTCAGGCCGAACTGCGGCGGCAAGCGCTCGCCGCGCGCCACCCGAATCTGCCATTCCACCAGATCGATGCCGGTGATGAGCTCGGTCACCGGATGTTCCACTTGCAGGCGCGTGTTCATTTCCATGAAGTAGAACTTCTGCTCATCGTCCACCAGGAACTCGACCGTGCCGGCACCCACGTAGCCCACGGCGCGCGCCGCCGTGATGGCGGCCGCCGACATCGCGGCACGCACCTCCGGCCGCAGCCCCGGCGCGGGCGCCTCTTCGATGATTTTCTGGTGGCGTCGCTGCACCGAACAATCGCGGTCGAACAAGCTCACCACGGCGCCGTGCGCATCCGCGAACACTTGCACTTCGACGTGCCGTGCGCGCGGGAAGTAGCGCTCCATGAGCAGCCGGTCGTCGGCGAACGCGGTGCGCGCCAGGCGCTGCGCCGAGGCGATGGCCGCGGCGACTTCCGCGCTCGCCCGCACCACTTGCATGCCCTTGCCGCCGCCGCCGGCGCTGGCCTTGATGATGAGCGGGAATCCCACGTGCTCGGCTTCGGCACGCAACCGCTCGGCGTTCTGCTCCGCGCCGTGGTAACCCGGCGCGATGGGCACCCCGACGGCCGCCATCGCGGCCTTGGAGGCGCTCTTCGAGCCCATGGCGAGAATGGCGGATGCCGGTGGCCCGATGAACACCAGGCCCGCATCGGCGCAGGCTTGCGCGAAGCCGGCGTTCTCCGACAGAAATCCATAGCCGGGGTGCACCGCATCGGCGTGCACGCGCTGCGCGAGCGCGATCAGGCGGGCCCCATCCAGGTAGCTCTCGGCCGCCGGCGATGCGCCCAGATGGTAGGCCTCGTCGGCCACGCGCACGTGGCGCGCGTCGCGATCGATGTCGGAATACACCGCGAGGGTGGTGAGCCCCAGGCGCTTGGCCGTGCGCGCGATGCGGCAGACGATCTCGCCGCGGTTGGCCACTAGAATACGTTTGAGCATTTCCCGCTTACATCCGAAATATGCCGAAGCGGGTGGCTGCAACGGGCTGCACATGGCTCAACGCCAATGCCAGGCCCAACGCGCGGCGCGTCTCGAGCGGATCGATGACGCCATCGTCCCACAGCCGGGCGGAGGCGTAGAACGGCTGTCCCTGGCGTTCGAACTGCTCGCGGATCGGCGCCTTGATCCGTTCTTCCTCGGCGGCGCTCAATTGCTTGCCGCCGCGCTCCAAGGCCTCGCGCCGGATGGTCGCGAGCACGCTCGCCGCCTGCTCGCCGCCCATCACGGAGGTGCGCGCATTCGGCCATTGGAACAACAGCCGCGGGCTGTAGGCGCGGCCGCACATGGCGTAATTACCGGCGCCGAAGCTGCCGCCGATCACCACCGTATACTTCGCTACCGCGGCGCACGCGACCGCGGTGACGAGCTTCGCGCCGTCCTTGGCGCTGCCGCCGGCCTCGGCCGCCTGCCCCACCATGAAGCCGGCGATGTTCTGCAGGAACACCAGCGGAATTCCGTCGCGGCAGCACAGCTCGATGAAGTGCGTGCCCTTCAAGGCGCTCTCCGAGAACAATATGCCGTTGTTGGCGATGATACCCACGGTGAAACCGTGGATTTCCGCGAACCCGCAGACCAGCGTGCTGCCGTACAAGGCCTTGAACTCGTCGAACCACGACGCGTCGATGAGCCGCGCGATGAGCTCGCGCACGTCGTAGGGCTTGCGCGAGTTCTCGGGGATGATGCCGTAGAGTTCGGCCGGATCGAACGCGGGTTCGGTACCGCCTGCCGCGACATGACCCCGGGCGCGGCCCACCGGCGGCGGGCGCAGCCGCGCAACGGCGCGGCGCGCGAACGCCAGCGCATGCGCATCGTTCTCGGCGTAATAATCGGTCACCCCGGAACGCCGGCAATGCACGTCGGCACCCCCTAAGGATTCGGCATCGATCTCCTCGCCCGTGGCCGCGCGCACCAGCGGCGGGCCGCCCAGGAACACCCGGCCCTGGTTGCGCACGATGACCGCGTGATCCGACATCGCCGGCACGTAGGCGCCGCCCGCCGTGCACGAGCCATGCACCACGGCGATCTGCGCGATGCCCTGGGCCGACAGTCGCGCCTGATTGAAGAAGATCCGCCCGAAGTGCTCGCGGTCGGGAAAGACCTCGTCCTGCTTCGGCAGGAAGGCGCCGCCGCTCTCCACCAGGTAGATGCAGGGCAACTCGTTCTCCGCGGCGATTTCCTGGGCCCGCAGATGCTTCTTGATCGTGAGCGGATAGTACGTGCCGCCCTTCACCGTGGGATCGTTCGCCACGATCATGCAGGGCCGGCCGGACACCTGGCCGATGCCCGTCACCAGGCCGGCGCCGGGAAGATCGTCGTCGTACACCCCATGCGCGGCCAACGGCGACAGCTCCAGGAACGGGGCCCCGGGATCGAGCAGCGTATCCACCCGCTCGCGCGCCAACAGCTTGCCCGCGCGCACGTGCTTGTCGCGCGCCGCCGCCGTTCCGCCCAGCGCATTGCGCTGCAGCGTGGCCCGCAGTTCCGCGGCCAGCGCCTGCATAGCCTTGCTGTTGGCGGCGAATTCCGCGGACCGCGCGTCGATCTTCGAGGCTATTTTTGCCATCGCCTTCTCGCTCCCATCTGTCTTTCCGGCCGCCGCAGTGGCAGAATTGTCGGACAGTCCGATTATCCATCACATGGGGGACGTAAGACAATGCCCGGCGCTGCCTACCGTGAATTCAACTTCGGCCTCGGCGAGGTGATCGACACCGTCCGCGAGCAGGCGCGGCGCTTCGCCCAGGAGCGAATCGCCCCGCGGGCCAATGACATCGACCGCAGCAATATCTTCCCGCGGGATCTGTGGCGTGAATTCGGCGATCGCGGGTTCATGGGCCTCACCGTGCCCACGGAGGACGGCGGCGCGGGCTTAGGCTATCTCGCGCACACCGTGGTCATGGAGGAGATCTCACGCGCCTCGGCGGCCGTGGGCTTGAGCTACGGCGCGCATTCGAATCTGTGCGTCAACCAGCTCACCCTCAACGGCACCGTGGACCAGAAGGCGCGCTACCTGCCGAAACTGCTGTCGGGCGAGCACGTGGGCGCGCTCGCGATGTCCGAGCCCGGCGCCGGTTCCGATGTGGTGTCGATGCAGTTGAAGGCCGTGCGCCGCGGCGATACCTATGTCCTCGACGGCCGCAAGATGTGGATCACCAACGGCCCCGAGGCCGACGTGCTCGTGGTGTACGCCAAAACCCACCCCGAGGCCGGCGCACGCGGCATCAGCGCCTTCATCATCGAAGCCGGCTTCGCCGGCTTCACCCCCGCGCAGAAGC
Source organism: Gammaproteobacteria bacterium (assembly GCA_003134045.1). Classification (GTDB taxonomy): domain Bacteria; phylum Pseudomonadota; class Gammaproteobacteria; order Steroidobacterales; family Steroidobacteraceae; genus Bog-1198. The sequence goes on from PLAH01000083.1 coordinate 23,571, forward strand.
TCGACAAGTTGGGCATGCGCGGCTCGAGCACCAGCGAACTGGTGTTCGAGGGCTGCGAAGTGCCCGCCGCCAACCTTCTCGGCGAGGAGAACCGCGGCGTCAACGTGCTGATGCGCGGCCTGGATTACGAGCGCGTGGTGCTCTGCGGCGGTCCGCTCGGCATCATGGCGGCGGCGCTGGACGTGGCTCTGCCCTACGTGCGCGAGCGTAAACAGTTCGGCCAGGCCATCGGCACCTTCGAACTGGTGCAAGGCAAACTTGCCGACATGTACGCCTCGTTCAATGCCTGCCGCAGCTACGCGTACACCGTCGCGGCTGCCTGCGACCGGGCCGACTCGACCCGCAAGGACGCGGCCGCGTGCATCCTGTTCTGCGCCGAAGCGGCCACGCGGGCCTCGTTGGACGCCATTCAACTGCTGGGCGGCAACGGCTACATCAACGACTACCCCACCGGCCGGCTGCTGCGCGACGCGAAGCTCTATGAAATCGGCGCAGGCACCTCCGAGATACGCCGCATGCTGATCGGCCGCGAGCTGTTCGGGGAGGCTTGATGAGCGATCTGTTCGAGCCTTTGGACGATCGTCCGGCGTACCGCCAGATCGCCAACGTCATCGAGCAGCGCATCGTCTGCCGCTCGCTGCGCACCGGGGATGCACTGCCGTCCGAGACGGATCTGGCGCGGCAATTCGGCGTCAACCGCTCCACCATCCGCGAAGCGATCCGCGAGCTGGAAATTCACGGCCTCATCGGCCGCGGCCGCGGCGAGAAGCGCCTGCGCGTGACCCGTCCCGAACCGCGCAACATCAGCTCCGGGGTGAGCCGCGCTCTGGCCCTCAACGATGTGACTTTTCTCGAGCTGTGGGAGGCCATGATGGCGATCGAGCCCGCGGCCGCGCAGTACGCGGCGCTACGGCGCACGCCGGCGCAATTGCAAACGCTGGTGCGAACCGGCGCCCGCTTCGCCCGCGATGCCGCGGATAGCGCGGCCGCCGTGGCGGCGGTCATCGATTTCTTCACGGCGGTGGCCGATGCCAGCAACAATCAGGTGCTGGCGCTGTCGCAGTCGCCGTTGAATCTGCTGCTCGCCCCCGCGCTCACCACGCTCATCGACCGCATCCCCCAGGCGCGCTCGCGCATCCAGGATGCGCAGAGCCGCATCACCGCGGCCATTGAATTGAAGCGCAGCGAACAGGCGCGCACCTGGATGGAGAAGCACATCCGCGACTTCAGGCGCGGCTACGAGCTCGGATCGCCGCTTTGACCTGGTGGGGCTGGGCGGTAGACTAGCGCACCCCCGACAGCCCCCAAGGTCTTCCATGAAACACGCACTCGACGACGCGGCGCTCGACACCCTCTTTCGCGAGGCACGCTCCTACAACCGATGGGCGGCGGAGCCCGTGCCCGAAGCCACGCTGCACGCCCTGTACGAATTGCTGAAGTGGGGCCCCACCTCGGTCAATTGCTGCCCCGCGCGATTCGTCTTCGTCACGAGCCCCGGCGCGAGAGCGAAACTGGTCGATTGCCTCATGCCCGGCAACGTCGTCAAGGTGGAACAGGCGCCGGTCACCGTCATCATCGGCATGGACGAGCAGTTCTACGACAAGATTCCGTTCCTGATGCCGGCGCGCCCCGACGCGGGCAACGTGTTCAAGGACCCCGCCATCGGCTCGGTGCACATGCTGCGCAACGCCAGCCTGCAGGGCGCCTACCTCATCCTGGCCGCGCGTTCCTTGGGGTTGGATTGCGGGCCCATGTCGGGCTTCCACCAGGACAAAGTGAATGCCGCCTTCTTCGAGGGCACCACGGTGAAGGCGAATTTCCTGTGCGCGCTGGGTGTGGGCACCACCGAGGCGCTGTTCCCGCGAAATCCGCGCCTGCCGTTCGCCGAGGCGTGCCGGATCGTCTGAGGCGGACGCGCCGGCGCGTACCCGCGGGCGGGCGGGCAGGTCTTGCCCCCTGCCCAAAAGTGGTTATATAACCATTATCCAACCAAAATGGTTGGATACGCAGGCAGGCGCTAGCCGAAGATGTCGCTGAGGGGAATCGCGAAATCCGGAAACGCCTGCGTCGTCAGGGTGTCGGTCGTCCCGAACTCGACCTTGCGGCCATATCCTTGCGCGGTAGGCTCGCGGTAGGTCGCGACTCGGCTCGCTTCCACATTGACGACCCAGTACTCGGCAATGCCGTAGCGCGCGTAGAGCGCCAGCTTGACCCCCTGATCGAAGGCCAGCGAGCTATCGGAGATTTCTACGAGCAGTAACACATCGGAGGCTTCCGGAATCCTGCCGCCATAAAAATCCGCCCGTCGCTTCAGCAGCATGAGATCCGGTTGCGGCTCTGAGAATTCTCCCAAGTTGACAGGCCCGCCCACGACAATGGTCGCCGAGCGCGACAGCGCCAAGACGAAAATCTCATTGAGCCGTGTCGTGATCGCCGAATGTTTGACACCGATCGGCGCCATATCGAGCATATCTCCTTCGATCAACTCCACACGGTCGTGCCGAGTCAACACCCCGGTCGCCACCATGCGTTGATAGCGGTCAGTCGAGATCCGGGTTCGCGTTGGTGTGAAAACCGCGCTCATGGCCGTAATATACGCTCTCGCCGCGACCTATAAAATGGTCTCGCGCCGCAGGTCCGACCCGGTCGGGTCGTGCAGGTTGGTGCTGAAGGACACCAGCACCATCACCGTATCGCCGGTGTTGCGGTAGGCGTGGACCACGCCGGGCGGAATCGTGAATCGCCAGATCTCGCCCGCCGGCACCTCGACATCGCGAATGCCCGTGGGCTCCTTGAGGCGCACCAGGCACGGGCCCACCACGGTCGAGCACTCGGTCGCCCACAGGTGCCAATGATTGCCGCGCACTTCGTTGGGCTGAGTCAGCACCACGTGCACGTTCTTCTGCGCCGCGAGTTCGGCGTCGCTCAAGGGCTCGAACAGGGCGCCGCGCGCATCGCGGTGGGTCTTCACAGGTTCGATGAGAGTGGCGTAGGAATCTGACATGAGGTTCGGCGCCGGCTTCAAGGTTTGCGTTTGACGTGGCGCCGGCCCGCGAGCAGCACGCCGACCACGAACAGGGTATCCCACCCGTCGAGCTCACCGCCGCCGCCCTTGCTCGGCGCAGTGACGGTCAACGTGGCGGACGCGGCCGCGTTGGCGGTGGCCGGACTGGTCGTCAATGCGCTCGCGGCGATGGTATTCGTGTAGCTACCGGCGGTCGCGCTCGTCACCGACAGAGTCATCGTGCAGCTACCGCTGGCCGCCAGGGTGGCACCTGAGAGAGTCGCAGTGCTCGACGCGGCCGAGAGCGTTCCGCCGCAGGTCGTCGCTGCCACGGGGGAACTCTTGATGCTCAGATTGCTGGGCAGAGTGTCGGTGAGAGCGGCGCCGGTCAGCGCATATGCATTCGAATTACTGACCGTGACCGTGAGCGTGGCGACCCCATTTTGCGTGATGGTGCTTGGCGAGAACGCCTGCGTCACCGAGGGAGCCACCGGCACCGTCACGACCAGGGCGGCCGCGCTAGTCGCCGTGTTGCCGCCGGCCGGACCCGTGCTGAGCGCATTCGGCGCGAGACTATTCGTATAGGTCCCCGCAGTCGTGCTGGAGACCGTTACGCGCACCGTACAGCTGCTATTCGCGGGAATGATCGCGTCACTGAGCGTCACCACGTTCGCCGCCGCCGTCAAGGATTTGGCGGCTCCCGTACAGGTCGTGGCCGGCGTCGGCGTGCTTGCAATGGTCAACGCGCTCGGCAGCGTATCGCTCAAACCGGTTTGCGTGAGCGCGAAACCATTCGCATTGCTCAAGGTGATGGTCAGCGTGGAGGCGACGCTTTCTCCGACGCTGGCAGGTACAAATGCTTGCGACATTGTGGGAGCGACCGGCGCGGTCGACACGGCAGTGGGACAGGCGCTCGTCCCCGCAGTGGTCGGCGCGCTGCTGCTCGCGCTGCTCGAGGTGACGGTCACCGTGGCGGTGTCCGTGGCGCCGGCGGAGTCCGTAACGGTCAGCGTAACGGTCCCCGTGGCGCTACCCGGCAGGATCGTGACTTGCGCAGAGGTTGCACCGGAGACGATGCTGGCTCCGCCGCTGGCGGTCCAGGAATAGGCATTTATCGTGCGGCCACAGGAGGCGGCGCTGCCGCTCGCGTCGAGCACGGCATGGCTGCCCGCCGCCACGGTGGACGGCAGGGTCACGGCCGCGATCGGCCGCTGCGCAGCCGTCACGGCGCTGAGCGCGTTGACCATGCCGGCGCCGCACTCACCTGATGCGGGGCAGGAGCATTGGTCGGATCCGTCGGTTGCCAGGTTCGGGCAAACTGGCAGGTTTCCCGTATTCGCCGGAAAGGCTGTCGCACTGGCTTCGATCCGCGCAACCAATTGGGCGGGCGTCAAGTTTGCATTGATTGAACGCATCAGGGCTGCAATCCCCGACACGATCGGCGCCGAGAAGCTCGTGCCTAAATTGCTGTTCGTTTCGTTGGTGTAGCTGTTGGTGCCGGGAACCGTGGTACCAAGATTGGTCGTCGTGTCGATCGATCGCAAGCAATCACCGCTGCTGGTGATGCAGTTGCCGGCCGGTGCCGCAACGCCCACTTCCGGCCCGAAACTACTGTAACCCACCTTCGTGCCCACATTACGCAAGCCCGCCACGGCGATCATGCCCGAGACGGACGCGCTGCAGTTGGCCGGCGCCTCGACCGACGAGGTGGAGCTCGAGCTGATGGCGGTGTCGGAGTTGCCGGCGGAGACGACGACCAACACACCCATGCCGGTCACGGTGCGTAGGGCATCCTGATAGTCGCTCGGGCATGTACTGCTTCCGCCGAGACTCAAGTTGATGATGTCGGCGGGGTACGGGTTGACGGGAACGGTGGTGGTGGTGGACGTCGCGCTGTCGGTCGGCGTGACGGAAATACCGGCCGCCCACTCGATACCGGCAATGATGTCCGAGTCATAGCCGCCGCACTTGCCGAGCGCGCGCACGGGCAGCACCCACGGCCCCCAGCTCATGCCCGCGAGACCTAAGTCATTGTTGGTCAGCGCGCCAAAAATGCCGACGACGCGGGTGCCATGCCAGGAACTGGCCTCGACCATACAATCCTTCGACGGAAATGGCACATTCTGTTGATCGCTGGCGCTGATCCAATCACCGGGGTCAGAGGGGTCGGGATCCCAGCCGTCGCCATCGTTGGCCGTCAGATAAGTCCCCAAAGCGGTTCCGCTCGTCGAATCGTAATCTTCACCCACAAAATCGTAGCCGGGTAGCAGTCGGCCCGCCAGATTGGCGCGCAGCAGGTCGGGATGATCGAAGCGCACGCCGGTATCGACATCGGCGATCACAATGCCGGTACTGCCGGTGGTAATGGTCCAGGCGGATACCGTGTCGGTCGCCGCCAAATCCTGGGTCACATTGCCCTCCACCGTGATGGTCGTCGTGCTCGGCGTGTTCATATACCACTGGCCGGACGCGCCCGATGTCGCCACGAACAGGGGATCGTTCGGCACGGCATGCGGGTAACGCCGCTGATCGACTTCAGCAAACTGTATGGCCGAATCGGCGCGCAGTTTGCTGAGCGCGGTCTCGACGTCCGCGCCATACAGGGTTTTCTTCAGAAAAATGACATGCATATTCGGCGTAATTTGCCGCGAGGTCGTGGTCGCGATGCCCACGCGCCGGATCAAACCGGCCACATCCGCCGACGTGGTGTGCGCCTGACTCACGTTGACGCTCTGCGTCCGCATCCGGATTTTCACCGTCTGCACCACCGTATTGCCGGCGGTCGCGCGAAATCCCACGATGATGCGGCTGGCCTCGGGTCCGATTGAAATCGGATGTCTGTGTACTGGATTGTATTCGGGTATTACGGCCACGGCCCGCCCGAGGCCCAAGGCCGCGCCGCAGCCGATGCTCAATACCAACAGTAGTGTTCCGATACGCGGCATAGACGAAAGCTCCTCCTAATTCTGCGACACGGCCACTCGCGGCCGCTCCGGGTGTCAATGCAGTTCAATCACCCCACCATCGAAACGAAGCCGCATTCCGTTTGGCCGGGCGTCATTTTCAGCTAGGAGCGTAACAAGTTCTAGGAGCGTAACAATTTAATGTGACAAGGTATGAGAACTGGGACGATATCGCGGTAAATTCGAGTAAACGGCCCACCCCTGCTCCGGCACCTCCAGCGCGCGGTGCCGCCGTGTTCGGGCGCCCCCGGCGACTCCGCCCCCACGCTGCCCGGCCGGCGCGTAGAATGTATTGATTCGCCATTCGATTTTATTTGAGGGGAATTTTCGATGCTCTATGACAATCGGCAGTTCTATATCGACGGTGCCTGGGTCAATCCGGTCGAACCCAAAGAGTTCAACGTCATCAACCCGGCCACCGAAGCGGTGGCGGGCGTGATCTCGATGGGCAGTGCGAAGGACGTGGATCTTGCGGTGGCGGCCGCGCGGCGCGCGTTCGACGGCTATTCGCGCAGTACGCCCGCGGAACGTCTGGCACTGATGGAACGCATCCTCGCCGCCTACAAGGCGCACTACGATGAGATCGCGCAGGCCATCTCCACTGAGATGGGCGCGCCCATCACGCTCGCCAAGGGCTCGCAGACGCGCATCGGCGTCGGTCACATCAGCGCCATGATCGAGGTGTTGAAGACCTTCAAGTTCGAGGAATTGCGCGGCACCACGCGCCTGGTGCAAGAGCCGGTGGGCGTCTGCGCCCTCATCACGCCGTGGAATTGGCCCATGAACCAGGTCGCGGCCAAGGTGATCCCGGCGCTCGCCGCCGGCTGCACCATGGTGCTCAAGCCCTCGGAATATTCGCCCTTCAGCGCCATTCTGTGGGCCGAGGTCATGCACGAGGCCGGCGTGCCCAAGGGCGTGTTCAACCTGGTGAACGGCGACGGCCTCAACGTGGGCGCGCCGCTCTCCTCGCATCGCGAAGTCGACATGGTGTCCTTCACCGGATCGACCCGCGCCGGCACCGAAGTGGCCAAGAGCGCCGCCGCGTCGGTCAAGCGCGTCCACCAGGAACTCGGCGGCAAGTCGCCGAACGTGCTCCTGGACGACGCCGACTTCGAACGCGCCGTGAAGCAAAGCGTACTGCACGTGTTCCAGAACTCGGGCCAGTCCTGCAACGCACCCACCCGCATGCTGGTGCCTGCCGCGCGTATGGCCGAGGTCGAAGCCATCGCCAAGCGCGTCGCCGACACGGTCATCGTAGGCGATCCCACCTCCGAGAAGACCACCGTCGGTCCGGTGGTGTCGAAACTGCAGTTCGAGCGCGTCGAGGGCTACATCGAAAAGGGCATCGCCGAGGGCGCGAACGTGGTCACCGGCGGCATGGGGCGCCCGGAAGGTCTGACGCAAGGTTATTTCGTCAGGCCCACGATTTTCTCCCACGTCCGCAACGACATGGCCATCGCGCGCGAGGAGATCTTCGGGCCGGTGCTCTGCATCCTGCCGTATCAGACCGAGGATGAAGCCATCAGCATCGCCAACGACACGCCCTACGGCCTCGCCGCCTATGTCTGGTCCCAGGACAACCTGCGCGCGCGCCGCGTGGGCAATCGCATCCGTGCGGGACAGGTGGCGTTGAACGGCGCCTCCGGCGACATGCAAACGCCCTTCGGCGGCTTCAAGATGTCCGGCAACGGCCGCGAGTACGGCGAATTCGGCCTGCGCGATTTCCTGGAGGTCAAGGCGGTGATCGGGGTCGACGCCGCTTGATACCCGCTTGCCGTGGCTGATCCCGCGGTTCTCACGCTCGAGAACCTCGCCAAACGCTACCGGCCCGATCGCCCGGCGGTGTTCGAGGGGCTGAACCTCGAACTTCGACCGGGCGAGTATCTGGCCATCATGGGCGAGTCCGGCGTCGGCAAGTCGACGCTCCTCAATTTGCTCGCCGGCCTCGACCGTCCGGATGCGGGACGCGTGCTCATCGAGGGCACGGACTTAGCGACGCTCGACGACGACGCCATCACGCTGCTCAGGCGGCGTGCCGTAGGCTTCGTATTCCAGGCGTTCCACGTGCTGCCCTACCTCAGCGTGGAACAGAATGTGGCGCTGCCGCTCGAACTGCTGCGGGTCGCCGAACCCGAGCGCTCCGCGCGCACCGCCGAGATGCTGAGCGCCGTCGGCATCGCGCCGCTGGCGCGCCGTTACGCGCGCGAACTCTCCGGCGGCGAAGTGCAGCGCATCGCCATCGCCCGCGCGCTGGTGCACCGGCCGCGGCTGGTCCTCGCGGACGAACCCACCGGCAATTTGGATCCGCGCAGCGCGGCGCAGACGCTCGCGTTGCTGCGCGCGCAGATCAAGGCGAATTGCGCCGCGGGAATTCTCATCACCCACTCGCGCTCCGCCGCCGAGACCGCCGATCGCATCGTCATCCTCGACGGCCAGGGGTTGCATCCCGAGGCACCTGCGTGAACACGCCGTCGCCGGCGCGCGGCGCCTTCACGGTATGGCGCATTCTCATCCGGGCACAGCTCCGCGATCAGCCGGGGCGGCTCGCGGTCACGGTCATCGCCATCGCCTTAGGGGTCGCGCTCGGCGCCGCGGTCTATCTGGTCAACACCGCCGCACTCAACGAGTTCGGGCTCGCGACCAAGCGGCTGGTGGGCGAAGCCGACGTGGTGGTGCGCGGCTCGCGCGACGGCTTCGATGAGCGCGTGTTCACGCAGCTGGCCCAGGATCCGGCGGTGGACGTGGCGAGTCCGGTGCTCGAACTCAGCGTCGCCCTTCCCGGCCGCCGCGACACGCTCAAAGTGCTGGGCCTCGATCCGTTCCGCGCCGCCTCGCTGCAGCCCGCCATCATCGGCGACATCGGCGCGGGCATCTTCGATCTGTTTCATGCCGACGGAATTTTCCTCAGCAGCAGCGCGGCGCAGGCCCTGAACTTGAAGCGCGGCGACTCGTTTCCCGTCATCGTCGGCAGCCAGCCCCGCGCGCTGCACGTCATCGGCATTCTGTCCGAGTCGACCTATCCGCAGCCGCTCGGGATCATGGACATCGCCTCGGCGCAGTGGACCTTCGCGCAGGTCGGGCGGCTCAACCGGATCGACCTGCGCCTCGCGGCGGGAACTCCCGTCGAGGCCTACCGGGCCGCACTCACGCGCACGCTGCCGGCGGGCGTGCTCGCGGTGGCGCCGCAGGTGGAACGCGACCGGGCGGTGAGCGTGACCCGCGCCTACCGGGTGAACCTCAACATGCTGGCGCTGGTGGCGCTGTGGACGGGCGCATTCCTGGTGTTCTCCACCCAATCGCTGTCGGTACTGCGCAGGCGCCGGTCGCTGGCCTTGCTGCGCGCGCTCGGCGTGACCCGGGGCGAATTGGAGGGTGCCCTGATCGGCGAGGGCGCCGCGCTCGGTGCCGTGGGATCGCTGCTCGGCGTGATCTTGGGCGTGATCCTCGCCGCCGTGATGCTGCGGGTGCTGACCGGAGACTTAGGCAACGGGCAATTGCGCAGCGTCGGCGCGTCGCTCAATTCGGCCGTGTTGCCGTTGCTGGCGTTCTTCGTCATCGGCACGGCAGTCGCCAGTGTGGGCGCCTGGATGCCGGCCCGCTCGGCCGCACGCCAGCCGCCGGCGCGCGCGCTCAAAGGCGGCGACGGCGATACCACGGTGGCGACCCGCAGCAGCTGGCGGGCCGGTCTCGTCCTCTTGGGTGTGGGCGCCGTGCTGGCGCGCCTGCCGCCCATCGGCGGGCTGCCGGTATTCGGCTATGCGGCCATCGCCGCGCTGCTGTTCGGCGCCATCCTGTTGGTGCCCGTGCTCACGGTCAAGATTCTCAATCGGGCGCCGCGCACCAATCGCGCGGTACTCGACGCCGCCGTCGCGCAGCTGCGCGAGAATGTGGGTCTGTCGACGTTGAGCCTGGCCTCCATCATCGTGAGTTTCAGCCTCATGGTCGCCATGGCCATCATGGTGTACTCGTTTCGGGTGTCCTTCGATCACTGGTTGGGCAAGCTGTTGCCGGCCGACCTGCAGCTGCGCGTGCCCTTGGGCAACGACACGGCCTACTGGTCGAGCGCGGATCAAGCCAAGCTCGCCGCCGTCAGCGGCGTCTCGCGCATCCAGTTCCATCGCACCCGGCAGCTGCTGCTCGATGCGAACCATCCACCCGTCACGCTGATCGCGCACACCTGGAATTCGGCCAAAATCGAGGACGAGATTCCGCTGGTCCGCCGCCTGCGGAGCGGCCTGCCCCGCGGCGCCGAACCGGTCTGGATCTCGGAGGCCTTGCAGGATCTCTACGGCTATCCCTTGGGAAGTTCGATCTCATTGCCCTTAGGCGGCCGGCTCCACGCATTCACGGTCGCCGGCGTCTGGCGCGACTATGCACGCGCCAGCGGCGCGATGGTCATCTCGCGCCAAGCCTATATCGACGCCACGCACGATCGCAGCGCCACGGAAGGCGCGGTGTGGCTCGAGGACGGCGCCGATCCCGCGGCGGTCGAGGCAGCGCTGCGCGCCTGCTTCGTGCGCGCCGATTCGCTCGAGATCATGACCAGCACCGCGCTGCGCGTGCGGGCGCTGCAGATCTTCGATCGCGCCTTCATCATCACCTATGCGCTGGAAGCCATCGCCGTCGTCATCGGCCTCACCGGCGTGAGCTTCGCGGCCAGTTCCACGGCCCTCGCCCGCCGCTCCGAATTCGGCATGTTGCGCCACATCGGGATGCTGCGGCGGCAAGTGATCGGCATGCTGGCGAGCGAAGGCCTGCTGATGAGCGTGTTCGGGGTGCTCTACGGGCTCATTCTGGGGGGCGCCTTGAGTCTGGTGCTGGTCTACGTCGTCAATCGGCAGTCCTTCAACTGGAGCATCGACCTGGCGGTGCCCGTTTGGGAACTCGCCGCGCTCAGCCTTACCCTGATCGCCGCAGCCGCCCTCACCGCCGTGTGGAGCGGGCGCGCCGCCACCAGCCAGGACGCGGTCCGTGCCGTGCGGGAGGACTGGTGAGGGCGCCGGGAGAGCGCACACCGGGGGTGAGCGGGCTGCTCCGCGGTCTCATCGCGCTGGCGACCTGGCTGGTGGGCACGTGCGCGGTGGCCGCGGCCGGACTCGATGCCGCGGCACCTTCAGGCTCGGGCGCGCCTGCAGCAGCGCCTTACGCCGAGGTCACTGCGGGCCGCGCCATGGAGTTTCCGAGGGATTACGGCAGTCACCCGCCGTTTCGCACCGAATGGTGGTACGTGACCGGCTGGTTGAAGACGCGGGACGGCGAATCGCTGGGATTCCAGATCACTTTCTTCCGCACCAAGCCGTCCCTCGATGACGCGAATCCCAGCACGTTCACGCCGCGCCAATTGCTGATCGCGCACTGCGCCATCAGCGACCCAAAACGGGGCCGGCTATGGCAGGACCAGCGAATCCGTCGAGCCGGCTTGAGGTTAGCCGAGGCCCGCGAAGGCGACACCGACGTGTGGATCGACCGCTGGTCTCTCAAACGCCAGGCCGGGGTCTACCACGCCGCTCTCGCCGCCGAGAACTTCTCGTTCGCGCTGACCTTGACCGAGACCCAGCCGGTGCTCATCAACGGTGAAGCCGGCGTCAGCCGGAAAGGCCCCGCCGCGCAGTCGGCCAGCTACTACTACAGCCTGCCCCACATGGCAGTGGTGGGAGCCATCACCCGCGACGGCCGACCCGATGCCGTCAGCGGCGAAGCCTGGTTCGATCACGAGTGGTCGAGCGAATACCTGGACCCGCAAGCCGCGGGCTGGGACTGGATCGGCGTCAATCTCGACGATGGGGGCGCTCTGATGGCGTTCCGGATCCGCGACGGGCAGGGAAAGGCGCGCTGGGCCGGCGGCACGCTGCGGCGTGCGGACGGCGCCGTACAAGTCTTACGCCCCGATGAGGTGGAATTTACGGCGCTGCGCGATTGGAGATCGCCACGGACGGGCATCGCCTATCCGGTCCAGTGGCATCTACGAGCCGGCCCCCGCGAGTTCGATCTCGAGCCGTTGATGGACGATCAGGAGAACGACACCCGACTGTCCAGCGGCGCGATCTATTGGGAAGGAGCCGTGCGGGCGGCTCAGGCAGGCAAGCCGCTCGGACGCGGCTATTTGGAGCTGACGGGGTATGGGGAGCGGTTGAAGCTGCGGTGACTTATCTGTCGCTGCCATGAACTCGCCGCCCCCTCGATAGGATCGTCGTCGAGGAATTCGGCCCCAAATGACCGATTCAACGCCCCGCCTGCGAATAAAGTCGCTAAATTGTGAAACGCCTCAGCGCACCGCGGCGCGGATTCACCGACTGTGGGACGATAATTCTGTCTTTTGGGGAGTCCGGGAATGATATCTCGCGTGATCGAAACCATCGTCCGTAGGGCGCAACGGCGCCGCATTTCCCGTCAATTCCAGCAACACATGGGTCATGGCGGCGACTTCGAGAATCCGCGAACCTACCAGGAAAAAATACAGTTCAGAAAGCTCTACGGCAACCACGATTTTTATGGGCTGGTCGCGGACAAATTCAGAGCCAGAGCGTATGTCGAATCCAAAGTGGGCAAGGAGCATCTCATTCCGCTCTTGGGCGCGTACGACAGGCTGCACAAGTCCGTGTTCGACACGCTTCCGAACCGATTCATCATCAAAGCGAACCACGGCTGTAAATGGCACAAGATCGTTCACGACAAGAGCACGCTCGATGTCGCCAAGACGGTCCGTTGGTTCAATACCCTGATGCAGCGCCGCTATGGCCGTGCCGACGGAGAACGGCATTACAATTTCATCCCGCCAAAAATCATCATCGAGGAACTGCTCGAGGGCCCGCTCGGCGGGTCGCCCTGGGACTACTGCTTCTTCTGCTATCGCGGGCCCGAAGGCTTCGACTACAACTTCGCAATCACCACGCCCACGGGCAAATCTGCCAGTTTCGGCAAAGAGTGGGAACTTCGTACGAGCAGCATCCCTGAACAGGAATTGGCCGCGCACATCAAGCCGGCGAACTTCGATGCGATGGTGCGGATTGCGCGGGACATCTCCGTGGAATTCGATTTCGTCCGGGTCGATCTCTACACCGTGCAGGGAAAGGTTTATTTCGGCGAAATCACCTGCACGCCGCACTCCGGGTACGGCCTGATCGCGGATCCGGCTCATCAGAGAATGCGCGATGAGATGTGGCATCTGGACTCCGCCAATCCGCGGCTCTACAAGCCGCCCCGCTCCCACCGATTCGCGAGCCCGGCGAATCGGCGGCACATCGATCCGATCGCACGCACAGCCTTATCGCCAGAAGAGATGGAGGCGACATAATTCCGGTGGGTTGGCGAAACGCGTCGCGTTATGTGCGCCACGGCCGTTGCCCTGCTTTTTACCTGCTAGGATTTCTGTCGGCTCGGAGAAGAACAGTCAATCTAACGGAGAAATACAGATGAAAGACGGTACATTCGGCACGTTTACGATGGGTGCAATGACCATTGGCACGCTTCAAGTTGGCGCGCTGGGCGTCATCAGCGGCGCCTTGGCGGGAGCGCTGGACGGGGCGCTGGCGGGGACGATAAGCTAACTTACGGTCCTTTCCAAACCTGCGGTCTGCGCGTCACTCAACTTGGGGGGTGCAGGCCGCAGGTTCTCTCATCGAGACGTGTCGCGAGGGCCTCAGCGCCGGCCGCACTCGAGAGCCTCAGCTTTTTTGCAGGGTCGCCGGCGCGCCGAACGCGGCGTCCTCCGACTTGAAATACAGTTCGCAGATCTCCCGATGAGTGCGCTCCATCGTGAAATCGCGCAAGAACCGCTCGCGCCCGGCTTTGCCCATCGCCCGCAAATGCGCATCCGTCAGGTCGCGCAGGGTTTGGACCAATACCTTCTCATCATCCGTGGGTATGAGAATACCGGTGACGCCATCGTCGACGATTTCCGTCAATCCCCCGACATTGCTCGCGATGACAGGCAAGCCCGCGCGCATCGCCTCTGCGGCCACCAAGCCGAAGCCCTCCCACCGAGAGGGAATGACCACCACGTCGGCGCTCTTGTAGTAGGCCTCGAGTTGCGCCGGCGACAGCCAGCCACACAGCCGAACGTTCTCCGCGTCCGAAGCCACCGGCAGATTGTCGACCACCGAATCGCCCACGATACAGGCGAACACCTGGTCCTTGAGTTCGGACACCGCCCGCAAGAGCACATCCACCCCTTTTTGCCGGTCGAAACGACCGACGAACAAGATGCGTCGCTTGCCCTCAGGCCACGCTATGGACGCGGGATCGATTGCGGGGGTGGGAGCGACCATCGGCACGCCATTTCTGACGAGTACGAGTTTCTCAGGCGCAATCCCGCACTGTCTCGCGGCGCGAACCTCGTGATAGGAAATGC
>PLAH01000051.1 GCA_003134045.1 Gammaproteobacteria bacterium
TCATCTTCGCCGGAATACTCATTTCGAGCGCTGGCCCCGTCGATGACGATGGCCAGACCTTACGTAAGCGGCACGTCATTAACGAGGTGGTGACACTCGAACTCACCCTTCTGACCCAGAAGTCTGTGCTGGTCGTTGAGGCTCAGCGGGCGGGAACCGCACAACTGAACGATGAGGCGGCCTTTGAAGCCGCATTCGACGTCCGACTTGCTCGTCAATCGGGGATTCGACCGATTCCCGCTCGTGTCAGTGGGGTCTTTGCTATCCCCCCAGAAGCCGATGGACCCAGTAGCGGAAGCGCCCTATCCGACAGCGTCGTCATTGGAGAATCCGTCGCACCGATTGAGGTCGACTCCGAAGCCGAACCACCGAATCAACGGCTGGAACGCTGGAAACGAAAGCTTCTAGATTTGAGCCTTCGCAACAAGCTTCTGAACTTCAAGCCCACGGCGAAGACTATCCGGATTCAGGGGACCCACCTGGCAGCCCTCGAGGACGCTCTGGCATCCAAGAAAGCATTTAGCTTTGAGCCCGACCCTGGCTTTGAGAAGCAGAAAGACTCGACCACTGGACAGCCCCTACCGAAGGAGTTAGTTGCTGAACGACAGCAGTCTCATGTAGCCGGATCGCTCAATCGCGGCCGGCTAATCGCTCTTGAAGAGGATCGAGAGAAGCTGGAAAGTCGACTCGTCGAACTCTATCGATCAGCCAGAACAGCCGAGGAGGAAGGCGGCTCCTCCCCCCTATTCCTCGCCCTGGGGATCTTCGAATGGCGTGAATCGGATACCTCCAAGTCCATTAACCGCGCACCAATCCTCCTCGTGCCTGTCGTCCTGGAGCGCTCAAGCGTCAGAGCCGGGTTATCTGGCATCAAAATGAGCGGTAGTGACGACGATAGTAGAATTAATCCGACACTGCTCGAAAAGCTACGCCGTGATTTTGGGATCGCATTCGACATTCCCGACGTGGCGCCCACCGACGACAGTGGGGTTGATGTCGATCGACTGCTGGGACTCTTCCGGCATCTGGTCGTGAATCGCAAGGGATGGGAGGTTAAAGACGAGGTTTGGTTGGGAGAGTTTTCCTTCCGAAAATTCCTGATGTGGCGAGATCTTCAGAAGCGCGAAGGGATCCTAAAATCCAACCCCCTAGTTCGGCAAATGCTGGAGCACCCACATACGCCGATAGCGAGCCAAGGGGACTTTCCCGTGGCCCGAAACCTTGACCGTGATATCGCTCCATCCGAGGTCTTTACACCGCTCATCGCGGATTCCTCTCAGTTGGCTGCCATCCAGGCGGCATTCGATGGCAAAAGCTTTGTTCTTGAAGGGCCACCCGGCACCGGCAAGAGCCAGACCATCACCAATCTGATCGCCAATTGTATGGCGCATGGCAAGACAGTCTTGTTTGTGTCGGAAAAGAAAGCGGCCTTGGAAGTAGTCCGGAAACGACTGTCGGATTTAAGTCTCGATGCCTACTGCCTGGAGGTTCACTCGGATAAGGCGCGAAAAACTGAAATTATCGAGCAGCTTAAGGCTTCGTTTTCCTACAACCCACCCGCGGTCGAGGAGAAGTGGCAGGAAACCGGAAATTCCCTCAACAAGATCAAACAGAATCTGAATCAATACGTTGATGCCTTACACCTTCGTTACCCCTGCGGTTTGACGATTTTTGACGCCACCGGCTGGCTTTGCTCGAATAACAAGGCTCAAGAGGTAACCCTCGCCTGGGGCGACCCCCGAGAGGGTAAGCACGCCCCCTTAAATGAACTCCGATCTGTAGTCGATCAGTTTTTGCCGCTAATTACGAAACTTGGGGCACTGCATGCGCATCCTCTAGCCACATCCCGCCTGAACGAATGCACCCCAAGTATCGAACGGACTGCAAAGGAAGCGTCCGCTGTCGCGCGGAAACACTTGATGGCATTAGACATGGCGGTAGAGAAATTCTGCCGCCGGCTGAATATCGGCGCCCCGGACCTGAGTCGGACCGAATTGGCCACCTTGTCGGAATTGTCTAAGCTATTTCTGCAGCTCCCGGGACTGCCGGAATCTATAACGACCGCAATTGGGCGGGATGAAACGGCCAGCTCGTTCCGCCGGGCGGCCCATCTTTTGACCCAACGTCGGGTTCCTGCGCAAAAGCTTTTGACGGCATATCGCAGCAGTATTCTAAGTTGTGATGCAGATGAATTACGCGTACTGCACCATGACACTGTGAGTACATGGTGGCCGAAGCGCTGGCTCAAACGGCGCACGCTGACCCGGCTGCTAAAAGTCCATACGGTCGACGCTGTCCCCGACGGCTCCCTTGTCGATCAGCTTCCCCAGACCCTGGATTCCCTACAAGTGGTCCAGGCGAGCGATAGAGAACTCAAAACACTCGAGACTGAACTCGCCACCCATCTTGACTTTGCTCTTACGGATGCGCGGTGCGATCCAGATGCCTGCGCTAAGTGGCTTCTCGCCGTGCAAGCCGCCATCAATACGCTCGGACGGTCGAATCCACCGAGAACCGCATCGCTCACGTCCGCGATCAAGGCCCTGCTCTCCTCCGGCGCCGGCGAAATCGAGAGCGACGGCCCGCTGAAGCGGGAGCTGCTGGGCCTGGTGCAGGCGTGGTCCGAATGCACGGCCGTCCTCGCCGTCATACATGACTCACTGGCCATACCCGGAACCGGCGGACCTGCTGCCGGCTCCCAGATCTACCTCGGCGATACCTATCAGTGGGTTGTCCATTTGCACAACGTTATCTCGGACGATCACCTGAGGTACCACGCCGCCTGGCAACGGCTACGCACGAAGGCGATTGCAATGGGCCTGCAGCCCTTGGTAGACCTATACCAGTCATTGGAATCGACCGCCGACAATCCGGCGACGGTATTCGAGTCGTCGGTTCGAAGATGGTTATTGGAAGAGGGATTGTCGCATAGTCCTCCGCTGCGAGACTTTATCGGCCAATCCCAAGACCAGCTAATTGATGAATTTCGACGGCTTGACGCCGAGTATCTGCGACTTGCCGGCGCCGCCGCTGCTGCTCGCGTGGGCGCGAGAATTCCCCGAATTGGCGGTGATGCCGCAACGGTGAAGGAACTCGGCATGCTCAATAAGGAAATCAACAAGAAGGCCCGGCATCATCCCCTTCGCAAGCTCTTCGCCGGAATGCCTAGTCTTCTGCCACGCCTCAAGCCGTGCCTGCTGATGAGCCCCATGTCGATCGCGCAGCACCTCGATCCAAGCTTTCCGCCTTTCGATCTCGTCGTTTTCGATGAGGCGTCGCAAATTCCCGTATGGGATGCCATCGGCGCGATCGCTCGCGCCCGGCAGGCAGTGATCGTCGGGGACCCAAAGCAGATGCCGCCGACCTCCTTCTTTGCGCGCGCAGACGATGAGGAGGAGGTCGACGACACTAATGAGGACCTAGAAAGCATTCTAGACGAGACGATGACTGTCCTCCCGGTCCTGCGGCTTGAATGGCATTACCGATCCCGATACGAAAGCCTGATTACGTTCTCTAACCGCCGATACTACGATGGCAAGTTGGTAACGTTTCCATCCCCAATCACCGAAGATCGCGCGGTCTTATTGCACCGAATCAACGGCGTGTATGGCCGCGGTAGCACGCGGACCAACATGGCAGAGGCGCAAGCGGTCGTTGATTTCGTTGTGGAGCATTGCCGGACGAACGGCACGCGGAAGGAATCGCTTGGCATCGTCACATTCAATGTACAGCAACAGAATCTGATTGAGGATTTGATGGACATCGCCCGTCGCGAAGATCCCAACCTGGAGCCCTATTTCAGCAAGCAGAAGGGACAAGAGGAGATTTTCGTCAAGAACCTCGAAAACGTCCAGGGCGACGAACGCGATATCATTATTTTCTCGACTACTTTCGGATTGGATGATGTGGGTAAGATGTCTTTGAACTTCGGTCCGATTAATTCCGCCAATGGTCCTCGTCGCCTCAATGTTGCCGTCACCCGCTCCCGCCTTGCGATGCATGTGTTCACCTCGATTCGCCCGGAGCTCTTGGATACCTCTCGGACAACGTCACTCGGAGTCCGGCATCTGAAGGAATTCCTCGATTACGCGGAGAACGGGATAAGTGCGATTCGACATTTCGCGGGCGAACGTGGTGAGGGTGCCGACTCGCCTTTCGAGGATTCCGTGGCTGACGCTTTGCGGCGCAAGGGCTGGGAGATTCACCACCAGATCGGTTGTGGCGGTTATCGCATCGATCTAGGCGTGGTACATCCCGACGCCCCGGGAACCTATCTTGCCGGAGTGGAATGCGATGGAGCGAGCTACCACAGCGGGGCAACTGCTCGGGACCGTGACAGGTTGCGGCAACATAAACTCGAGGAGCTGGGTTGGAAGCTCCAGCGAATCTGGTCTACGGATTGGTGGCGCCGACCAGACGTTGCATTGGAACACCTCCATAGGAGTCTCGCTGAGATGGTCGAGGCTAAGACACCCCGCGCACCGGCAGATCAAACCAATGGGAGTTAGAAATCAATTCGGGCCTCTATCGGTGCGTAAGCGTACCTTTCTGGAGCGCACGTGACAATGATGGTCTGGGTATCGGCGGATGCAAATCCAAGCGCGGAGGCCAGCGCCTCCTGCCGAACATTGTCGGTATAGGCCACAGCATCATCCAGAAGCAATGGCACTCCCCCCTTGCCGACTATTCGGGCGGTTGCCAGACGCTGCAGGATCCCGATTTGCTCTTTGGCACCGGAGGACAAACTTGTGTAGGGAATCGTGGTGCCATTCATGACACGCCCCTCCACACTGAGATCCTCGCCGATTACCACGCGGAATTCCTCGCCGAATATGACTTTACCCAGGCGCTCGATCTCGCTCTTGAGCGGCGCGACGTAGGATCGCTGCGCGTCCTCCCGGCATTCCCTTAGTGTCTCGTATAGAAGCGCGGCCGCATGGGCGCGACGCTTGAACCGTGCTACGGCATCCTGCGCTACGAAAGCATCTCGCTGCGCCTTCTGGTATTCTTCTTCCAGGCCGCTTTCTCCATTGATCTCCAGTCGTGCGCTCAATTTGTTTATGTCATCGCGTATCCGCTGCAGATTTCGTTCATGGTTTGCCAAGGCCTTCTCGGCCGCCGTCAATCCTGCCGAAACCCGCTCGGGATCTGCGCCGTCGTATGCCGCCTTCGCGACATCACGTTTGCCAATCGCTGCATTAACCGTCGACTGTGCCGTCGCCAGTTCCGTCTGCAGGGCATCATCGGAGTGCTCCTGGCGGGCAGTCGCCAGCGACTTGGCGACCTGATCTCGACGGTCCGCGCGCGACACCCGAGTCGCCTCAGCCACCGCTTCCTCTTGGTGGGCAGCGGCGGCAGCCGCGGTAACGACTCTCAACTGGTCTTCGATTGCCTGGAGAGCCTTCCGGGCCGCCTCGAGCGCCTTTCGTGCCTCAGCGGCGATCGCTTTGGCCGACTCCAGCGTGTCCGGTAGCGCATTGGCGGTGGGAGGACGAGTGGCCGGATACTCGGAAGTTGCTTCTTTTAGCTGTTCAACCTTGGCCCGCATCGATTCGCGAGTCAGGTCGATCAGATTCCCGGTCACAGCTTTCCGGGTTGCAGCGAGCCGATCGGCCGCGTTCTCTCGTCGATGACGCTGAGATTCCGCCTCATCTGCTGTCGTAACACCCAGCCGATCCAGGAGGCCTTGATGAGCCCGATTGGCCGAATCGAGCGCTCGCTCCAATTGGGCGACGTCCTGAGTGCCTTCAATGAGGATCTCTGCGACCTCCCCTATCACGATCTTGGTGCTATTGCCCGGTGGTGCGGATGCCGCTTGGCCCTGAGCCAGATCGTGGTCGATCCCATTGAGGCGTACGCGGACCGGGACCAGTGCATGCACGGAAGCCTTGGGGCTCGCCAATTCCAGCTTCGCCTTTGCAACGGCGATGGCCGTAGACGCCTTGGCGAGGGCTGCGCAGTCCTCCTTGGTTGCCAGCAGCGATTTTACGATGTCCTCTGCCTCGGCAATCTCACCATCCGCTTGCGTGACGGCCTGCAGGCGCGCCGAGAGCAACATCAGATCCATGCGGTTCTGCTGGTAGGCCGCATCTCTTTCGGCAAGAGCCAGTGCCGTATTCGCCGCCTCAAGTGAGGATCGAGCGCCGACCGCTTCTGCCTCAAGTGTTGTGACTTTGGCGCCTAGCTCGGTAGGGCGAGTCTGCGCCTGCTGTCGATGCTGCGTTGCAACCGCCAGGGCCTCCTCTGACGCTGCCAGGTCGGCGATCAGCTCTGACCGCCGGGCGGCAGCGCTGAGTGCCATTTGCTCCCCCTGTTGCGCTGCGGTAACGACCAGGTCATTGTTTCTGACCTCTGCCAGCAGGCCGTCGAGCCGGAGCTTGTCGGCCGCCGCTCGATCTCGTGCCGCAGCCAAATTGCCGGTCTGTCCATTGGCGATACTGAACTCGCGCGTCTTGGACTTGTAGGAGGTGATGTCGGCGTCCAGTTCCTGGAGCTTCTCCCGCAGAGTCTTCTCATTTTGTGCCGCGTCGGCCGCCTTCTGGTCCAAGTCCGTGCATTCCTTGTTCGGTTTGCCTCCGGCCGTCCAGTAGCGAAGGAACTCTTGAGACGCCCGCTCGAATAGGTTGCTCTCCCGCTCGCCGGCGATGTCGTTGCCCACCGCGCGATCGAGTGCGGCGGACAAGGACCGCACTCCGGCCAACATGGGCAGCTCCAGGGCACTGCCCTGGGTGATCCGCATCGCATCCCAGAGTGCCCGGTCCAGGTTCTGATCGATAATTTCACTCACCCGGTCGTGCGCTTCGCGCCCAGTCAATGACTCTGGCACGGGCTTATCGATCCGCAAGGTTGTGCCGCCGGCCTTCCCCTTGGCGAAACTCTTGGAGTACGTGAGGCGATAGGGCCCAATGGTCAGATCCGCTTCCACCTCTGGGGTTAAACCTGTGTGCAGCGGCTTGAGCGCCTTCACTTCACGGTGGGACGCATCATCCGGGTGGTCCAAGAGCGCTTGGAGCGCCAGAAACAACGTGCTTTTGCCGGACTCATTCTGCCCCGCGATCAACGTGATCCCGCGCTCGGCCAGGCTCACTTCCCGAGCGGAAACACCCGCCACGTTGGTGATCCGTATGCGATGTACGCGCATCATGTTGCACCCCCTTGGAGCCTAAAGAGAAGTGCCAGCGCGTCACCGGCCGCTTCTCGGTCCGCTCCCGCCGCCAGTTTTCCGCGCAACACCTCCAGGGCTTTGGCTCCGTACCCAGAGAGCCGAAGCTCACTGAAGTCGGCCTCGGACGGGACGACCGCCAGTTCCGTGCGCGAAGTGGACATCACGACGGCGGCGAATACATCTCCCCATCGATCCAGAAGGTGATCTAACGTCATTTTTTGGGTCATACCCAGCGTGCCAGTCAATCCGAGCTTCAACATGGTCTTGGGCTTATCCGGGATGCCTTCAATGGCGGACGCAAGGGCGTCCAGGTCCTGCTGGCTGTTGAGCACTTCTTCGTGGACGACAAACTTCCAAGTCCCGACCCGCTTGGGCGTGACCCGTACCCCGAGGTCATCCGCCTCGATCAGCAACACATTGCCATTGTCGGTCTCGACAAAATCGAAGGCTTCGGGTGTACCGCTGTACCAGATGCGGCCATCCGACTCCCCTGTGACATTCGTCGTCGAGTGCCGATCACCCAAGGCCAAAAAATGAAGCCGCTGTTCCCGGATGGCCTGCTGGGCCGCCTCAACGTTGATGATCGCAGGATTGTCGGGGTTGGGGGACAGGGTGCTGACCGCCCCATGTGCCACTAGCACCCGAAATCCATGAGGAAGCGGAGCGAGCAACTTCGTGGTTTCGGAAACAAGGTCCGCAGTGGGTCTCTTCGACAGCCACGGAGCGCCCACCACTTCTACCCCGGGCTTCACCTCCACGCACTCGCCCGGATTTGCTAGTACATGAACGTTCGGCGGCTTATGACGTCGCCATGCGTTCGACTCATAGACATTGGTGGGTTCCAGGCAATCGTGGTTCCCCGGAAGCAGGAAAATCGGTAATCGGCAGTTTTTCAGCGCCTCGATCGCCGTAAGAACCGTGGCGCGACTGACGTGGTTGGTCTCGAACACATCCCCTGCCACGACGATGAAGTCACAGTCCTCATCGGTCGCCAGCTTGCACAAAGCGGTGACGGCTTCATTTCGGGCAGCTGCCCAACGATCCTGGGGTCCTGGTGAGAGAAAATGCCGGGTGACGCCCAACTGCCAATCGCTTGTATGAAGAAACCTTACGGTCATTTCGGTAGTACCTTCCTAGTTCCAGTCTCTAACGACCCCCTACCTGTCCCCGCTCCCGCCAGCACTTCATCGACCGTCCGTTTCACTACATACCAGGCTGATCCGCAATGTCACGTGTCGACGGTCGATAAAGTACACCTGTTCGGCAAACACCGTGTGCCCTTCAGCAGTCGCTATAGCCCGATACAGATGCCGGTTGATGTGCTCATCGGGCCTTATTTTTAGATAAATTCAATTAATCGCAACCTCTTGATCGATTCGTAACGACCCCTCTCGCCTCGAAACGAACAGCCGATCGTTTGCGCACTCGGCGCGTTCGTTGCTGTCAGTATGAATGCGCGCGCCACGAGCCCCACAGGCCCTCACACAATACCGCAAGCGCATAACGTTGCAATTCAAAAACATTTCGCAACTTCTGCCATTTCTTCGTAATATCAACGCACTCGCTATGCTTATCCATATGCCTGCACCGTTTTTCGCGATCTGCTAACCGTTTTGAGTCTGCGCTGCTGTTAAAGAAACGTACGGCTTGGAGATAGTGATGGCTGATTCTCATCCGGCTAATGCACGTTCTGACATGAACATTGTGGATTTTGACGGAGCCATCTTACGCCTGCATCAGCGCGCTCGTAATGCTCGACGACGAATACTCATTGTGGGGCTCATATTACTCGTCGGCGTCGTGACGGTCGCCGGGATTAGTGTTTCCGAGGCCATTAGTCGCTCGCGAGAGAATATGATGCCGATTATAAGTTCGATGGTCACGGCGCAATTCGCAACACCGGAAGCCGAGCTGACTAAGAAGATCAAGCTACTGATTGAACAACAGATTGGCCCCACAACGCCAACGGATTCAAAGTTTGTCCCGTTGCCTAGGTCGGACTACGACTATTTGACTCAGGAAATCGATAGGACAATTAATCAGCTTGATCGGGTCCAGCACTCGGCCGCTGAAACGCGTGTCAATCAGAATGATATTGAGCGCTGGGAGCCAATCGTGAATTCATTTCTAATCGGTGCTGGGGCGATTTCGTTCGGAATACTGTTCATCCAGATTGCGTTAAATTTTATGCGTTACTATGCGCGCCTAGCTGAGTTGTATGATGCGCAAGCAGACGCACTACTTGCTTCGAGAGGGGATGCCGACAAGGCGTACGTTCTCCTGCAACAGTTCTCACCGAATGCCATCGAAATGGGAAAGACTCCGACTACGCTCTATGAGAAAGCACTCGAAGCGATTACGGAGGTGGCGAAGTCGAAATGGCGTGAATAGATATGAGTGGACAGTCGGACAAAAATGATACCCGGTTAACATCGAGCCGCTATCTTTACGGCAAGATCTTCGAGAAGACCTTAGAGTCCATTCATCTAAGGAAGGTCTGAAAACGTGCGTATGAAGGCAAAGATGGCATTGGGATTTCGTTCGGATCGGGCACCGGCGCGCATTTCCGCGCAAACGTTTCTACCTGCCACCTCGAAAACCCGAATTTGGCGGCCTTCGCCGCCACATTCCCTACGCATTCGGCAATCTCCTGCGCGACAAGAACAGATTCGCCAGCGCTGCGGTGACCTCCAGTCGGTGCAGGTTCTTCGCCAAGCCTCGGTAACAAACCTTCTGAAAGCCGAAGACCCGTTTGATCACCCCAAACATGTGCTCGACCTTGGCTCGCACGCTGAACTGGCGGCGGTTGGTGGCCTGGACCGACGCATCAATGCGTTTGCCCCATCGGTATCGTTGGTTGGTAAAGTTCTTCGCCCGCGGTGCCCCGACGCGGATCGCGGCCTTCTGTCCGCGGTATGTCACTGATTGGTACATTGGAGCCAGTGTCGGATCGGCATATTGGTACCACTTGAGGGGTAGTACGGGTATTTCGATGTAACCAAGGTCATGGATATCATGCAGTTTTTTGACTGTAGGAGGCACCATGAGCCGGCGGAGATTCGAGATGTTTCAGTATCGACAGGTCATTGTCCGGCTGCGCCAGGGCGACACCGACCGGGAGATCGCTCGATCCCGGCTGATGGGCCGGCGCAAGATCACCGCGCTGCGGCCGTTGGCCACCGAGTTTTGGCTGGTTGTCGCCGGATTCGCCGTTGCCGGACGATGCGACAATCGCGGCGGCGTTGTCCCCGGCACGGCGTGCCGCCAGCACGATTTCGACGGCGGAGCCATTCCGGGCGCAAGTCGAGCGGTGGGTCGCACAGGACGTCGGCGGCATCGCGATCCCGCGGCCCTGAAGTGCGAGCACGGATACACCGGCAGCTATTCCGCGGTACGGCGCATGGTCGCCGGGATTCGGGCGGCCTTTCCACGGAGACCACCGTCCTATTGAGCTGAGGGCTTTGAGCGACCGGCTGGGCGTTTCACATGCGTCCCGTTATGCGAACCTTGCGGTGCCGCATAACGCATTTCGATAAGCTAAGCCTTATCATGCGTGATGTCGCCATGACTAACTGTAGCTCTCGAAGCGTTATGCGAACTTCCCTTCTACCGACCCCGGCCCCGGTACTGACGAATCGTCGTCGGGACCATGTTTGTAGGTAACAAGTGAGCGAAACATATCCCTGTTTTTGACCCACTCCGGCGGCGTTTCGAGCGGAATATCTATACCATGCGCGCGTTTTAAAGTGTGAGATGCGAACTCGTTTGAGGTTAAGAAGGCTCCGTGAAAGAATCTTCTCATGAGGAACGCTTGCTCGATAAATGCAAGCAATCGCGCGTTCAACGTCTTCAAATCCTCGGTTGTTTTTACACCGTACCCGCCAGGGCAGTTAGACGATGAATGACGACATTGCGCTCGAGGACAAAGTTATCCAGATGGCCTTCGAACGTCGAGGCCAAAATCCAGTCCTCCTTGAAGTGAGCGACCAACTGCCCGAACGTCATTTTTTCTCGAGCGTTCCATAGCTCCTTCATGTTCTTGTGCTTGCGCTTTTGCCTATCCGTGAGTCCAAGGAGTATGGCCTGCGCAAAGTACGACTCAATTTCGTGAAGTACGTGGACCGCCATTCCTAAAGCAGCAAACGTGTTTTGTAACTCCGCGCGAGATGGTTTTCGCTTCATCGTACGATCGTCCAGGTGACCTCGATTCTTCCTGAGAGCACTAAATTATACTAAGTTTGCGGCGCGGGACTCAGATTCTCCTGCGGAACGACCGCCGTGCAGAGCGAACTCACTTGGCATTGTGCGAAGTTGCATCGCGGCGAGCGCGTCGACATGGGCGCTCTATAGGCACGGGTTGTGTCGTTCTATTTGTCGAGGATTTGTTGACGAGCCTCGATCAGATACGCTCGAGCTGCCAAATACGCGTTTTTCTTCTATGACCCGGATTAAGGCAGACATCGCCGAGTCGCCAATCGACCGCGATTACACAGAAATGGCACGAGAGAAGCGCGTCAAATGCATGGGCGTCAGCCATCTACCATCAGACCAGAAACTCCGGATGCCCCGACAGCGCATTAGCCGGCGCCCCACACAGCTCTTTCAAAAGTTTCAGCACTCGCACCACAGTGTTGTAGCCGCGGGCAGCCGCTTTGGCCTCCACGCGGCCTACCAGCGCAGGCTCCACATGCGTCGCGCGCTGCTCGAAATCGAACACCGTCATGCACACACCAGAGTCCGGATCGCGCATCATCGGCACAGGCTTCAGGAACGCCTTGGCAGCGGATTCGCCCAGGTTGTAGTGCACCAATGCATTCCTCAAGCCGAAGAGCACCTGAATATCGTCCATGAGTTCCGTGTTGGACCTAACATCGTGCAACCACTTCTTGCCGAAAACAATCACTAGCTTGCGCGCTACGGACCCCAGCCCTCGAGGTTCCCGACAAGCTTTCCTTCCTTTAAGGAAATCCGTCAGCTCACCCGCCGGCACCAGCTCCTCTCCCGCCTCGTTGGCCAACGCTTCCAAACAAAGCGCCGACAGAACCACAGCTAGCATCGCTTCGGCAAAATGCCCCTCACCGCGCGGCAACTCTAGTGCTCGGCTCACATGCGCTCGCGCCTCCCGAAGGTAGAATACAACCAGGGACACAGGTTGACAACGAACAGCCGGTGGTCCATCCAATTTCGCAGAAAAAATGACCGGCATGACTACCCTAACGTGATGGCCGGCGAAAACGTTCCCGACCGCTTGTCCTGATCATAGATGACAAGCGGCGGCCCGACCTTGGGCAGCACATGCCGACCCAACGAAATCGCAACCGGAGCAGGAACCGCGGGGAACACATGTAGTTGCGCAAGCCCGGGGTGAGCCACTCGGATAGCCTCAAGCGCATTCATATAGGCCACAACGAACCGTCCTAAGTCCTTCCGTGTGTTCAACACCAGCGGCGTCGGCGGCTGGCCCACCACACCAAGCTCGTACAACGTCAAGTCTCCTGCCACCGCGCCGATAGCTCCCAACGCAATCGTGCCCGAGACATTCACGACAAGGCCGATCCCAGCAGTACCCCCCTTCACGTTCCGAAAACCAAACCGCGTTTTGCCCGCACCCGCGTGCCAATTCCAGGATTCCGGATTGCGGTGCCGCTGATACAGATCCACTCGAATTTTGTCGCTCAGCCGGGAGCCCAAGTAGGCCAGCAGTGGTATCGCCGCCAGCGCGAACACAGAGACATGCAGGGAGCGATTCCCCCGCGGCTTAATATGAGTCAGCCTCTCCAAACCCGCGTCGATGATGCTCCGGCCGCTGGCCCAATAATGCGCGTCGGGCACATCCGGCAGCGGCGTGAGATCGATTTCAACCTTTTCGCGCAACCTCAAGTAGTTCGGAGCCGCCGCGCGCTGCATATCATCGTCCGAAATATCCATCGCCCGCCCGGCGATTAGCGCCTTCAGCACCAAGGGCACCGTGTCACGATCCTTGGCCAGCCCCGTAAGGCTGAAAATGCGTTCCTCGTGATCACGCTTGAACTTACGCAAAACCTCCACGCCGTATACGTCAGGCTCGTTGTCGATCTTGCTGTGACAGTTCTTGCAAAGAAGCATCAAATTGTCGATGTGATGGATTTTCCGCGGACGCCCACCTCCCCGCCCCCGAGGCCCCTGAACGCTGAATGCCCAGATATGCGCCCGTTCGGCATAATTCCCTGGTGTCCCCGTCGGCTCATGTTCCAGCAAGTACGCGTTGCAGTTGTCGAATTCGCAGCGCCCACCCGCCCGTACATGCAGAAACAACGTAGTCTTCGCACCGATCGCGCGGCTGGGTTTGACCACCGGCGACGGAACAGGGACTGGAGGAGCCCTTCCCGGCGCCGCCAATCTCCGACCAGTTTTCTTTCTACTCGAACTCATGTCTTCACCCCCAACTTCCCGACGCGCAACGCTCTGTTCATATCCTCGAAAACCTTGCGCGGCGCGAGCTGCCTGATCTCCGCAATCCGATCACGAAACTTGCACTGACCAAGACGCTTCCCACACCCGCAAGGGCAACGGTGTCGCACAGCCGCGCGCGGCGTGGTGGCAAGAACCCGTAGCGCCGAGCGAACGGCCTCATCACCAGTCACGCCAAATAGATCCTGATAGTCCTCGTATAGTCCCGCATACCCATGAGACAGCTCACCCAGCACAAAGCGCCCTTCAGTCTTCCGCCGCGTGGCGGCATACAGAAAGGGCACAATGCACTCATCCGCAAAGCTGAGCAGGTCTAGCCTCGGACCGATTTTCTGCCGAAGCCTCAGTTCCGATCCCAAGCAAAGCCGCCCGCTTTCCGCGAACACATGCTCATCTGCCTCTCGTTTAATGCGGCCGCCGGTCTCAAACACTCGGGGCATGGTCTGCGGATATGAGGCCACTTCAATTCGGAGTTCATAAGCGTCTTTCACGTCCACGCCACCCCAGGCCGCTTCGAACGCAAACGTACCCCGCAAAACGGCCGGTCCGCCCGTAGCCGGATCCACCGACATTCCAGGGTAAGCCCTCACAAACGCTTGCAGGTCATCGCTCGAAATACACACTAGAACCTGTCGCCCGCCCATGGCTTTGGTGGCGACTGGATCTGCACCCGTCGCGGCGCTGCTGAAGTGAGGTAGCCCGCGCCGGCGCCCAACGCGTCAGCCACCTTCTGCTCATTCAGCCGCACTTTCCACCCCGATTGCGCCCGCTTCACCAACTCCCGAGGATCGTTCTGATCCAACACAGACTGGAAGTCCGCTGTCACCTGCACAATCCAGCGATGAAAGTTCTCCTTCAGCTGATGCCTGCGACCCTCCGCCGTCTTCCAGCGATCCGCGAAGTTCTCAGCCGGATTGACCGGATTCAACACCACATCCGAATTGGAGCGCCGGAAATCATCGAATGCTCGCAGCACCCTGGCCATCGTCTCCATCAGAGATTCCCCCGCTACATGCGCCTGCGCCGCCAGAGTCGTCACAATCACCGAAATTGGCCTGTACTCGCAGGCATGCTCGAACATGGTGTCGCGATGTCCTTTGAGCAATTGGATCGCCTGCTGGAGCGCGCTCTTCCGCCGGTACACCGGCACATCATCCACCTGTGCCTCCATTTTCAGCGCGCGGCGCGTGCCCTCCATGCGCGACACAAACCAGCGCACATACCCCTCAGGATTGCTGGAAAGCCAATCCAAGTGGATGGAGTCAAAATGCGGACTTCGGTCATCCGTGATCCACATCGCATCCGCGGCAATGTCCTCGGCCAAGCGACGATCCACGCCGCGCTGCTCCAGCAGCAGTGCCAGCTCGGAACGTCGCGTTGGGTTTGACAGAATCCCCGGCACCACATCCATGTGAAACGCCAGCCCGTCCTGATAATTCAGACGCCAGCAGCGATGCTTGGGCTCCAGAGGCTCTTTGATATTTCGGTAAGCCCGGTAAGACTCCAGTTCGCGCCCTACCATATCCCTGATCTGACGCTGCGTATGGCTGGTTCGATGCACACCCCGCCGTAACTTGCAGGACAAATCCAAGTCGTACTCCTGCCCCTCCTCCACCGGACGGATCGCCGTCCCGAGGGCAAATGAGCCTTGGACAAAGATGTGCGGGTCTAGCCCATCCAGCGTGCAACCATCGCGATTCATCCACACCCCGAGGTCACCATAGCGGCGCTTAGCGGCCTCATACGCGTGCTCCGGCAGCTCGATCTCCTTGAGCAGAAGCGCCAATTTGTCGTTCGAGTTATTGCTCACCGTAATACCTCCGCTATGTACATCCAGCGCAAATCCGTATAATTCACCCTTATAGACGCGCGCGGAGCCCAACCGGCCCTCGCCGCAACAGATACGCCGAAGCGTGATCACCTAAGGAATCACGCTTCGGCGTACTTCTCTAAGGAAGGAGATTGCGACCCCTTGGCGCACACAGGAAGTCAGGAGTCTGATGGGACACTGTTGTACTACATGTCCTGTCGAGGCAGTCCTGCCGATATCAAGCTCTCGGATGCCGCGGCCCGAGAATTTCACCGTCGGCATATGAGGGCGCTTTTCGCCCGCTGTGCCCGTATTTGTCGCAACGCCGGAGCTGCCCATGGCATTGACACCGACCTAGCCCAGATGACTTTGGCCAAAGCTGTTCAGCGCGCCGACACTTTCAAAGACCCTCCCGGGCTCACCCCCAGCGATCAGGCGCGCCACACACAAGCCTGGCTGGGATCCATCGCCCACAACCTGCTCATCGACAGCATTCGCAATCCGAACAGACCCGGCCCACTCACCGGAGCCAAAGACGAACTGCCCGCCGAGGACTATTCCGACGCAGAACTCGCCGCACTGCTCTGCGACGGCCACTCGCTGCCGCGCGACAACGAGACCATCCGCCTGGTGCGCGAAGGACTCCCCACACTGCCGCAGCGAACGCAAGCCGTGTTGATACAAACCGTCCTGCAACGAAAGCGCTCTCCGCACGAAACCTACATGTATCGAGGTTCCGCCGCGGCATTAGCCGCGAATCTTGGCACCACACCGGAAAATGTGCGCCGCATTCGCATGATCGGTTTAAAAGCACTCGCCAGTTACGTCCAATCGCATTCTGGAGGGACCCCGAAATGAGTGAGACGCCGAAAAAGACCCCCAAAAAGCCGGCTGCGTCCGCAGAGGCCGCCTTCCAAACCTTAGCCGCCGCCATAGAACAGGAGTGGACTACACCGGCACTAGTCGACGAAGACCCGTTGCCCAACGTCTTACGAGACCCCGCCGTCTGCTTGGACCGCGGTAGACACCTCTTGATCGCCGGCCTTCATTTCCAATTCGCCGGGCAACACGCAGACGCAGGCGCCGACGACGAGGAATACCGCAGAGCTGCCCGTAATGGCAGCGCAATTCCTCAAGCGGTTATGGACCGCATGCACGCCGAACGCCACGCCGCCGAGCATCAGCTCCCCCTAGGTCTCGATGTCAAGGAATGACGAAATCGAAGAACTCGCCGAGTTCGTCGCCGGCGAACATTGGCACGGCAGCCAGGTCGACCCTTGCCACGTCGCCTCAGGGTCAGGTCTCACCTTCAGTTTCGGCCACTACGAAGACTACTTCGACGGCCTGTTGGAATGTCGCGCGCATCGCTTTCACGTCTATCTCAACATCGATCGACATGGCTCCGATTGCTCCGCCAGAATGCGATTCAGCTTCGCTCACGAACTCGGCCACTTTTTCCTTGACTGGCACCGGCACGCGCTCGAGCACGGCATTCCCGCGCATGGCTCGTCCGCCGATTTTCAATCTTCATTAGCCATCGAACACGAAGCTGACCTCTTCGCCGCTAACCTGCTGCTCCCAAAAGATAAACTCAAAGCCGCTGCGCACCGCCACATCGACGCAGCCGAGATCCAACGCCTCGCCGTCCTGTTTGGCACCTCACTCAGCGCCACCGCCATTCGCTGCGCCCTATTGGACTTAAGCTCTCTCATTGTTATGGGCTGGACCGCCCAAGGCCGCCGCTGGTGCTGGTCATCGGCCCGCTATCGACCATTCGGCAACAAGGCGTTCAAAAACATATCCGCCCTGGTGCGAGACTCAAATACCTGGCACGCCCTAAATTCACCCTACTCCACACAAATCGCTGCGCCCGCCAAAGGCACCACCCTCTCCGCCTGGTTTCCCGCCATCAATGCCGGCAGCCTCCATGATGATGTACTGCTTGAAGAGTGCATCTGCCTCGGCCGATACGGCGCCTTGACTATTCTCAGGCCCTACTAGCTTCAGCATTTAATCGAATCGGACCTCATCTCAATCAGACGTGGCCATGGAAGCTGCCAGGATTTATTCGGGGTCTCCGCCGTCATCGGCGTCGAGCGCCCTGTCGGGTACTTCAACCTCTCTTTCGTACATGGCTCGGCCGGTGTGAGTTTTCCTTCTAGATGGCCAAGAGGTTTCAACGAACACGTCCCTAGCCTCAACATTTGCCAACTTTACGCTGTTAATTCTGGCCTAAAAGTACAATGAGACTGAATCGCAGCACTTAAGCGATTGGACATCCTCTCCGCATCTGCTCGCGCCGTTTTTCCTTCATAACGTCCGGAAGATTCGGATCGAACGTGCCCTACTTGCTAGTTGTTCAAGCTAAATGCCTTGCGTTGCCGGAGGCCCCGCACGGACTTTCCCTTTAGGACGTCCTGAAAGCCTAATCGGAAACGATTAAGGAAAACTCACACGCGTTCCCGAGTAGGGATCACTGTTTCCAGTCATCGTTCCACGTGTCCAGTGTACTCGATCCAATGAATCCTGAGCCGCTCGACCTTGCCCGTTCTTGCTCCTCCCGATGGACAGCGAGGCTGAGATAGGTCATTGCCGCGCGAACCAACTTCAGAACTCGCAATGTTTTGGCAGCAAGCTCTTCTCGGCCGAGCGCATAAATTGCGAACGCTTCCGTTCCCCGCGAAGGCTTTTGACCCGTCCATTCCTGATGCACCTGCAGATACTTGTGCTCAAGATGTTCGCGGACTTCCTTCAGAGCCTGCGCGTCAGGTTCAATGACTTCCTGAAGTTCTTCTTCATAGATATCCTTCGACAGCCAATAGAGACCTCGCAGCGGCCAGTTCTCGTATTTTGAAAACCGCTCGCTCACCTTCGGTTTATTCCCCGGGGGATCGCGCCATACCTTGCTGAAATACACCTGATTGGGTTTGTAGCCGACATTGAAATAGCTGTTGATAAAGAACCCGATCTTGTCGAGAAGTGAATAGGCCACTCTGTAAGCCATCCGGATACGTTCGACGGCGAGACAGTAGGCAGGGTATTCGAGAGTGTTGTAAAGAAGCACGTCGCGGTCCGAGAAGTGAACCCCCTGCGCGGTAATTCCCTCATAGTAAGAGAATCGCGCCGAAACAAATTCCTGCTTCATCTGGTTGAAGAATCCGATATACGGCGGCGGTAGAACGGAAATCGGCGCACGCAGAGACGGGAGCATTAGAACGTCACGTGCCGCGATGGAATGCCACCCCAGATCGTTGAGCGGGTTCAGGAAAAGGCGGTTCCTGAGGCACCACGTCCGGTAATCCCTTTCGTAAGGAGTTTCACCAAGATCATAACCATCGAGCGAAGCAGACTTTCTGACCCTTTCGATCTTGATGTACTTCAGCAGATTGTCGCGCCGCGCACCAAACGATGCCCTGATCTCGCCCGGCTCCGCTGTCTCGTACTCGGCTGTGTCTGCCACAGCTCTACCCAGGCTGTCGTGCGCAGAGACATACAGCAGCCCGGCGTGTCCCCGGTCGTAAAGCGCCCGCGCGTAGTGAAGGAACGCGGCCCCGCGATTACCAAGGGCCATAGCAAAGTTCGGATTTAGAGCCAGAGCCCGGTCCCACAGCTCGATGGCCTCGACAAACCGTCCGACTGTATTCAGCTGGTTTGCGAGGTTCGTGAGTATCTGGCACTGGCGCTGCGGACCGACACCCTCAAATCCAGGATGACGAACGGCGCGCCGAAGTTCAATGATTTGCTTTTGACGGTCCGCCTGCTCCCAGACCCAGACGCTGCCTTCCCCGGCAAGGGCGACGCGAGTCGCATAGGCATTGGACAAGAAATACAGTCGAAGTACCTGATGGACTTCACAAAGGCTGCGCGTGCCGAGCGTGTCGAGCAGCTGGATAGCTTTCTCTGTGATGTCGGAAGAATGGAGGTCGGCTCCAAGATCCACGATTTGGCCGACGTGCACGATCGCTCGCGCATCGGACATGGATTCGATGGGCCGCGCCAGCAGCTCCTTCACTTTTTCATCAATGTTCTTTTCGCCCGTCATGCGACCACCCGCTCAATCAAATGACGGCCAGGGTTTGCCGGTGGTGATGTCGGGATGGCGGCGGTCTGACTCCGCGGTGCCGTAACGGTCCATGATCTCGTCAATCTCGTCGAGGCATGACGTTGCAAGCGATACTTCGGCCGGCGTTCCGGCGAGAACAACATTAAAGAGGCGGCGTCTGAGATCGCCCGCCGGCAGTCCATACATTTCCTGCATTCCCCTAAAACTTGAAGAACTGCGCTGGCCAACCAGAAGATTCTGGAGAGCGGAAGGGAGGGATGTTGCACGAAGGTATCGTCCTTCCGACGAGTTAAGAGCGAGTAGTGCCATGACGCCGTCCTCGGACGCGTCCTCGGCAATGGTCATTTCGAGGATGTTTCGCAAAAGACCGGGTGGGTTCTCACGATATTGTCGGTGCACGGCAGTGCGCAATGCGGGATGACGCTTCGAAAGCGCGGCAATTTGCCGGTGCATGTCTAGCCTGCGCGTGTCACGAACCTGACCACTGACCTCGGCCAGAAGGCCAAGCAGCAGCTCCCCAATGGTCTCGCTGTCGCGCTTGCCGATGGCGGTCATCCACTGGTAGTCGGACAACACGTCAGGATCGCGCCTCGCAAGGTCCATAAGGACGCGCTCCGATTCATGAAACGGTGAAAACCCCAGCGCGCCGATAAAGCCACGCAATCTCCCGGCCCGCATGTACCGGGCGTCAATTCGATCAAAATATGGAGCGATGGCCTCCGGCTTTCCCGTGAACGGTAGAAGCTGGAGCCACGCATCGAGCCGCCAGCCTTCCTGCTCATCCATCATCCAGCGGCTCTTCTCCCCCTCGGCCAGCAGCTGATCAATCCCAAGAGTGACCAGCTCTAGCGGGACGACCTCCCCGGCGAGTGCCATAAACGTGAGCAGCCGCTGTTTTGGAAGCGCGGGAGTATGAAGACCCAGGAACCAGTCGATGACATCCCGCTTATTCGCGTATGGCATTCCCAGAGCAATGGCGGCAAGGTTGAATCCGCGCTCCAGCATGCGCGGGTCTCCCGTTGAGGCTACATTACGGGCTGCAGCGAGAATGGGATCGACAAAGGGATGCGTATCGCGAAACTCTCCGCTTTGCCGCTTCCGGAAACGCTCGCGCACGGGTTCGAAATCGGGGCCGGAGCGGAATGGCTTCTTCTCGTCGGGCGGTTCGGCCGATCTTGCTATATGCGCAAGGGTCTGCGCCGCATCGAGGCCGTACTCGGGATGCTCCAGATACGACATCATCAGCGCCGCGACACGCTCTGACCCGATGGCCATGAATGCTCTTGCGAACTGGGTGTTCCATCTCATGCGGACATCGTCTGGAATGGGGCGGCGCTGCTGCCTCGCCTCGGCGGCCTCGGTCTGTAGTGCAGCAAGCCGCGCAAGGTCTTCGTTCAGAAGTCCTGTCAGCGGCTCAACGAACCTGTCTGACGGCAGACGTGTCATTCCCCGCGCGAGCGTGGCCAACTGGTCCCGGGATGTTTCCCTCGTTGAAAGAAGAGCACCCGACCAGTCGATCAGGGTGGCCTGCAGTCGTTCGATGACCTCCACTGCGGCGCGAATCGGCCTTTCTTCCACGTCCCGCCCATATCGGCTGATGAGATCGGAAAGTGTGTCGATTACGACCGGGTCCTGCGTTGTCGCGCGCTCCAAAATGGCTCCGGCCAATGAATCAAAACGAGTCTGACAGAGCAGGCCTGTAAGCAGGAAGTGCTCGTCACTAATTGCTTTCTCAGTCGGAGCGCCGCGTCTTCTTGCTTCCCTCTGAGCGGCTAGTGTCCTGTTCGTCTCCAAAAGCTTGTCCATCAGCGCGCCCACCGATCGAGGTCCCACGAGAGCGATGACTCTGGCAACCGCATCGTTTCCCGGCTCCGCAAGCAAGCGGTCGATTATTGGGCCGTCATCAAGAACGATCCCGGAGTCCCTGAGCAGTTCCTCTGAGCCGTAAGGGAAACAAGTTCCAGCCGCAATGTGGCGGATCAGTCCGCGCGCGACGGCAGCAGGATATTTCTCGGATGCGTCGTGAATGGAGCTTCGTCCCGAGGTGTCTCCCTGAGAAAAGTCGATTTCTCCAACAAGCTGCTCCA
The DNA here is from genome assembly GCA_003134045.1 of Gammaproteobacteria bacterium. GTDB lineage: Bacteria > Pseudomonadota > Gammaproteobacteria > Steroidobacterales > Steroidobacteraceae > Bog-1198. Next base: position 21,576 of record PLAH01000051.1, read on the forward strand.
CGGTTTCTTCCAGCTCTGCAGATGCGGGAGAACGGACCAGACGGTAAAGCCGGGCATCTGACCGCTTCTCAGTCTCCGCGTGCCGAGCACTCTCCGCCCGGACACGCTCGGCTATCGCCGGATCGTCGAACTCATCCGGATTCCATTTTGAAGCAAGGTGATCCCACACGTGCTGCGGGGCGTCCTCAAGCACACTCACCAGCAGGCCGGAGGCGTGCCTGAAGGCCAGCGCGTCCACAGCCTCGATCTTTACCTTTACGCTCTTGTCCGACTTCGCCAGCTCTGCCGCGAGCTCGAGTCCGTCCATGCCGCCGTTATGCGCGATTTCGGAAACAATTCGCGCACGGTGTTCCTCGGTCAGCTTCGCAATGCGTGCTCCGGGATCAGGGCCAAGCACGGAAGGTCGAAACCGGGGGCCTGCCCGCAACACCGCAAAGCAGCTCCGGTCGTCATCGGGATTGGCAACGAGCGGCCATAGGTCTTCGGCAAATTCAGACTTTCCTGTTGCCACCATGAAGTCGGTCGCACGTCCACTCGGCGCCTTGCGGAGCCAGCCTCTGGCAAATACCTGTGCCTGCGCGCCAAGGATCGTCCAGGTCGCGTCGGATGAGCGGTAGATCATTTCTGCTGCGAAGACCGGGTCAATTCCGAACGTGTTCACAATAGAGGCGGCGACGGCCTCGGCTCCTTGCCGGTCTTTGCGCGAAAGCCGCTCGCAGGCGAACAGGACGGATTCCTCCCAGTCCGGAACATCAAGGACACGTTCCCGCAGATCCTTGTGATCGGCAATGCTCCCGCCAAAGCTGTCCAGCATCAGCTTTTCCGCCCAGTGCGACGCATACCATTCCAGAAACTGGTGGTGATGAAAGCCGACTGAATCGCCTGAGTGTCTGGTAACGAGATGCGCCCTTGCGAGAACGTCAAGCACGTGCGACGCGGCAATTGGAGCGCCGAGCTGGCTTTCAGTAATCAGAGTGGTTTGTTCCTCGACCACGGTCCGTCTCGCCACTTCGGCACTGAGCGCCGATGACCGGCTCTCCATCGCAGCACGGGCAAGCGCCGTCATGAACCGCGAGTGAAGTTCATGAAGTTCCTCGTGCAGCGTCGGGGCGTGGTCCGGGTGGGTCTCATGCTTCTGGACGAACGCTTTCAGCATTTCGTCCTTTGTGGTTGGCAGCCGGTCTCCGGGCGTCTGCTCCATCAGGACCGACAGGTAGAGCGGCGTTTCGATCAACTCCCGAAGGCCGGAAGTTCGCCACGCGTGTTGGAGTAGGGTTTGACCATCCGCACCGCGCAGAGCGGTGGCGATTTCCGTCTGCTGGGCGTGGTTCAGGGATCCGACCCTGATAACTGGCCCAGAGACCGGGAAGTCGTGTTCCTGATGCCTTGAACTGACGACAAACTGCAGTTCCGGATAGTCTCGCTTCAGTTCGTTGATCTGGAACCGCGTCCGCTTGCGGGCCGCGTCGTCAAGCTCGTTCCACCCGTCCAGAAGCAGGACGAGCCTCCCGCTCTTTGCCAGAAGCTCGATGTGGCGTTGCGGCAGGTCCCGAAATCCGGTCTGACCTACGAGATAACCCAGAAGTGTTTGACCGCCAACGGCCCATTCGGCCAGGAGGATCACCGTCGCGACAGACGATCGCCGCTCAGTGATTTCAGCTGCGATTTGGAGCATGGTTGTGGTCTTGCCCGTGCCCGGGGACGCGACAAGCGCAGCGTCATCCACGGCCTCCAGAAACACTGCGAGACCGTTCGGCTGCAGCGAATGCGTGGCGTCCTCCAGCGTCAGCCTCAAATCCAGAGGGATCGGGTGACGGGGCCATGTCGTAATCCTGCGCAGCGTGTCGAGCCGGGTGCGCGCCGCATCCGCCGCGAGACTTAGCGCGCCTGCGATGTCCTCCGCGCCGAAGGGTGAACTGAAGCCCGGCTGCATTCGCGAAAGCACAAGTTCAGCCCGCGCTCGCCTTTGTGCATTGCGTTTCCATTCCCTGATCGTCTGTTCGGTAAAGGGCGCGTCATCAGCGTCGATCACGTTGGCGCAGTCGCCGCAAAGCCAGATGCCGTTATTCGCTGACTTTCGCTCCTCCGGGGTCAGGCGTTCGTTATATCTGGGGCCGCCGCGGGCTGCGGCCGTAATGTGTGCAGCACGCCCGAGCGTGATCACGCCATCGCCATCTTCGGTCGCAGAAACAGTCGGCGCGACGCAGCCCGGTCGGGAGCAGTGCCAGGCAACCTGCTTCCCGAGCTTGTTCTTCGTCGCTTCCGTGAAATTGTCTCTGTTCCCGGTCAAGATGCCTGTCCTTCGCGTGGACCCTGTTTTCAAGTTCAAAACACTTAGCACGCCGGACGGCCATTGTCCCGACCCTCCGATACCGGCAGATTTTACTCTTACGGACGTGCATCCAATCGCGCAGGGTCGGTCGTCAGGGCACGTGGCGCGAAAGCCCGTCTGCTCGCAATCCAGCGGCGACAAATAGGCGGCATCCCGCAGGCGCACGGTTGATCATCGGGTGCCGGGAGATCGCCCTCGATTTGGCTTCAATGTTGGCGCTCAACGGCTTAATCAACGCAGGGGCCAACGACGACTGGACGTTGAAGAAGGATGGCGTGATTCATTCCAGAATAGAATTGTCGCGACCAGTTGCGGTCGCCGCCTTAGCCATACCCGACCGCTTCACAGCAATCCTTTCGGCGTACTGCAACGGCATCCGAGCCGATTTCCACCCGCCTGCTTGAGTTATGGCGGCTAGGTCGATATCGAGAGCTGCCAAATCCTGAGTCGCACCCACTCGGGTGGAGTGCCCACTGATTAACTTCACTGCGCGCTCCGGCATTCCAACCCATTGCGCAACACGCTTGAAGATCGGCGCAATGCTCCCCGGATTTAACGGTCCGCCGATTTGATTCTGGCCAATGAGCCGCCGGAATAACGCTCCTTCGCTGATGCCCGCATGCTCGAGCCAGAGTTTCAACCATCTGACGGTCTCGCGCGATAAATACGCGGACCTGCCCTGCCCTTCCGCGTCAGTCTTGCCGCGACGAATCAGGGCAATTCCCGTCCCATCCGGATGGAAATCAATATCCTTGACCTCTAGCGCCACGAGCTCTCCGCGCCGTGCGAGCGTTTCGTAGGCAACGCAGAGCATCGCTCTCTCGCGATCGGCCCGAAGGCCAACGCCGGCGCTGCCGATAAATTCCTTGATGTCTTTCCACCCCAAAGGATGCGCCTGGTCCTGGCGGGCCGAGGTTTCCCGCCCCATTTTCTTCAAACCCAAGCGCACGGCTTCGCTCGAGCACGGATTCAACAATCCAGCCGCGATATGGACTCGGGCGACCGTCGCCACATAGCGCTTGATGGTCGCCGGCCTCTTGCCCGCCTTTACACAGTCCTCGATGAACGCCCTTATCGTCTTCGGGTCCGCCGGCAGATAACTCTCGCCGCGCGCCTCGCAGAAGGCTTGGAAGATCGCTCCGTCTGCCTTCTGCGCCCGGAGCGTATTCGGCGAATAAGCTCCCTCCGCCATCGCCTGCCATTCCAAAAGCGCCGCCAACGGGCCTTTGAGCAGCGGTTGCGGGACGGGTGGCTTCGGATCGAATTCAGCCGCCCGGTCGGTCAATTTCATGCCGAGAGCCTAACACGGACGACTCGACACCTGCGATAACTGTCATTATCGAATGTAGTGGTCGCTAACGGCATGGGCGGTTGCCCTAAATAAGATTGTCCACAGAAGCGCCGCGATGGTGGCGCCGGCGCTTCTGATGACGCCGATACACCGCTTGGTTCGCATGCTCTACGGCGTCCCGAAGCGGCCGGCTTCGATCTGGCGTCGACGTCGTAGAGGCCGGGTGAGCCCAGAAATTGCGAAGCCGCCTTGGCGGTCCGATCGAGGGCGTGACAACCATCGCGTTTGATGACTTGTTACTCAAACGAGAAAAAAAATAGGCATCCTCATTCCCGGCATATCCCTGCCCAATCAAATCCCAAAACCACAATCCCCACTCATCTGAACCCTGCCGCTCAACGGAGTGAGCTCGACCGCCTCCGCCAACGCGACACAAAAAAACACATCCCCCGGCTCCCCATGCAGCAGATAATCCTCGTGTTTCGCCCCACACTGCGAACAGTAGTTCACGAAGCACCCCTCCTCGGAACCGGTGCCGCTTTCTTGTCGAAACTGCGGCCACCGCGCGAGCTGCGCAGCCAGCGCATCGTCGACACTCCAGACATTCGACAGGGTGCACTGAGCCATAGGCTCCTCCCTCTCCAGATCCGTCCCGCTCTCGCAGTAGATGCAAATGACCTCGGTCGGCTCGTGGCATGCGACGCAAGACACTTGCGCGGCGGCGACGAACGCCTGGTCGGAGGAATACCCGAATTCCGGCGCCTCCCCGTCCTCACCCAACCAGCGCGAGAAATCCGCCGACACCATGTCTCGCCCGATATACCAGCGCTTCGACTCATCATCCCAACAGGCACCCGCGGCTTTGACTTGGGCGTACTCCTCGGGCGGCACATAGAGATGAATACGTTCCATACGAGTTCTCGTTAGCTATCCAACTTGGGCCTGCGGCGTGAGTTCTTGGCGACCGTCTCGCCGTCGGCACCTAGGCTGATTTTCGCGACGGTGGCATCGCGGCCCATCCCGTCAGCTTCGCCGAACGCATCCGATTGTGGGGTCTTGCCCGGTGACTTGCGAGATCGCTGCCTGAGCGGTGGCCTCGAATTAACCGAACCCAGCTTCGCCGGAGAGGGGGCCGGCTCCGGTGGAACCGGCGCCGGCGTCCAAGCCGCCTCCGCCACACCCGCCTGTTCCGCCCGCCGCACTCGCTCAACGCTGGGATAGCTGACCGGCGTCAGCCGCACGCGCCTCCAATCCGGAAGCGATGCAAACTTGAGTAGCCCCTGTAAATCCGGCAACCGCTCGATTTCCGAGGCCATGACCGCCGGCTCGATCGTGCGGTGCTCGCTCGTGGTTTTGGACGCGAACCAGTCGTTCGGCCGCCAGGTGCGCGAGTCCGTGGTGCGCATGACTTCTCGCTGCCCGATGAGCCTCGAGCTGAATTGCGACGTTCCCCCTTGCTCGCTGGCGGAACATCGCAAAATCAGCGTGTTGCCGCAATTCTCAACGATGGTATCCGCGACGCCCTTGCCGTAAGTGCTCGAGACTTGTGAGATGGATTGAAACCCCAAAACGCACCGGCCGCCGAATTTACGCAGGCGCGCCAGGGCATCTTTCAGGCCGTCGATTTCGCCGAGTGCGTCCAGCTCGTCCACCACGAACCACAGCCGTTGATCGCCTTCGGGGCGATCCATGGCTTCGAAAATGGCAATGCGCATCCAGGCGGAGATCACGGAGCGGAGCGAGGCGATTTCACCCGCCTTGTAAGGCAGGAAGAGCACCCCGCCTTGGCCTCCGTTGCATCGTGCCGCCCCTTGCCGCACCCACTGACGCACGGAGAACGGGGCGGCCCGCTGTTGAGTGGTGTAGTCGAGCGCGCGCACGGCCGAGCCCGTGACCGAGCGTACGGATCCGAACATCTTTTCGTTGCCGTCTTCCAGAAACGGGCCGGCGATGGAGCCGCCCAACAGAACCTTCAACTCCTTGAGCGGCGCCTTGGTGAGCAGGCGGTAGATTTCGCCGTCATCCTTGGCCTTGCCCGCCATGGCCTGTCGAAGCACTGCGCTGAAGAACGTACGCGCGTACTCGCTCCAGATCCTATCCGAGCCTCCGCTGTCCGGAATGAGCGAGCGCGCCAGCTGGTCGACGTCATAGGGCTTCGTAATCTCGCTCAGAAGATTCCACTTCATCGAGTCCGGTTCGAACGGATTCAGAATCACATCACCGCGCTCAGGGTTGTAGAAATGATTGAGGTACCCACCGTCGGGATCGGCAATGACGGCACGGTCGCCCCGCGCCAATGCCCCATTGAGCATCTCGCGAATGGCCGTACTCTTCCCCGTACCGGTGGTGCCGATGAATTTGAAGTGCTTGGTTTCATCCGCCGCCGCCATCCGGATGCCGGCCAGCGTGACGGCGGCACCCGGATCGGACCCCACCCCATCAGGGTCCGAACGGCGCGCGCGGCGCGCCGAACTCCACCTCGCATCCGAAACCACCGCGCCACGCCGATACGATCCCGTGTCCAAGAGGTGATAGGCAGTCGAGAGCCCGTACAAATATCCGTGTACCCCGCCCACCGCTGCAAGAATGATCTTCAGCAACATTTCACTGGTTATCCCGACTGCCCCCAGCAGGAGACTCAACACGTAGGTGATGAGCCAAGCCACCGCAAGCACGATCAAGACCACCGGCGGCGTTTTCAGGAATTCAGACACGGGCGCGCGAACTTGAATGAGCCCGATGATCATCGGCGCCCACACGCAGGCCAGAAGCAGCAGAAAGCCGTTGAAACCGTGCATCATCGCGTCCGGCGCGGCGGCGTGCATGACACCGCTCCTCGTCTACAAGGAAAAGTCATGGTTTCTCCCACGCCCCGAGCTCTTTCCGGCGTCTTCGTCGACGCGACCGGCGTCCGTGTCCGGCTGCTCACGCGCGCCATCCGGCGACGCGCCGTGCGCGGCCTCCGCCCGCTGCTGATTCTCACGGTAGACCAGCCAGTTCTTGACCGATTCCTCGGCGGTCGGCGAGGTCGCCGTGGCCGGCTCAGCGCCCGATACGACCGGCGCGAGTTCCTGGCCAGGCTTTTCCGCTGCTTGCCGCGCCCGCATCTTCGCCCAACGCCGCGCGGCATACAGGTCGGGATGTTGCTTCCGGTGCTCGCGCCGCAGGGCGTTGATTCGTGCGGCGTTGGCCTTGTACCACTCGCGCTTGCGCGCATACAGCTCCTGGCGCGTCAGCGCCCCGTGTGGAGTTTTTGTGCTCGCGCTTTGCTTTCCGGCCGATTGGATCGCCCTCTCCCGGCCCTCCTCTTTTTGCCGCTTCACGACCCGCGCAAGCTCCTCGGGTCCTGTCAAGCGCGCTTCGACCCGCTCGCGATACTGCGCGCGGATGGCCTCACCGGCTGGAATGCTCCTGCCCAGTCGACGTTCCACATAGAGAATTGCCGGCGGTATTCGAGGCTGCGGTTCGCGATCGATGCCCTGGGCTTGATAGCTGCGGTGATCGACGCGCTGCACGACGCCCGCTTCGCGCAGCGCCTCGTTCAGCACCTGCCCCCATCGCTCGCGCATCCACAGGAGCTCGTCCCGGGTGGGCGGAAGGCCGCGCGCGTGCCGATCCGTTCCATTCAACTCCAGTGTCGTTCTGGCACCGAGACCGCCGGGGCCTACCTCACGGGTCGTCATCAGCATATGCGCGTGGTGATGCCGCTCATCCGCCTGCGGCCGCGGCCGGTGGATCGCGAAGTCCACCGCATTCCCATACCGATCCGAGAGCTCCTGCGAGAACCCCCGCACCAGCTCAACCCGCTGGGCCGGCGTAAATTCCGGCGGCACCAACACCAGAATCTCGCGCGCCAGCCGGCTGTTCTTTCGCCGGCCCGCATGCTCGGCCGCATTCCAGAGTGTGGACCGCTCCAGCGCCCACTGCATATCGGCCTGGTCGGCACAGCCGGTCGGCAGCACGATCTGCGCATGCGCGACATCCGTACGGTCGGTGTGGTTATAAACCGCGCCCGAGCGCTCATCACGGATGAACTCGCCCGCCCGATACGCGGCAGCCCTGGTCGCCTTGCTGCCCTTGCCGCGCGAAACGATTTTGACGCTTAGAAAATACGGTGCCATCGCGAAGGGTCCCTCCTCACGCCGACTGACACGCGGATCTTGCCATGCAATACGAGGGATTCTCAAGAGCATCGCGTGCAGGAATTCCACCCTCGCCAATCTGCACCTACGTCGCGCAGAGCGCCCACGCCACCTTCTCAGATAGGCGCCGGATTCCCGGGCGGCTGTTTGAAGAGGCGCAAGGGCCTCGGTGATAGCGGTTGACAGCGCGAAATCTGCGGGACTATTCTCCAATCGGTTCTGCGGAACTCCAACGATCAGTTCAAGGATGAAATGATTATTCCCTATCGGGCCACCCGTCCAAAGAAGGAACTCGCGCACGAATTCCCTTCATTCTTGCGCCGCGTTGGGCATGAGCCTTCATGAGCGCCGCGGATGTCGATCGTTCGGCGGATTTGGCGTCGACCCAATCCTCGCCTGCTGGTAAAGACACATCTATCGCCTTCACGGACGTTCTGAAGGAGGAAATGAAAGTCGTCTTGGGACTTGAACTTCCCAAGCGTGAAGCACCAATCCACGATCCTGATTCCGACGAGGGGAAGATCCAGGAGCGACAATACGAGAAAGAACTAGTTAATCTGCGTGGACGTTCCGACCACAGGGTTGCAAGCGCCGGCCGCGCGATTTTCGCGGATCTGGTAACGGGTACAGAGAGCTTGGTGAGCGCGAATCTTTGCATTTGCCGCCGGGTCGAACCAATGCTGCGAAAGTACGGGCCAATCGAAGTCGAAACAAGCAGCGCCCTTGATTTTCAGGGCTATCGTATCCCGATCAGCAAGGGATGCGATGAGCCTTTGACAAGCCAAGTTTCTAGGACTCAAACAAATGTCACGGTCCAAGATCAGTTGGCGGACGAGCGCATTTGATGTCGACACTCGGCCAGCGACAGATATCCAAGACTTCTGAGTCAGGTCGCTTCATGGAGTTGATTGCCTGAATACGGTGTCCAGTCCGAGCAGCGTCAAATCAATTTAGCAAGCGACCACCTTGCCCCACGCGTGTCAGAATTAGGCTCGAGTGTTTTGAACTGCTGGAGCGATGGGAGCGTAAGCGACACCGGCAGCTTCCAGGGCAGCCGCCACCCGAAAAGCGGTGCACTCAGCCCATGGTGCCGCGATAATCTGAACGCCCACTGGCATCTTGCCGGCCTTGCAGACGGGGGCGGCTAGCACAGGTAGCCCAATGAAACTGATCGGTTGGGTGTAGACCCCTATGTGGGCGCGTGTAAACGCTGCATTTCGCCCGACACGAATCGAGCCGCCGCCAATGGGAGGCGCGGAAAACGGCGTACAAGGTGCGATCAACACATCGTAATCACGAAATCGAAGCGCGACTTGATCGCGAAACCAAGTGCGAAAGCGCTGGGCCTGCAAGGTGATCGCGGCGGGCAGCAAGGCGCCTGCGAGCAGACGATTGCGGGTGGCCGGGTCGAAGTCAGCCGCATGGGTTCGTAGATTGGCAAAGTGCTGGTTTGCGCCCTCCGCTGCCGTAATACAAAAGGCGGCCGCACGTGCAACATCGGCCGCCGGAAGCTCGATCGAGACTGCCTGCAGGAAATCAGCAACGATATCCACGGCTTCGAGAGCCTCAGATGACCCGTCAAGTCTGAACCAACCCGATAGCACACCGACTCGCAAGCCGCCGAGCCCCTCGGTGATTGCAGGCGTGACCGCGTCGAGCTTCTGGACGTCCTGCAACGTATCGTAAGCCAGCGCCAGATCCGAGACGCTGCGAGCGAAGGCGCCGGCGTGATCTAAACTACCCACGAAGCCAAACATGCCACGACGGCTCAATCGTCCGTAGGTCGGCTTGAGCCCAAATACCCCGCAGAAGGCGGCCGGCACTCGTATGGAACCGTTCGTATCCGATCCTAATGATATCGGGACGATTTCTGCAGCGACCGCCGCCGCCGAGCCGCCCGAGGACCCACCGCAAATACGGCTCGCATCGTGCGGATTGTGTGTCGGGCCAAAGTGAGCGTTTTCGGTCGTGAAACCATACGCATACTCATCCATGTTGAGCGCTCCGACCAGGATCGCGCCGGCATCCGCCATGCGCGTGACCAAGGTCGCATCCTTATCGGCGGGTGCTCTTTCGCGATGAATTTTCGATCCCGCCGCTGTTGAAGTTCCGGCGATATCGAAAAGGTTCTTGACCGCATACGGTACCCCCGCGAGGGGGCCTGGGTCAGAGCCTGACTGGATGGCTCGATCGATTCGCGCGGCCTCTGCCAAGGCCCGCTCACGCGTCACCGTAGTGAAGCAGTTGAGCGACGCATCGCGCCGCTCGATTCGTTTCAAGCACGCTTCGGTTACCTCGCGCGCGGCCAGCTTCCCGGAACGAACCAACGTCGCGATGGTCCGCGCGTCAAATCGGTCGATAGAATTCACGGCTGAAAAGCCGCCGGTATCTCAGTGTCTTCGGGGACCGGAAAGTCCAGGACAATTTTGGCCATCGCCAGAAGTCGATCGAACTCCTGAATCACACCGGCGCGATATTCGGGTGGCAGATGGAGGCCCAAAATGACTTCCGCCGAGTCGACGTAGTCTTCAATGATTTTTGTCGTGGCTTCTTTTTGCGTAGGATCCATCGTCATGCAGTCCCGTTGAGGTCAAGTGAATTGTTGATGGCACACTCGAGCTACCAGCGAAATTGGTGGTCCCAGATTTTTTGACACACCGATTCCTCGCCTTCGAATGCTTCGAAACTGACGTTCATGTGCAGCGCGCCTTTTCTCCAGAAAAATTCGGTGACGCTCACCAGCCGCACGGACCATCCCGGCCGTTGCATGAACTGCGAACGCCGCATCACCACCCGCGCCGACGCCGGATCGCGCGGCAGGACCGACGCGATTTCCTCCCCGTCCCCACCGAAAGTCAGCTCGCCCAGGCGTACAGACCGGCGTCGCGAACGAATGATGAGCTGTGCCTCGCCTGTCGCCGCGTCCCAGGTAATCGAGCGGGAATTCGCCCCGGGATCCACTACCTCGTGCGCAATCGGCGGGGCCGATTGTGGTGGCTCGAACGCCGGCGGCTGATACCGCGCGCTCGGCGGCATGGCCGGCAACCTCAATACCGCGCCCGCGGGCCAGAGCGTGAGGCCACCTGACTTAGGTTCGGACCAGGCCATCGGCCAGTAGGCGCTGGACAGCGCAACTCGCACGCGGCAGCCCGGCGAAAAACGATAGGCGACACCCTTCAGCCGCACGGCCAACTGAAACCGCTCGCCCGGCGCGTGCTGCGGCGGACGCTGCACACGCTGCAAGCCAAAGGTCACCCGCGCTGAGGTGCCGTCGGGCGACACTTCGCACAATCGAACGGCGAGCAAAGTGGCATCGCCTTGCAGCGAGATAGTCACGCTCAACTGCGGTATCCCGGCCAGTTCCATCGGCGCCTCGAGCACGGCGCTGTCGAAGCAGAGCGACAGGGCATCGTCCTGGCGTTGATCGGCTTGAAACTCCGGCGCATCCCCGCCGCCGTCGAGAGGGCACCATTCGCCAGCGAACAGACCGCAGTGCTGCGGGGTCTCGATGACGAGCGGCGTGTCGAGGTCAGTCGGTGCCGAAACCCTTAGGGCGCGGGTGGCGGCGTCGAGATAGAGCGGTTGCAGCGGTGCCGAGACCGGCCACGCGGGCAGCGTGAACCATTCGCCGCCGATCGAGGGGCCCGTCGCACGCGGCAGCAATTGCTCTCCCATCCAAAGACGCAGCATCGGCTCTTTCATGATGCCGGTCTCCTCACCCACCAACCACTGCTTCCACCAGCGTAGGCACTCCTGCAGAAAACCCACGGCAGGCCCCGGAGTTCCCCAGGTGGGATAGATGTGAGTCCAAGGACCTATCAGAGCCTTGCGCGGCACGGTGAGATTCGCCATCAGGCGCAACACGGCATCCGAATACCCGTCGGTCCACCCGCCTACGGCGTACACCGGACAGCGGATGGCGGCGTAGTCTTCGCACACCGAACCGTGCTTCCAGTAAGCATCGTACTCACGATGCGCGAGCCACGTTGCGAGGGGCGGCTCGAGCGTCGCCAGACGTGAGAGCCACATGTCGCGCCAGCGCGGACCGACTTCGGCGGGATCGGGAGGCCGCGCGAGTTGATTGAAGAATCCCGTCCCCCACTGCAAACCGTCGGTGAGCAGACAGCCACCCATATAATGCACGTCGTCGGTATAGCGATTGTCGCTCGAACAGCAGGTAATGATCGCCTTGAGCGCCGGCGGCCGACGCGCCGCCACTTGCAGGGCGGCGAAGCCGCTCCAAGAGATGCCGATCATGCCGACCGCCCCGTTGCACCACGGTTGAGCGGCGGCCCAGGCGATGGTCGCGACCGCATCGTCCTGTTCCTGCGGCGAGTACTCATCGTCGAGCGTCCCGTCGGAATTACCGCTGCCGCGCAGATCGACGCGCAACGCCGCGATGCCATGCTGTGCGAACCACCCATGGAGCATGGAATCGCCGACTGCCGTCAGATCGGATTGCCGGTACGGGATCCATTCGAGGACCACCGGCACCTTGCTGAACGCAAGCCCCGCCGGCAGCCATAGCCGGCCGGCGAACACGGCGCCGTCCGGCATTGGGATCCAGACCTGCTGGAAGGCGGGGATCGCGGAAGCCTGCTCGCTGTCTTGCACTGTGAAATTCCTCGATTCCGGAGACCTTGCCAACCCGCAAGGATACGCAGTGTTCACCGCCAACCCGTATAGAGTTTGTTTATACCTCGTGGAGGCTGACTTATTGGAGTTTCGCCGGCAATGCGACTAAGGTCGCATGACCCAAGCGGCGAAGCGGAGGTGCCTCATGAATGCGACAGTAAAAAGCGAACCCGGAACGGGCGGCAAAACGGAACATCCGTTGACCGCGGACCAGATGGCCGCGTTCTACCGCGATGGCTACGTCATCGTCCGGGGTTTTTTCACCGCCGAGGAAATCGAGCCGTTGCGCTCGGCGTGCCTCGCCGATCCGTCCATCGGCGGCAAGCTGCGCGCGGTTGCCGACTCCGATGGCCACGCGCAGGAGGTCATCGGTTGGACCGAATACAGCGACACGTACCTCGGCAAGGTCGCCTTCCTGGATCGCATGCTCGACAACGCCGAGGCACTGCTCAAGAAACCCTGTTATCACTGGCACTCGAAGCTGTCGATGAAGAGGCCGAGTACCTTGGGCAAGTGGGACTGGCATCAGGACTACCCCTTTTGGTACGACGAGGGCTGTCTGTGGCCCGACATGCTGACCGTGACGGTCGCCGTCGACAAGAACACCGAGGCCAACGGCTGCATGAAACTGGTGCGCGGGTCGCATCATCTCGGCCGCGTCAATCACACGCGGGTCGGCGAAGCGGTCGGTTTCGATCCCGAGCGGTTGAAATTGGTTCTCGAACAATGCGACGTCGTGCCGATGGAAGTCGAGTCGGGCGATGCCTGTTTCTTTCACGGCAACACGCTCCACGCCTCCGGCCCCAACTTATCCGGCATGCCGCGCACCCTGCTGCATTGTTCCTACAATACGATCGTCAACTCGCCTTTCGTGATCGAAGAGCAGGAACATCATCGTTATAAGCCGTTCACGAAAGTCGCGGATCAGGACTTGCGCAACCGCGCGTATAAGGACATGTTCGCGAGCCACGGATTCAACCAGGACAGGCGCAAGCCGGGTGCCAAAAACTCCTACGGCTACAAGTCGATGACCGGGCAGATGTCCCCGGCGAAACCGGCTAACTGACCTTCAAGACTCGATGCGCCGACGGATGTAATCCGCTGCCACACCGGCTTTTCCAAATGACAGAGGCGGCCCCCCTCCGCATACGATGACGCAGCGCCCTGTTGCTGCAGCGTATTGACGGCCACATCTTCGGCGGTGATATGCAGGCCCGACGTGCGCAGGCGATCGACGATCTCGGAAAAATTCGCCAGCGCCGTCGATTCGGGCGAAACCAACACGTGTCGTACCCAGCGCGATTTGTTCGGCGCCAACGGCAGGATGCTGGTCCAATGAATACGATCGACGTTCATATAGATACAGTGCATGGGATAGACGAGATGCGCCAAAGAGCGTCGCATCTGATCCTCCGACAGGTGGGCAAAAGGCAGGAGCCCCGACTACAAAACGGTGGATGTCGGGAAATTTGCCTTAAGGTGGCCGTGGCCCGCCGTCCACCCTTCGCGGCTGGCCCACAGGTGAAACGGACAGGAGAAGCGCCTGGTGTTGCCGGCACCGGACGCCACCGGCACCCAGCGATGCAGACAAGTACGTGAGATCACCCGAATTCGGTCGGCACCGCGCACCACCATCAGTAACTCGTTGAGCACGTCGATCGTGAAGTAGTCGCCCACCTTGGGCACTTGGGCGATGTGACCCACGGGAAGCCATTTGCGCCGAAAAATCTTTGCCATTTCCAAGTCGAAGAATGCCTGCGACGTATACGATGCCGGCGGCAGCGTCGAGGCAGTTTCCATGTCCTGGCCGGCGCCGACGATGACGTCGTTCAATAATGTCTCGATGGAGTCGGTTGTTCTAACGCAGCGGTCACCTCGCGCAGCAGCGGTATCATGCCATCCGGCGTCCATGCGCCCTTGATTGACGAACGCGTGATCCATGCGTTCAGCCCGTGATAGAGAAACACATAGGCACCGGATTCCTCCATCTGCGCCTGCAGCGCTTCGTAGTCCGCGGCGCGTTTGACGGGATCGAGCTCGCTGACCGCCGCCTCGCTCTCGGCATCCCATTCGGGACTGCAGCGGCGCTCGAAATTCCAGCTCCCAACCTCCTTGCAGGTGAACCATTGCGTGACCCAACTCGGGTCCGCGGCGGTGGTGGCATGCTCGATGTGCAGTTCGTCGTTCGGCGGATTGGTCTTGGTTTGTCTTGCCGTGATGAAGGAGGCGGTATCCATCGACCTGACCTCGACCGCGATGCCCACCGCCGCCAATTGCGCCTGGACCACCAACGCCGCGCTCACATGCGCCTCGTCATTCGAGAGGTCGAGTCGCAGGTTCAACTGCTCGACGCCCGCCGCCTTCAATAGCCGCCGCGCTTCGTCGGGATCGAAGTTGTAACGCTTGTGCATACGGGCGCCCGGCAAGGGAGGCGGCACCGCGCCGTAGGCCGGCCCGACGTCGTCGCCAAACACCGCCCGCGTGACCTCGGGCACATTGACGGCATGCTGGATCGCGCGCCGCACGCGCAGATCCCGAAGCTTCGGATTCTCGACGTTCATTCCGAGCCAGTGATAGTCGAGCCCGTGCCGCACGGTCACGGTGGCATCCTTCCCCGCCGTCGCCCTGGCCACGCCGATCGCTGAGGTATTGAGCCGCGCGATGTCCAGATCACCGGCATCGAACGCCGTCTGCCCCTCGTTCATGCTCATGGGAAAGAGATGAATTTCGTCGTAATACGGGCGCGGTCCGTTCCACAACGGATTGCGCCGGAGCACCAAGCGCTCGCGGGGTACCCATGAGATCAGTTGGTAGGGCCCGGAGGTCGCGAACGGATCGGTGTCGATGCGCCCTCCGTGCGCCTCCACGGCACGTTTACAGACGATCATTCCCGAGCCGTAGGGCAGCGTGCTCTTGAACAGGGGCGAGAACGGCTGTTTCAAATGAATCACGCCGCTGCAGCGGTCGCGGATCTCGACGCCGTCGAGCGTGGCCCAATCGCTGCGATAGTCCGCATCGAGTTTGGGATCGAGAAACCGCTCGAACGAATACTTGACGTCTTCCGCGGTGACCAGGCCGAAGCCCCCGGTCCACTGGATGCCGGGCTTGAGGTTGAACTCGACGGTACGAGCGTCGACTTCGACCAAGCGCTCTGCCGCATCGAGCTGCCAATCCCAGGTGTCGCTTGCCTTGTATTGGCATAGGCTCGAGTAGATCGCGAACATCACGAGTTCGTCGTACCAACCGTGGCGATTCGCCGGATCGAGATTCTGAATGTCGACGTCATTCTGTATGCGCAGGATGCGGCGCCCCGGCGCCCCAGCCGCGCTTATCCCTAAGCGTTGCGATCGACCGCAGGCGGCGACGGCGCCGCCCAACAGCAGACCGACCAGGTGCCGGCGTCCGCGGCCAAAGTCGGCCATCATGACGCGACGCCTCCGGTCAGCGGAAAATGACAACTGACCGTTCGGCCATCCGCCAACGTGCGCGCGACGGGAGCCTGGCGCGTGCATTGCGCCTGGGCAAAGTCGCAGCGCCCCGAAAACGCACAGCCTGGTGGACGCTTGAGGGGATTGGGCGCCTCACCGCGCAAAACCGTCCGCGCAGCCGTCGCGATACCGCCACGCGTGCTCATCAGCGCGCGGGTGTAAGGATGCGCGGGCTGCGAATACAAGGCGTCGGTGGGTCCCGATTCGACCACGCGCCCGAGGTACATGACGGCGATCCGATCCGCCACGTGCCGTGCGATCGCAAGATTGTGCGTGATCAAGAGAAAGCTCACGGCTTGGGTCGCCTGCAGTTCGACGAGTAGATTCAGCACCTCACCCTGCACCGACAGATCGAGCCCCGCGGTGGGTTCATCGGCGATCACCAATTTGGGCTTCAAGGCCATGGCGCGCGCCATCGACACCCGGCGTGCCTGACCGCCCGAGAGTTGATGCGGATAACGATCCAAGAAGCGCGCGGGCAATCCGACCTGGCGCAGCAACCGCTGCGCCTCCTCACGCAAGTTGACGCCGCCGACCCGGTGGATCCGAAACGCCTCCGTCACCAGCGTCGCCACGGTCATGCGCGGATTGAGCGACGCCACGGGATCTTGGAACAAAAGTCCGACCTGGCGCCGGATGGGACGCCAGGATAGATCGCCAGGACCCGAGGCGACGACGCCATTCACACGCACCTGGCCGCTGGTGATGGGCGTCAAGCCCAAGATGGCGCGCGCCAAGGTGGTCTTGCCGCACCCGCTCTCGCCCACCAGCGCCACCGTTTCACCGGAGTGCACTTCGAGGTCTACGCCCGCGATGACATCGACCCGGCGGCCGCCGCGCCCGAGCAGGCCGCCGGCACGATAGCCGACGACGAGACTGGCCACCGTGAGGCTCGGGTTATTCATGACGTCAACCGCACGCAGCGGGCGTATTCCTCGCCCGCCGCCGGCCAACGCGGCGGTCGTTCAACGGCACAACCGGCCAAGACTTCCGCGCAACGCGACGCGAATGCACAGCCCTGTAACACGCTGACGGGATCCGGTGCCTTGCCGGGAATGGTCAAGAAGCGCCGCGAAGGCTCGATCATGCGCCGCGGATCGCACGCCAGCAGTGCGCGCGTGTACGGATGCCGAGGGTTCGCGATCACCGATGGGGTGGCGCCGACCTCGACGACTTCACCGGCATACATCACCGCCACCCGATCGCAAAGTTCCGCCACCAACCCCAAGTCGTGCGTGACGAACACGATCGAGCCGCGCACCAGATGGCGGCTGGCCCGGAGGAGTTCGATGACCTGAAGCTCCGTCGTCGCGTCGAGCGCCGTCGTCGGCTCGTCGGCGATCAAAAGACGGGGCTCGGTCAACAAGGCCGCAGCAATCATGACACGCTGCCGGATACCGCCGCTCAACTCGAATGAATACTGTTTCATACGACCGGCGGGGTCGGAAATACCCATGCGGCCCAACATGTCGATGGCCAGGCGTTTCGCCTCAGCCGCCGAACGGCCGGCCTTCTGGCGTTGGAATTCGATCAACTGCCGGCCGATTTTGACGACCGGATTGAGCGCCGTAAACGGATCCTGGAACACCGAGGCGACCCCGTTACCGCGCAGCCGCCGGCGGGCGGCACGGTCGAGCGAGTATAGATCCTGCCCCGCAAAGGCCATTCGGCCGCTGACCTCGGCAGAGTCGGGCAGCAGCGTCATGATGGCGTTGGCGAGCGTCGACTTGCCCGAGCCGCTCTCACCGACCAGGCCGAGGACCTCGCCTTCCCGGACTTGCAGCGTCACGTCGCGCACCGCTGTCACGCGGCCGCGATCAGTCGGGTAGGCGACCGAAAAATCGGCGATGTCGAGCACCGCTTCCACGTTCAGTGCCGCGGCCCGCGGATGACGCGCGGATCGAGCGAGTCGCGCAGCGCTTCGCCCAAGAACGTGAAGCCTATGGTCGCGATCAGGATCGGCAGGCCGGCGACCAAGGCGATGTGCGGGGCTTCGCGAATGAAGGCGAAGCCGTCGCGCAACAAGCTGCCCCAGGTGGCGAGCGGCGGCCGCGCGCCCTCGCCCAAAAAGCTCAAGCCCGCTTCGATGCCGATGACCGTGGGCACATCCATGGCCACGAGCACCACCATCTGCCCGACGAGGTTCGGCAAAATGTGCTTGAGCATCACGCGCAGCGACGAGGCGCCCATGGCGCGTGCCGCTGTCACGTATTCGCTCTGTTTGAGGACCACGGTCTGATTGCGCGAGACGCGGAAGTAGACCGGAATCAGGAACAGGATCACGATCAAAGTCACCGTACCCAGGCCCGTCCCGATCAAGCTCGCCACCGCCAGCGCGAACAGCATCATCGGGAGGCTGCGGATCACGTCGCAAAACAACGCGAACACGGCGCCCAATGTTCGAAACCCATAGCCCGCGATGACGCCCGCCGCCATGCCGATGGCCAGTGCCACCCCGACGCCGACAACGACGATGCCCATGACGACCCGGCTGCCGTCGATGATGCGCGACAACAGATCGCGCCCCAACTGGTCGGCGCCCAGCCAATGCTTGAGGCTCGGTGCAGCGAGTCGCACCGAAACATCGATGGCATTGGGGTCGTAGGGCACGATACGCGAGTCCAGGAGAGCACACGCCACAATGAGGAGCACGCAGGAAAGTCCGACACGGCCTGCAGCGCTGCCCCAGAGATTGCGCAGCAACTTGAGGATGGCCGGAGCCGGGCGCGGCTCCATCTCGTCGTCGCGGGCCGAGATCATGCGCCGGTTTGCCGACACATCAGAGTGAGGATCGGACACGCGGATCGAGACTCGCAATCAAGAGTTCGGCAACGATGCTGCAGATCACGTAGAAAACGGCCGCGATCAGGACGGCGCCGAGCACGATGGGAAAGTTGCGTTGCAGAACGGCATCATATGCCAGACGACCGATGCCGGGACGCAGAAAAATGATCTCGATGATGACGGCATTCGACAACAAACTACCCATGCCGATGGCGACCACCGCGATGACCGGCGCGATGGTAATCTTCAACAAGTATCGGCGCGCCAGCCGCGGCTCCGGGACTCCGAAGGCCCTGAACGTGCGCACATGGTTCTCCTGCAGCACTTCGAGCATCGACGCACGCACCGCCCGAATCAAATAGCCGACCCAGCCGAGCCCCAGAGTCAACGCCGGCAACAACAGATGGCGAAATTTATCGCCCACGCCGGAACCTAAGCCGATGGCCGGCAACCAGTGGAGCGTGACGGCAAACAACAACAAGGCGTAGATGCCCAAAATCGTCGTGGGTAAGGCGAGCGTCGCCATCGACACGATGCCGACCAACCTGTCGCCCCAACTGTCCCGATGCATCGCACACCAACAGCCGATGGGAACGCCCACGATCAATGCCCAGCCCAGACCCGCGAAGGTCAGCGCCAACGTGGAGGGCAGAACGTGTGCGATGAGCCCGGCAATCGGCTCCTGGGTCATCACGTCCTTACCCAGGTCCCCGACGGAGAGACGTTCGACGAAACGCGCGAATTGCAACGGAATAGGCTTGTCCAAACCCATCTCGGCGCGCAGCGCGATACGGTGCGCCTCGTCGGCCCGTGGGCCCAAGATGACGCTTGCGGGATCACCGGGCACGACATAAATGAACCAAAACATCATGCCGACCGCGGTGACCAGCACGAGGCTGCCGTAGGCGATGCGTCGAACACCGTACCAAAGCATGCGACCGCAGCCTTAAATCGATGCCGCGGCACGGGCGCGGCTGCATTTAATGCGTCGTTCGATCATAGCGGACTATCCCGGTGAGGACACTCGGAAATGCACGTCGGAGGGACGCCGCGCGTTGACCAGCGTGATGTCCTGCGGACAGGCGGACATTACCACGACTTGATCCATTTCGGCCCGCAGGGAAATCGATTGGCCCGGCTTGCTCACGGGCGGCAGGAATTCGACGCGGCCGCCGTCCGACTTCACGTTCATGAACAAGTTGAGCGGACACGGCGCATCGAACCTTTCGCACCCCAATTCGTGCAGCACGCTCGTCAAATTGTCGCTGCAATTCGCATGATCCGGGGCCGCGCCCAACTCCTGATACCGATACCGGTCGCACGCGGCGATCAAGGTATCGTGCACGCCGAGACTGGTGTCGGCCACGACCCGCAGGATCGGCCGACGCCGGTTCGTCACCAAGGCATCGCCGACCCCTGGAGTGATTTTCAGCATGGATGCGCGGCTATGCTCCATGGACATGAATTCACGCAGGTCGGTGCTGTTGAAGGCCCAGGTATCGACCACCTGCGAGCCGTGTGTATTGATGACCATCAAGACCTGGCCCCTGCGCAGGAATACGCCCCTACCCTCCTTCGCGGGTATGGTGCCGGTTACGCCATCGTCATGCGATGCTCTCAATGGCTCGAATGTATCCATGGACCCCCTAAAATGACGCCCTCAGCCGCAATCCAATGGTGCGCGGACGATCGTAAGCCAGGTCGTTGCCCGGCGCCAGGGACCCTGTGGGTACCGTCTCGATGTGTTCTATGTTGCGGGCATTGGTCAAGTTATTGCCGAACACACTCACCTCGAGGTGTCCGACCTCGTAAGCCACGGCCCCATTCAACATTTTCGTCGACGGAATCTGGGCGAAGCTAGAGGCGGACTGGTTGAACGAGTTGTTGAAACTGGTCTTGTAGGAATAATTGACATCGAAATCCAGCGAGTTCATTCCCAACGGAACGCGATAGTCGCCCGTTATGCTGCCAATGAAGCGCGGTGCGTACGGCGAGGTGGTACCTGCCGGCGCATCGAGGTTGCTGATGTCCGACGCCGCGGAGGAATGATTGTACGAACCATTGAAGGACACGGTGGCGTAAGGGGTGAGCTTCGCCGCGGTTTCGAGTTCCACGCCCTTGCTGGTCACCGAGCCGATATTCTGCGTGTACACGTAGGAGCAATCGAGCGGTACCGAGGTTTGCGTGTTCTTCCAATTGATCCAGAATGCGGCCACGTTCAACGTCACCCGGTCGTCGGCGAGTTTGCTCTTTTCACCGAGGGTATAGCTCCACAGCTTGTCGGGGCCGAAACTCGCCGGCGCGGCCGTCAAGCCTTCCGCCGCCAGATCGGCGCCGCAATAGATCACGGGCACCGGTTGATTGACGCCGCCGTAACGAAAACCTTCCGCGATCTCGGCGTAGAGGTTGGTGGCGCCGGTCAGCTTGTAGCTGGCGGCGAAGCGCGGTGTCGCGCCCGTCGCGGAAGGGTTGGCGTTCACGATCAACGGCGTGCCGACCGGCGAGGTGGCGGAGGCACTGGGCCCATCGCCCACGTAGCCCGCGGAGTAGATGTAGTAATCCTCGTGCCAGTCGAAATAACGCAGACCCGCGGTCAACTCCAGTTGGCTGGTCACGTCGTAGCTCAGCTGACCGTAAGCGGCAAACTGGCGGTCGATGGTGTGGATGTAGCCGTAATACGGGTTATTCGGTTGATCCGAAAGATCGTTGGTGACCGAGCTGTAGTCCGGGATGCCGACGATGGGGGCATACAGTGCATCGAAGTCGGTGTACGGGTTGTTCATGATGAAGCGGCGGGTCTGCCGCTCGTAGAACAGGCCGCCCAGCCACTTGAGCGGCCCGTCGGTCTTCGAAGTCATGCGGATCTCTTCGACGACGTCATGGATCATATTGGTGGAGTCGAAATCCGCCGGCTCCAGGGGTCCCGTGTTGCCCAGGTAATAGTCGTAGTACTCGTAGCTCTGATCGTGCAGATAGTAATTGCCCATGCGCATGAACGAGCTGGTGGAGCTCAGGTCGGCAAAACCCAAGTCGTACTTGAGACCCAACGTGAAAATGTTCAGGTCGAGGTCCGCCACACTGTGCTTCAGGCGTGCCGACTCGTACACGGGCAGCCCGGCTTCCGCATAGTTGAGACCGCTACTGACCTTGTCCGTCGTATAGGTCGCATCCACGGTGAGCTTGTCGCTCGGCGTCCAGCGCACCGCCACTCTGCCCTGATCGGTGCGTGTCGCATTGTCGGTGCCGCCAATGACGATATTCTTGATGTAGCCCGACATGGCGTCGCGGTAGCCGTTGATGCGCACCGCGAGGACGTCTTGGATCAGCGGCAAGTTGACCGCAAACTTTTCGGCGTTGTTCCAACCGCCAAAATCGGCAGTATCTGATCCTTCGACTTCGACATAACCCGACAACGTCTCGGAGTCCGGCTTCTTCGTGATCAGGCGAATATTGCCCGCCATGGCGCCGGCGCCATACAGCGTCCCCTGGGGCCCGCGCAGGACTTCGACCGATTCCAAGTCCAATGCCTTGATATCGGGGGTCCACGATTTGAGCGCAATCGGCGTGTCGTCGAGGTACACCGACACCAGGGTGCGATCCTCGGTTTCCGAGTTGTCGCTGCCGCGCGTCGCCAGACCGCGAATGGTGATGGTGTTGATGCCGTTGCCGGTCGATTCCATGTTGACTGACGGCGCGAGACGCGTGAAGTCCGAGAGGCTCGTCAGATTGAGCTTCGAGAGCGTTTCCGGATTCAGTGCGGTCACCGCCATCGGGACGTCCTGAATATCCTGGCTGCCCAAGCGACCCGCGGTCACGACGACCGTAGTCAACTGCGTATCCGATTCGGCCGGCTCGGGTTCCGCAGCGGCGGGCAGCCCTGCAAGCGCACCATACGCCATCACGGCGGCCAGGCCGAAGCGTCGCGTGTGTCGCGAGCGCTTGCCCTCGGTTTCAGTCGGTCCAGAGATCGATGTAATCAACATGGGCTTGTTTCGCGTCCTTCGGGAGTGCTGACCTGAGGCTAAAGAGCCACGATGAATTCACGCTGCATTAGAGATATCAGCAAGTGAAAGACGACACCAATAAATTAAGCTGGGGTTTCTATAACGAGAGCGGATGGAGAGGCGGGTGCATGGCGCCGACTGCCCGAAGCACCGGCGCGCGGCATCAAGTTGGTGCGCAGCACACTTAGGCAGCGACCGAATCGGTGCATGAAAACGCGCCGTGCTCAGTACGCGCGACTGCGGACCACGCGATTGCGAATCGGTCGACCTTCCACGCGTCGTCGGATATTGTCGAGAAACAGGTCGAGCGTGCGCGGGACGTACGACTCCGGATCGTCGCAAGACAGATGCGGCGTGATGATGAGACGCGGAGCGTCCCACAACGGCGAATCGGGCGGCAGCGGCTCCGGATCCGTGACGTCGATGATGGCGCCGCCGAGCGTGCCTGCGACCAGTGCAGCCCGCAGCGCCTCTTGGTCCACCAACCCGCCGCGGCCGAAGTTGGCGAAGCCGGCCTCGGGCTTCATGCGCCCGAACAGGTCTGCGTTCACGATGTGACGGGTGGTCGGTGTCAACGGCATCGCCAACACGACGAAGTCCGCCGACGCCACCGCGTCGTTCAGATCCTGAAGACCGATCACCGCATCGAAGTGACGTGTCGGGCGTATGTTGCGCCTGACGCCCGTCGTCCGTATCCCTAAACCGTGCGCCGCCGCTGCGATGGACCCGCCGATTCCACCGGTGCCAACGATCAGCGCGCTGCGCCCGGCAATGTGGGAGCTGTAGGCCTTCGACCACTGGTGAGCACGCTGTGCGGTGACGAAGTGCGGCATGCGACTATGCAGCATGAGCAGCACCATGGCCGCCCATTCCCTGATCTTCGGCGCGTGCACGCCGCTCGCCGTCGCGAGCGCGACGCTGCGCGGCAACCAATCGAGCGGCAACAGATGCTCGATGCCCGCGGCGGCCACTTGAATGAGCCTGAGGGCACTGCCGGGCCGTTTGATTTGATCCGTGGGAAATCGGAACCCGATCATCGCGTCGGCGGCCGTCGCCCGCTCGCCGAAGGCCGGATCGTCGGTCGCGCACCAGGAGAACTCGAGGGGCGGCAACGATGCCGGCGCCCGCGCGATCGCCGCCTCCACTCGTGCGGGTACGATTCTGAAGACGGCGTCTTGGTTGGGATATTGCGCCACCAACACGTTGAGCTTGCGCATCAGCCGGTCTCGCCCCCGCCGGCGCCGACGCCGACGACACGGTCGAGCACCCAGTTGGCGAAGGTATGCACGAGCGGCTCCATATGCGAGAGCCGCCCCACCTGGGCAAACGGCGAACGGATGCCGTGCTGCTGAATTTCGGAAATGACGTTGTCCTCGGGAATCGATTTGTCCCAGCGGCGGTAGTAGCGCTGCACCACGTCGTCGAAGTCGTCACGCGCCACGGTCGTCCGTGGAAAGCAGGCGCCGGATACCAGGTGCATGGATTGCGGCCCGCGCGGGTGGATCTCGAGCCACCACAGGCAGTCGAAGGTCAGCGCCAGCATGGTGCTGGGATAGATCAGGATGTAGTAGGTCCCCGCGGCACTCGCGCCGGTCAGCGTCGGAATGTACGGGAACCCGGTGTCGCCCGCTTCCAAGGCCCTGCTCCCGGTATGCGCGGTATAGAGCCCGCACCACTGCCCGTGGCCGATCAACGGCGGCGTGATGCTGCGCTTCTGCCGTTGGATGGTCTGCGCATGCACGGTCGGCACGTGGTACGACTCCATGGCGTTTTCCACGTAGATCTTCCAGTTGCACGCGATGTCCCATTCCTTGCGGCGCACGGTCACCATGTCGTCCAACTGGTAGGGTGCGAGCAGCGCGGGCAGATCGCCCAAAAACCCGAGCAGCGGGGGCGCGGCGGGATCGAAACACACGAACAGGAACCCGCCCCAGGTTTCCAACCGAAACTCGCGCAATCCAAAATCGGCCCGCTCGAAGCCTAAGGTCTGCTCCATTTCCGGCGCGATGCGCAGCGCGCCGGCCAGACTGTAGTTCCAACTGTGATAGGGGCAGCGAATGTCCCGCGTCGTGCCCTCGCCCGAGAGCAGCCGGGCGCCCCGGTGACGGCAGGTGTTGGCGAACGCGCGAATCGTACCGTCCTTGTCGCGCACCACGGCGAGCGGCACACCGGCAAAATCCAGGGTGATATAGCTGCCGGGCTCGCGCAGTTGGTCGGAGCGGCCGATGAAATTCCAGCTGCTTCCAAAAATGTGCCGCACCTCACCGCCATAAAAGCCGGCCGAGGTGTACGCCCACGGCGGCAGCGTAGACGCCTCGAGCAGCGGCCGACGGACCTCCGTAAAATGATGCGCTGCCAACGGATCGTCGGGTTCCGACCAAAGCGGCGCGCTTGCCGACGCTGCGGACACCATGCTCAGTCCCTCCAGTTCGGATAGTTCGAATCGAGCAGACGCAGCAGCGCCGGCCACATGCGGTGCCCGGCGGCTGCCGGGTCCCGCGCGCTCGTATATTGCTGCATGGTGGCAGCGATCGTCGCCTCATCGGGCATGGTGATGGCGCGGCCGGTCGCCAGCACGTCCATCTGCACGCGCGCGGTCTGCTCCAGATAGTAAGTAAAATAAAACGCGGCCGGAATGGTCGCGCCGACGGTGAGCAGGCCGTGGTTGCGCAGCACCAGCGCGATCTTCCCCTTGATGTCCCGATCGAGTCGCTCGCCCTCGTCCATATTGAAGGCAATGCCTTCGTAGCCGTGACAGCCGATGCGTTCGTGGAATTCGATCGCGAATTGATTCATGGGCAGGATGCCGTCGGCCAAGCACGAAATCGCGACGCCGGCTCGCGTGTGCGTATGGATAACGCAATTGACGTCGGGCCGCGCGCGCAAAATGGCGCCGTGAATCACGAATCCCGCGGCATTGGCCGCGTGCCGCGCGCTGCCGACGACATTGCCGTCGAAATCCAGTTTGACGAGACTCGCGGGGGAGACCTCGTTGAAAAACAATCCGAACGGGTTGATGAGAAATGCATCCTCCCCCGGAACACGCGCCGATGCATGCGTGAAGATGAGGTCATCCATGCCAAAATGCGCCAGCAGGCGGTACACGGCGGCCAGATGCAGCCGCACGTCGCCTTCGGTGTCGATGGTTATTTTTTTCGCGGGGGCGTCTTGGATGATCATGTCTCATTTACTCCATGCGGATCGGGAAATTCGGTGGACCCTGGCGGACGTGGGCCGATGACGTATTCGATCGTCGCGCGCTGCGCGCGGACTGGGCGGCTCGGCGTGGCCGTGGCGACGGCGAGCGTCGCCGTCGGCGCGCGCTGCCCGTTCGCGACCGCCGGTGTCGGAGCCGTGGTCACCCAGAATCGAACGCATCCCTTGATTGGGCCGCGCACGTTGGCCCTGCTCGGGGCGGGCATCGGCGGCGATGCGGCCGCAGCCCAAGCTGCCGAGACGTTCGACTTTCCAGAGTGGCGTCAGGTGGCGCTGGTCGACGCGACGGGCCGCATCGGCACCTATCACGGCGCGCTGTGTTCCGGGCTGCACGGCGAAGCGCGCGGCGAGGCGGCCGTGGCGCTCGGCAACTTGCTGCGCTCGAAGGACGTTCCGGCCGCGGTGCTCGCCGGCTACGAGGCTGCGGTCGGGTCGCTCGAACAACGCCTCCTGGCCGGCCTCGCGGCCGGGCTTACCGCGGGCGGCGAGATCAAGCCGCTGCGATCGGCAGCGCTGGTGGTGGTCGATCGCGATGCTTTTCCGTATACCCACCTGCGCATCGATGCCGACGATGATCCGCTGCGCAAACTCGACGAACTGTGGCAGCAGTGGCAGCCGGTCGCAGAGACTTACCGCCGCTGGGCGCTCGATCCCCACGGCGCATGACGCGGTTGCAGCCTCGTCACGCAGGACCGCGTTTCCTTTTTCCGATTCGCGGCTTGTCGGCCGGAGGGGACACCTGCGCCCCGCCGTCGGTACGCGCCGCCGCCCCGTCGGTACGCGGCGCCGCCGCCACGATTGCGCCATAGGCGTGGTGCAGATGCGCGCGCACCGCTGCCTCGGCGGCGTCGGCGTCACGGCGCAGGATGGCGTGCGCGATGAGGCGATGATCCTCCACGGCGCGCCGGGTCTCCTCGATGGTCAGCCGCCGCAAGCGTCGCGGGCTCGCGAACAACTCGCGATACTCGCCCACCAGCCGTTGCAGTCGCTCGGCATGGCTCGCCGCCGTGACGGCCAGGTGAAACTCTTCGTTCAATCGCGCACGCGTCTCGACGTCCTTCGGATCAGCCTCGGCGCTCGCCCGTGCCAACGCGACGATGCGCGCGATTTCCTCGTCGCTGCCGCGTTCCGCGGCGAGGCGCGCGGCGCGGCCTTCGAGCGCCTCCCGAATGTGGTAAATGTCGGTGAGCTCCTGCCGCGGGTCGACCACTTCGATGCCCCAGCCGCGGGTGCCGCGCACCAATCCATCCCGCTCCAAGCGAAAGAACGCCTCGCGGATCGGCGTGCGGCTGATGCCGAACAACGCCGCGATGCCGAGCTCCGTGAGCCGCTTGCCGGGCTCGAACTCACCGTCGATGATCGCCTGACGCAACCGTTCGTACGCGAGTTCCGAGGCCGTCTTGGCCATCTCCAATCGCCAGGTTTCAGGCGCGTTCATTGTGGGACTCCCCTAAGTGATGTCACTTTATTGATCCAGACCCGCGAGGCGGCGAGCCCGCCCGAGCGAGCCGGCTCGATCGTAAGTCGCGTAGAGCGCCGCTTCCTGTGCGAAAATCGGCGTCTCGGCAAACAACTGATACGCTTGCACACGACCGGCGTACGCTGAGCTTGTGAGTTCGCGCGCAAGATGCATGACTCGCAGCCGCTCGGCGCCGTCGTGCTGCCCGGCCCGGAAGTACTTCCTGACATCCGCGCCGATTTCCGGATTGTCGAGCATCGCGTGGTCGGGCAGCATCACCGGCTGACCGCCGACGATCTCACGAAAGTGCTGCACCATATCTCCATAGCTTTGCGAACAGTAGATTCGCCCGGCGTTTTGGATGGCTTGATTGGGCATGGCGAAGCCGCAGCGAGACGGCTGACAGGCCGTTTCGGCCGCGATCAGGAACGCCTCGATGGTCTGTTTGAACACCATGAGTTGGCTGATCTTGGAACGTACTGCCGGCACGTTGGCCGAGCCGACCTGTTCGGCGTATAGCAGCGCCGCGCCCACCAGGATGTCGGCTTTTGCCAGGCTGCGCGTGAGATAGCCCTGCGCGGCCCAGCGCGCGAACTCGCTGCGCATCAGTGCGGCCAGTTCAGGTTCGCGGCTGAAGATGACGTCCTCCCACGGAATGAGCACGTTGTCGAAGACGATCAAGGTGTCGATTTCGTCGTAGCGCGCCGAGAGCGGATGGTCGCGCACGTCGGCACCGGTCGAGCTTAGCCCAAGCAGCGGCATGCGGCAGATGTGGCGCACGCCCGGTGCGTTCAACTTGACGATACAGGCTACCGCATAGTCGCGGTTCGCTTCCATCCAACTGCCGACGGTGGGTTTGACGAAGGCCACGTGTGCGTACGGGGCGCCCGTCTCGAACTTGGCGCCGCGGATGACGACGCCGGCGTCTGTTTCCTCGACCACACGCAGATACAGGTCGGGATCATCCTGCTCATGAGGTTGTTTCGAGCGGTCGCCTTTGGGATCGGTGTTGCCGCTGGTCATGAACAGGTTTTCGCGCTGTAAGCGCTCGAGCCAGGCCTCACCGTTGGCGCGATAGCGCGGATCGAAGCGGTCGAACAGATCGCCGCGGTCCTTGATCACGAAGAGGGGCGACACCGTCTCGTCGCCGAAACGATCCATCGTCGGGCACACTTCCTGCAGGACCGTCGATGTCATGAGGCGGCGCAAGGTGAGGTCGCGGCTGTTTTCCGGCACTTTGTAGAAGCGCGAGCCCCGCGTCCCGTCCGGAAGTTCGTAGGTCATGATGCCGCGATGCGCCGGATCGTGGTGCAGGTCGTAAATCTTGGCCACCGTGTCGACCATGGAAGCAAACGCCGGATGCTCCGCGACACTGCCCCTCACCCGCTCACCGCTGATCCACACTTGCCGACCATCATCGAGGCTCGCACGATACTCGCGGCCAGTCATCAAACCCATGAAGCTTCTCCGTTCGATAAGAAGGGTGCCGCCACAGGCAGATTAGCCATGAGCGAACTTAAGATGGCAGCGCGGTCAAACAGGCTGTCGATCACGATGCGCTCGCGGCGGCTGCAGGGATCGAGGCAGACCGGTCCGAGACCGTCGAGCGTCGGCCGCCCGAGGGCGGCTGCAAAGCTGCCGTCCGACCCGCCGCCGGACTCGACCGCGAGATACACGATGCCCAACGCCGCGGCGGCGCGGCTCGCCGTGGCCAATAGCGCTTCGCTCGCCGCCCGCGGAAAGGCGGGCCGCGTAAGGCCGCCGCTGATCTCGAGAGTCACCCGGGGATCGGATGGGGCCCGGAGGATTTCCAGGACACGCGACAACAGCGCCGCAGCGGCCGAGTCGCTTCGGGCCCGCAGATCGATGTGCATTTCCGCCGCTGCCGGCACGACCTGGCGGGCGTCACCCGCATTGAGGACGCCGACGTTGACCAAGGTCCCCCGCTCGAACTCGGTCAGGTCTTCGAGCGAGGCAACACGATCGGCCAACACCCGCAGCGCGCTGGCGCCTTCCTGCAGATGCGTGATGTGGGCGGAAACGCCGCGGGCGCGTACCACCAACGCGCCGACGACGCCGCGCGCCGCAACCACCGCACCGTTCGCCCGTGCGGGTTCGAGCACCAGGACCGCATCCGCACCGCGCGCCTGGTCTTCTATCCAAGGACGCGATGCGGCGGACCCCAATTCTTCGTCGGGCACCAGAATATGTCGAATTTCCTCCGCGTCATCGAACCCGGATCGCAGCAGGGCGCGCACCGCCTCGCACGCCATCACCAGGCCGCCCTTCATGTCGCCGACGCCGGGGCCATGCGCCAATCCGTCCGCTTCGGCATACGGCCAATCGCCGCAGGCTCCCGCCGGCCATACGGTGTCGAGGTGCCCGACGATGAGAATCCGACCGCGCCCGCCGAAGCGGCGCCTGAACAACCGACGTGCTCCGTACCCCGCCAGCGGATGCCGCTCGCAGGAAAAATCGAGCGCACGCCATTCCCGTTCCAGCACATCGCCGACGCGGTCGACCCCTGACGCATCATAAGAACCGCTGTCGATCGCGACCAACTCCCTCAAGGTCGCCAGGGCCTCGCGCCGGCGCGGGGCAACGAGTTGCCGAATTTCCCTCGCAAGTGATTCTGTATTGTGCATACAATGAACTTAACCATGAAACACCGTCCAGGACCAATAAGCACGCGTAGGTTGTCCATAAGGCACGCGCATGGGCCGGCCGGTCGACGCGCCAACGTGACCCGCCACTGACCCGTGCAGATTCGTCAGCTCGAGTGTTTCAGGACACTGATGTTGCACGGTACGATGACCCGTACCGCAGAACTGATCGGCGTATCGCAACCGGCCGTCAGTAACATGATCGTTGCGCTCGAACACAAAGTGGGCTTCCAGCTCTTCATCCGCAAAGCGGGGCGGCTCGTTCCGACGCCGGAGGGCAAGCTGTTCTACGTGCAAGCGAGCCGGGCCCTCGAAGGTTTCGAAAACGCCATTCGCCTGGCCGAGGAGATCTCGCAAGGCAAGCGCGGCCACCTCGCCATCGCGGCGTATCCGAGCATTTCCATCAGTCTGCTGCCACGAATCTTGTCGCTCTTCGCCGAGCAGCGACCTGAACTGCACATCAAGATCATTTCCCGCAACTCGCAGACCGTGCGCGACTTGATCTCGACTCAGCAATTCGACATGGCCATTGCAGAACTGCCTCTGGATTATCCGGCGGCCTCCATGGAGACTTTTCCGTATCTGTGCGAATGCATGTTGCCGCCGGATCACCCGCTAACCGCAAAGTCGGTCATCTCCCCTGCCGATCTCGACGGCGTGCCGTTCGTGACATTGTTTCGCGGCGACCCCGTTTATCAGAAGCTGGCCGCGGCCTTCTCGCACTACGAATCGCGTTGGAATATCGTGGCCGAAACCGAGTTTTTCTCCTCGGCATGCGAACTCGTGGCGGCCGGAGTCGGTGTCGGCGTGGTCGATCCGGTGGCGAGCGCGCCTTTCACCGCGAATGTCGTGCGGCGCAAATTCGTACCCGACATCACTTACGAGATCGCGATTCTCTATCCGACGAATGGCGAGCGCTCCCAGATCGCGACCGCCTTCGCCGATTTACTGCGGCTGCATCTTGCGCCGCCCGGTTGACCCGGTTGATTCATCTGCTGCTCGCATAGACCTGGATCAGATCGAACAGGTAGTCGCGTTCCTCGTACAGTCCTTCGACCGATTTTCGCTCGTTGAGCCCGTGCACTCCGTCGCCATCGGGATCGCTGAAGCGTCCGGGTACGCCATAGGTAGGAATTCCCACGGCATTGAGAGCGGGGCCGTCGGTAGCGCCCGTGGTCATCCCGGGGAGCATGGGGACGCCCGGAAAGTGCTTTTCCGCCACCCTTTTAGCGGTGTCGTAGACCAACGGAGTCAGAGGCGGCGCCGGGAGCGTCGGACCTACTTCGCCGGTTGTCGCAATGGTCACCGACGAATCGGCGGCGGCCTTGACGAGCTGTGCACGGACATTCTCGATCGAATCGCCGGGAAACATCCGGCAATTGATATTAGCGGTGGCGCGCTGCGCCAGCGCATTGTTGGCATGTCCGCCTTCGATGATGGTCGCCACGCACGTCGTGCGCAGCATGGAGTGGTAGACCGCGTTCTTCGAAACGATGGCGTTGGCTTCGTGGTCATTCGGATCGGCGATCAGCCGCATCATGGCGGCGCCTTGTTCGCCCCCGGTCAACTTCGCCGTCTCGGTGAAGTAGGCGCGCGTCGTGTCGCTGAATTGAACCGGAAACTCATATTGACCGATTCGAACGAGCGCCGCCGCGAGACTATAGATGGCATTATCGGGACGCGGCAGGCTGCTGTGGCCGCCGGGGTTCCGCGCCTCGACCAGAAAATCTTGGTAGACCTTCTCGCCCGCTTGAAACCCGAGCGACACGTGCTTACCGTTCGCATCGCGTACTCCGACGCTGCCTTCGTTGAGAGCGAACTGTGCGTCGATCCAATCCCGATGCTCGTTCGCAAGCCAGGAGGCTCCATTGAAAGCGCCGTCACTCTCTTCACCACAAGTGAGCGCCAGCTTCAGCGGCCGGCGTAATTTCGCTCCCGCCTTTTTCAGACGGATCAGGGTGTCGGTGAAAATCGCGGCCTGGGCTTTATCATCGGACGAACCGCGACCATAGAAATAGCCATTCTCTTCCACCAACACAAAAGGATCGCGCGCCCAGTCCTCGCGCTTCGCCTCTACGACGTCGAGGTGCGCCAGTAACAGTATCGCCTTGGCTTTGTGGTTGGACCCTGCGAGCGTCGCCACCAAACCGCCATCTTTGGGATGTTCCGGTACGCTGAACAGATGAATGTCGTCGTCCGTATATCCAGCCGCCTTCAATCGCGCAGCCATGCGCTCGGCCGCCAACGTGCAACTTCCTACTGATAAAGTCGTGTTGGTCTCCACGAGCTCCTTATAAACGCTACGGAATTCAGACTGATCCGGCCGAATGTCGGCGATCACGGGTGCACAGAAGCCTGTGGCGAGCAACGCCGCCGTCAAAATAGAACGCATATCACGATCTCCCTGGTGAGCCGCGTAGTATAGGCGCGCAAGCTGGCTTGAGGACTCGGTAGCCTCTATTATCTGATCGATGCTGTGGGGGAATACGGCATGAGCGCGACGGCGCTGGTCAATTCCATCGCTTCGCCCTCCGGGCCTCGTGCCCGCCGGCCCGCCCCGCCGACTCTTCAGCGCCTTTACGAATCACCGTTTGTAAATCATCTGGTGCTCCTCATCAGGTAAAATGGCGCGCAGCATTGGTCATTCCTTCGATCAGGGAGTTTCCTTGGGATCAAACGACACCTATCCCCCGGCTTTGACCGGCATGCGCGGCAGCGGCTACCCAGGTGCCTACGGCGCAGGGCATCAGCTGCGCGACGGCACTTTTTGGCCGCATGCCCCCGACGCCATCGACACGCACGAGGATTATGACCTGGTCGTGGTTGGAGCCGGGATCAGCGGCCTCTCGTCCGCCTACTTTTACCGTCAAGCCCATAAGGCAGGTGTCAGGATTCTCATCCTCGACAACCACGACGACTTCGGCGGCCACGCCAAGCGCACGCAGTTCACCTACAACGGGGATACCCGCATCTCCAATGCCGGTACGTTCTGGATCGAAGGCCGCTACACCGGCGTCGCGAAGCAATTGCTGTCCGAACTCGGCATCGACCCCGGAAAATATCAGCGCGATAACACGCGTCCCACTTTTTACTCATCGCTCGATATGGGCCAAGGCGTGTTCTTCGATAAGGAAACCTTCGGTAAGGACAAACTCCTGCCCGATCCCGCACCCTGGACCGACTTCGTCGCCTTATATGAGCCGACGGTGCCCAAAGATCAGGAGCAACGGTGGAAGCTCTTTTTGAGCGAGGCACCCTTGAGCGAGAAGGCGAAGCGTGACCTGTATCGCCTCTACAACGACAGGCGCGATTATTTTCCTGGGCTCAGTGTGGAGGAGAAGATCGCCAAGCTCAAGGCCATGAGCTACATCGACTTCGTCACGCAGATTGCGGGCTGCGACCCGATGGTGGTTACCTATCTGCAGGACCGAGTGGCCGGCAGCGCCTGCCGCCTCGACCTATACGACGCCTATCGCGCCAGCGGATTCCGCCACCTGCCCGGGCTCTATGGCATGGGACTACCGGCATACGAGGACAGCGAACCCTACGCGCATTTTCCCGACGGCAACGCCACGATCGCACGGCTGCTGGTGCGGCAACTGATTCCCGCCGCGTTGCCGGGCAGCACTCTCGAGGATAGCATTCTCGCTACGGTGGATTACGCCGCTCTCGACAATCTGAATGCGCCAATCCGAATTCGTCTTAACAGCACTGCGGTGCACGTTAAGAACGTGCGCTCCTCGCATTGGAAGGGGGAGGGCTTCGGTGATCCCACCACCGATGGCGACGAGGTGTCGGTAACCTACTCGCGCAACGGCAAACTCTACAAAGTTTCGGCGCGTCATTGCATCCTCGCCTGCTGGAACTATTTGATCCGCTACATCTGCCCGGATCTTCCTGCAGAGCAGAAAGAGGCGTTATCGCACAATGTGAAAACGCCCAATCTCTGGGTCAACGTCTGGCTGCGCAACTGGCGCGCGTTCCATAAGGCTAAAGTCAATTACATCAATGCGCCAAATAGCTACTACACCTCGTTGATTCTCGAGCCGCCGATCGAAGTCGGCGGCTACCGGCATTCGCAGTCTCCCGAGGATCCCACCGTGCTCACCATGCTGCGCGTCTACGCCCATCCAGGTCAGGCCGCCTCGGTTCAACGCCGTCTCGGGCGCCTGGACATGTACAACACTTCGTACGAAACCTTCGAGCGCGAGGCCCGCCAGCAACTCGACCGTACCTTAGGTCCCTACGGCTTCAATTCCGCGAAGGATATCTTGGGACTGACCATTAATCGCTGGGGACACGGCTACACCTATTGGGATCCTACACCGAATCCCGATGAGGTGCCCTATGCCGTGCGCGGCCGCCAGCCGTTCGGCCGAATCTCCATCGCCAACACCGATGCCGGCGGCGACGACAGCTCACAGATCGCCATGGAACAAGCCTATCGCGCGATACACGAAGTGATGTTGTTGTGATGCGGCGTCGCGATGCACTGAAGCTCGGACTTAGCGCGGGCGCGACGGCAGTGGCCGCCGCGACGCTGGGCCTGCGCGCATTCGGCTCACTGCGCGCAGGCGGTTCCGCAGTCGTCGCGCAACTAACCATCGCGCCAATCGATGTCGAACTCGCCCCCGGCGTCACGGTACGCTCGATTGCTTTCGGCGGCACCGTACCGGGACCGCAACTCAACCGCGCCGTGGGACTGGCGACGCTTGAGTTGCGCAACGAGAGCGACAGCGACACCGCTGTCCACTCAGCTGCCTTCGCCGAGCCGCTGATCACGATACCCGCTCGCGCGCGCGCGCGCGCGNNGCGCTGCTGCGCATACTCAATAACACGCCCTCAGGCGCATATTTCAAATCTTACCGCGCGTATTGCGCCGCAAGCGGAGCGATCGCCAGTGGCACCCTTGTGGAAGGTACAGAGCGCGATGGAGGCGTGAGCGCGTTCGATCAATTGCAAGTGCTATCGATTCACCGCTGGCAGCCTCGACCGATCATCCGCACCGCTCCCTTCAACGACACCGCCATTGCCTATGACTACGCGAGCTTCGACGATAAATTGATGTCCGCGAGCGAACCCATCAAGGTACGCTACGGCGATCGCGTGCGTTTCCATTTTTCGAACACCAGCATCACGCGAGGCGTCACGCTCGGTCTACCGCATCATCGCTTTCTGGTCATGGCGCTCGACGGGCACCTCGTGCCCAGGCCGCGTCACGTCGAGCGTATCTATATCGGTCCGGCTGAAAGTATCGACGCTCTCGTGACGATGGACCGGCCCGGCCGATGGATCCTCGGCGCAACGCATCGCGAAGATCGAATCGCCGGCTTAGGTCGCTTGGTTGAATATGCGGGCGCCACTGGCACACCCGTGGAAAGTGAGTACGGTATTGCCGATTGGGACTACACCGAATTCGGCGCCGCCGCGGCCCATGCC
>PLAH01000089.1 GCA_003134045.1 Gammaproteobacteria bacterium
ATGCCGCCCAGACAGCCGGTGGAATAAATCCACGAATCGTCGGACGGCGGCGTCATCGGCCCTTCGTAGCGCGCCTTACGGAATTGGATTCGGCACCACAGTGCATCGAACGGCGAGAGTCCCCACATATCTTTCTCGGTGAGGTCCGGACCGGTGAAGGCGGGCATTCCCACGGAAAACGGCTGAGTCTTGGCCGTCCAGTCGCCGCGGCCGGCGCCTTGGGGCGTGGGCCGCTCGGCCACCTCGGAAAGCGGGTGACCGTCCCGCCGGTCGAGCAAAAAAACCTGCCCGGTCTTGGTGGCCTGGATCAGCGCGGGAACGGTTCCTTCAGGCCCGGGCAAATCGACGAGAACCGGCTGCGCGCCGACATCGTAGTCCCAGAGGTCATGGTGCACGGTTTGAAACGACCAGCGAACTTCGCCGGTTGCCGCATCGAGCGCCACCACCGCACTCGAGTATTTCTCGGACTCCGGCGAGCGATGCGCGCCATAGTAATCCGGATTGCTGTTGCCGGTCGGGACATAGACGAGACCCAGGCCTTCGTCCGCGCTCATCAACGACCAGGCATTGGGGGTGTTGCGGGTATAAATTTCCCCCGCGGCGGGCTCGCCATGTTGGCCGGGGCGGCCAAGGTCCCACGCCCAGGCGAAACGGCCGCTGACGGCGTCATAGGCACGAACCACGCCCGAGGGATTGCCGACTTCGCCGTTATCCGGCACGCCGCTGCCCACGACGGCAAGCCCGCGCACGATCGCCGGCGGAGACGTGGGGGTGTAGTAGCCACGCTTCACATCGCCGAGCCCCTTGAGCAGGTCCACCGAGCCGTGATCGCCGAAGCTCTCGCACGGCGCGCCGGTTTGCGCATTGATGGCGCGCAGCGTTTCGATCTCGCTCGCCG
Source organism: Gammaproteobacteria bacterium (assembly GCA_003134045.1). Taxonomy (GTDB): domain Bacteria; phylum Pseudomonadota; class Gammaproteobacteria; order Steroidobacterales; family Steroidobacteraceae; genus Bog-1198. Next base: position 899 of record PLAH01000089.1, read on the forward strand.
CCTGCGGTCGTTTGGGGCAGTCCTCGGGATGTCCGGGAGCCGCGTAGTAAGCGAGGCCGCGGCAGACCGTCGAGTTGCTCCAGTCGCGAAGGTGCGCCGCATAGGTCCAGCGCACCGCGCCGGATTCCGCGTCTAGCGCGACCACGTCGTTGTGCGGCAGGCAGACGTAGATGAGATCGTCGATCTTGAGCGGCGTCGCCTCGAACGCGACGTGCTTTCCCGCCGGCCACGGGACCCGATAGCTCCAGGCTTCCTCGAGGTCCGCCACATTGGCGGCGGTGGTTTGCGTGAGCGGCGAGTAGTGCGACGCCCCGCTGTCGGCGCCGTAGGCGGGCCAATCGGCGCCGCCATCCGCCGCATTCACCGGCGCGCAGTTCAGCGCGGCGGCCGCCAAGAACGCCGCGACGAGCCACCTGCGCGACGCATCGACTGCTCCGCGTGGTATCACTGGAGTCCGCGCCGCACGCGCGGAAGCAGAAAATACAATGCGAGAAGAAGCGGTACGCCGATGCGCGAGGCCAAAGCCCATCCGTCCATGCCGATTTCCCAGAACGACCAGACGACCGTGTACACGACCGCGAGCAGATAGAGCCACATGCCCCAGCGGTTGCCGCGCCAAAGCAAAACCGCCGAAGCGATCAGAGCGACGCCCGTCACGAGGTAGTACGTCGATCCTCCGAGCAGGGCCAACTCCACGCCGCCGCCCGCAAGGGCGATCCCGCACAACAACAATATCGATGCGAATATCCAGGGGGAACCCCTGGCCGGCTTCATAGACATACATTCCCCCGGCTGACCTTACAAGAATCCATCACCGTAACCGCGCACTCCGCGGCGCGCGGCCGCGCCATGCCATCGCGTACTCGATCGACCCTACGAGGCGGGCCCTTGGAGAATTCCCGCCACTTTCAATCTGATCTTATACACGGCATCGCACGCCGCGATGTACAAGGTTCTGGCGTCGGTATCGCCGAAAGCCACGTTCGTCGAGCAGATCTGCTTTTTGGGCTCGGCATTCAGAACGGGCAGGTTGATCGATCCGAGGAACTTGCCTTGCGGCGACATGACTCTGACCAGTCCGGGTCCGGCGCCGCCCGTCGAATAGATATCCCCGCGGCTGTCGGCCCGCATTCCGTCGCCGATGCCCACGCCTTCCGTGAACAGCGTCGAGTCGCCCAGGGTGCCGTCGGGCTTGACGGTGTAACGGAACATCTTTTGTCCCGCGGAGAGATATAGGTACTTCTCATCGGGCGACAATGTGATGCCGTTGGGGATGCCGCCCAACTGCTTGTCGGAGAGAACGAGTTTGGTCGTTCCATCCCTGATCAAGAAGATGCCATTGTCCAATTCCTTGAGCGGACTCTTCCCCGCTCCGCGCAGGCCAAAATCGTTGTCCGTCAGGTAAATGCCGCCATCGTGCCTGATGGTGATGTCATTGGGGCCGCTGAAGCGCTTGCCGTCGACACCGGTCGATAGAATCGTGTGGGTGCCGTCCTTTTCCAGCCGCATCACCCGGCGATCGTCGTCCGCGCACCACACGATGCGTCCCTGCGGATCCACCCCGGAGCACGAAGGACCGATCAGCAGCACGTGCGATCGTCCCGCCCGTGTCTGCGCACCGACCGTATCGGGATCGTTGCCGGTGTAGCCGGCTTTTTCCATGAACACCGACACGGTGTTGTCGGGCGCGATCTTGTACAGCACATTGTCGAGCAACCCGCCGACCAGGAGAAAGCCGCTGCCCTTGCCGTCGCGTACCCAGGTCGTGCCTTCGTTCAGTCCGAAGCCTGTGGCGACGAGTTCCGCCTTGGCATCCGCTGCGATCAATGCATCGATTTGCGGATCGGCCCGGGTAATGCTGAACGGTTTGGCCGCGGGCGCCGGCCCATCGCCCCGCATCGACAGAGTTGCCGGTGCGGCGGGCGTTTCGGCGGGAGCGGCAAGAGCCGGCACCGTTCCGCACGCAAGGCAGATGGAGAAGCAAACTGCCGCTTTGAAAATGACGCCGCCGCGGGCCCGCGGTAGCAGACTCCCGCAGTTTGGCGCTCGAGTGCGAACGTCCATGACCAACTCCCTGCTTCGTTTTGAATGCAACTATATTAAATAAATGCAATATAATGTCAATCGGCCGAGGACTTAGGCGCGCGCTCGAAAGCGTGCGGCGGCGCTCGGTCGGGGAAGATATGCCGCAAAAGTCGGTTTGACGGACGATCGCGCGGCCGCCGGCTTCAGTCCGAGCGGGTGCCTCGCCACGCCAACATTGCTCTCGAGCTATCGTCGCCGGCGCCCAGTGCGTCGCGCGCTTGCGCCCAGCGCCGGCTGGCGAGTTCGATATGCGGCGCGTCGAATCCCAACTCCTTGCAGAGTTCGGCTGCGATGGCGGCGTCCTTGGCGAGCAAGCCCAGGGCGAACCCGGTGTTGAATTTCTTCGTGAGCACGAAGTTCTTCATGACGACGCTCGACGAAAACGATTGTCCCGTCGATGTATTGACGATATCGACGATCATTTCCGGTTCGATTCCATAACGTTCGGCCGCGAGGAGGGCCTCGGCAAGCAACGCATAGTTCGCAGCCCCAACCACATTGTTGAGCGCCTTTGCGGCGTGCCCCGATCCCAAGCCGCCGACCTCGAAGAAAGTCGTGCCCATGCAGCTGAGAACCGGTTTGGCCCTGGCCAGCGCGGCGGCATCGTTGCTCCCGATCATGATCGTCAACGTCCCGGTGATCGCTCTGGCGACGCCGCCCGACACGGGCGCATCGATCAAGGCGATACCACGCAGCGCGAGGGCCGCTCCAGTATCGCGCGTGATCATGGGCTGGCTCGAACTCATATCGATCACTATGGTGCCGGGCTTTGCGGCGGACGCAATTCCGTCGTTTCCCAGGGCCACGGTGCGCACGACCTTACCGTCAGGCAGCATGGTGACGATAATCTCCGCCGCGGCGGCCTCGCGCAGAGTTGCCAACGGCGCCGCACCGATCTCGGCGGCCACTGCGGCAGCGACGGAGAGATCGGCATCGAACAGAAACACCTCATGTCCGCCCTTGACCACGTTGGCGGCCATGGGTTTGCCCATATTGCCGACGCCGATAAAAGCTACTTTCACAATTTGTATCCTATGGATGGACGGATGTCGGAGCGAACGACCTCAAGTTTCAGGCGTCATTCGGCGTAGATCGGGAACAATCCAACTCTCGAGTACAATTTATACAACTATGGTGAATGTATGGAATATAGTTGCGCTTAGTTCCACAACTATAATTGCGCGCAGCAGAGCCGTCAATTTCCTGCCGTGTGCATGCGCAGCGGCAGTCTAATCGGAGATATGTTATTTGAGCAGGCCGGTGGTTTCTTCATCCAATGCCGGCCGAGAGGCGCCATTGGATCCTCGTGAAGTGATTGCGGCGCTGCCGTTGACGATGTTCCAACTGCGGATCATCGCCGTGCTCTTCGGTCTGAATGCGTTGGACGGTTTCGACGTGCTCGCCATCGCGTTCGCCGCGCCCGGCATCACCCATGACTGGGCGATCAGCCCCGCGGCCTTGGGGTTCGTCATTTCGCTCGGCCTCTTCGGCAACGGTTTCGGAGCGCTGGTCGTTGCGCCGTTCGCCGACAAGATCGGCCGGCGCCCCATGATATTTTGCAGTCTGGCAGCGATGACGTGCGGGATGCTGATATGCGCGTTCGCCACGGGTCTGGGCACCTTATCGGCGGGTCGCCTGCTGACCGGCATCGGCGTCGGCGCGCTCGTGCCCTGCATCAGCGCGCTGTCCGCCGAATATGCGAACCGGCGCTACCGGGATCTCGCCGTCATGGTGATGGCCGTGGGATTCCCGGTCGGCGGACTCGTGGGAGGCGGGGCCTCGGCATTGCTGCTGCAGCATTTCAACTGGAATGCCATCTTCGTTGCCGGCAGCGTCGCGACCGGCGTCATGATGCTCGCGCCCCTGGTGTTCGTGCCGGAATCGATTGAACATTTGATTTCCAGGCCCTCCTCACGATCCCTCGAGCGTGTAAACGACATCCTGCGGCGGCTGCATCAGCCGCCGTTGCCCTCCCTGCCCGCGGTGGGACCGGAGACCGCGCGCCGTGCGGGTCTGGACATTTTCATGCGGCCGGCCCTGCTCATTCTGGCCCTCATCATCACGTTGATCTATGGCCTGCACAATGCGACCTTGTACTACGCGTTGAATTGGATTCCAAAGATCGTCGTCGATCTCGGCCTGTCGCAATCGCAGGCCGCATCGGTTGCCGCCTGGTGCAGCGGCGGCGGCATCGTCGGTGCGTTGGCGATCGCCGCGCTCTCGGCTCGATTCAATACTGCAGGGTTGACCGTCGTGCTTCTGTTAGGGACGGGGGGGCTGCTGTGCGCATTTGCGAGGACTGCCGGCGACATGGCGCTACTCGTCGCCGCTTCGAGCGCGCTCGGCGCCTTTCTGTATGGCGCGCAAGCCAGTCTGTATGCGCTGATGACGAAATCGTTTCCGGTCCACGTTCGAGCCACCGGCGTCGGTTTCGTGACCGGTTTCGGGCGACTGGGCGGGGTGATTTCGCCTCTCGCCTCCGGACATTTGCTGGGCCTGGGCCTGCATTACGCGCAGGTCTCGACGGTGATGGCGCTGGGCTCCTTGCTGGGCGGCGGCATCTTGCTTCTCCACAACGTCCTCAAACGCTAGTATCTGGGTACCGCGACGTTGCCCGGTTATGGGCCCGATTATGGGCCCGATTATGCGCCCGATTATGCGATACAGCGTCGACCCGCCATGGTTCGAACCGGTCAGAATCACTGTACCGAGGTAATAGTCTGAGTATCCGTGACGTGGGCTCAGCTCAGCGGCTGCGAAGCGACCGGGTCGTATACCGTCGTGCGTCGCATGTCGCGCCGATGAACCGTGTCCTCGAACGGGGTTGCGCGATGCATGGTGCAGCGATTGTCCCAGATGACCAGATCGCCGGGATCCTGCCACTTCAGGCGATAAACGAACTGCGGCCGGGTGGCCAACTCGATGAGCTTGGTGATGAGCGCAAGTCCCTCATCGGCGGGACGTCCGACGATGTGCGAGGCATGGGCCGCGATGTATAACGACTTGCGCCGCGACCCGGGGTGTATCTGGACGAGCTTGTGACGCGCCGGCGGCTTCGCCTCGCGCTCCGCCTGGGTGGGCTCCGGATAGCCCGCGAGCATCCTCGAATGCCACAGCCAATGCTCGGCGACCAAATCCTCGATATCCGATTGGAGGGCCGCCGGCAGGGATTCATACGCGGCATACATATCGGCGAACTCCGTATCGCCGCCGGCCGGTGGAATTTCGTGCGCCAGCAACAGCGAGTACGCCGCGCGATGTTCGTTGAAGGACGAATCGGTGTGCCACAACGCATTGCCGAGGTTGTATAGCCGCCGCCGGCCATCCTGAATCAGGCTTCCCTGGGCGTCCAGATTGCCCGCATCGAACAGTTCGGGATGATCGAATCGCGGGATCCGCTTGGCGCCCAGGCTAGGCGCATGTTCCAGCACGCCCAGCTGTCGGCTGAAGGCGACATGGGAACTGTCCGTCAGACCCGTGCGGCGAAATACGCAGACGGAATAGGCGTCCATCGCCGCGACGATCTCCGAAACGGTGTGCTGCTCGAGCGGGCGCACAAAGTCGACGCCGGCGATTTCAGCTACGAAGGTGGGATGCAAAGGACGGATGGTCAGAGCCATGGTGTCATCTCGAATGAGGGCGATCGAGCGCCCATATGATATCGCCGAGGGCCGCAAGCCGCCATAGAGCGTTCATCGACCGGGAGCCGGCAGCGCGTAGGCTTGGAGGTACAACCCCTCGTTCGGCCCAAAATGGCTGTTGCCGCCGACCGCGACGACGACGAACTGGCGGCCACTGCTGGGTGACTGGTATGTCATGGGCGTCGCAAAAGCGGCCGCGGACAACTCTGTACTCCATAACTGCCGGCCTGTGGTGATATCGAGCGCGCGCAAGTATTGATCGAGGGCGGCCCCGACGAAAATCAGCCCGCTCTTGGTCACCAGATTGCCCCCCATAGTGACGGCACCCATCGGAATGGGGAAGGGAATGCGCACGTGAAGTGCGAGCGGACCGGCGTGCCGGGCCGTGCCGAACGGGTGGGACCAGAGGAGGGTGCGGGTGCGAAGATCGATGGCGCTGATCATTCCGTAGGGAGGGCGTTGGCAGGGCATGCCCAGCGCCGAGTGAAAGTAATCGGTTATCACGCCGAAGTAGGGAGAACCGGATTGGGGCGTAATGCCGCGCCGGGCGGCAGCGCTCATGTCCTTCGCTTCGTCGTTCGTCACGAATCGATCGTAGTTGGCCATGCGCATCGAGACGGCGACCAAGACCTGGCGTTCTTCGTCCACCGAAACGCTGCCCCAGTCGTTGCCCCCCATCCATCCGGGGCTGTAGATCCACGCCCGCCCGGGCGTCGGCGGCGTCATGGGGCCGTCGTAGCGGGCCTTGCGAAATTGGATGCGGCACCATAATTGGTCCAGGGGTGTAATGCCCCACATATCCGCTTCGGTCAGATCCGGACCTGCGAGCGAGGGCATTTCCACGGAGAAGGGTTGCGTAGCTGCCGTCCTATCGCCGGGGGCACCGCCCTGCGGCGCCGGCTTCTCGACCACTTTCGTCAACGTGCTGCCGTCCCTGCGGTCGAGCACGAAGATCTCGCCCCGCTTGGTGGCTTGGATCAACGCGGGAGTGGATGTTCCTTGGACTTTCCAATCGATCAGTACGGGTTGGGAGGCCACATCGTAATCCCACAGATCGTGGTGGACGGTCTGAAACGACCAGCGGACCGCGCCTGAGATGGCGTCGAGCGCAACGACGGAGCTCGAATATCTCTCGGACTCGGGTGTGCGATGCGCACCGAAATAATCGGGGTTGCTGTTTCCCGTCGGGACGAATACGAGCCCGGCCGCTTCATCGGCGCTGAAAGGTGCCCAGCCGTTCGGCGTGTTGCGCGAGTAAGCTCCATCGGCCGGCGAAGCAGGGACGCTGGGACGATCCAAATCCCAGGCCCAGGCCAGCTTTCCCGTGATCGCATCGAAGGCGCGAATGACGCCGGAAGGATTGTCGGCCTGGCCGTTGTCCAATACGGACCCGCCGATCACGATCACGTTGCGCACGATCGTCGGCGCCGATGTGACGCTGTACACGCCGGGTTTTACCGGGCCCATGCCGGCCAGCAGGTCGACGATGCCATGAACGCCGAACCCTTCACATGGCCTGCCGTCCTTGGCCCCGACGGCGATCAGGCGGGCATCGACGGTTGCGGTCACGATGCGTTCCTGGCAGTCGGTCTGCGCTGCGGCCGCGCGGTAATAGGCAACGCCGCGGCACGCACGGAAGCTTCCCCACTTGCGCAAATTCGACTGAAATTTCCAGCGCAGCTGCCCGGTCTCGGCGTCGAGCGCGACCAACGAGTTGTTCGGCGCGCAAAAATACACGGTATCGCCAAGCATCAACGGCGTCGCTTCGAATGCGACATAAGGTTTTGCCGCAGGGTCGGGCTCAACATCCAGCTCGTAGGTCCAAGCCGGCTTCAACTGCGACACGTTTTCCGGCGTTATCTGGGCGACGGCGGAATACCGGGTTCCGCCTGCCGTGCCGCCAAAATTCGGCCATTCGCCCTCAGTGGACTGCGCGCAAACAGCGATTGCCGCCACCATGCCGAGCAACCCAGCAAGCAGGCGTTTGGTCGAGTGCATTGTTATTTCCCCCGTTTGCAACCCTGCGGTCAACCGCGGCAAGTCGCCCCGCCTCGATCGCGTACCTTGGATCATTTTCCAGCCAGGAGGGCTCGGCGACACCTCGCCCTATTACAACGATACTAAATAGATGCAACATAGCTGTCAAAGATGCAGACGCTTGACCCATCATCGGGAGCAATAGATAGTATTGCGACAGTGCAATTAGGTTGAATAAGAAAATACCGTAGGGGAGCGAATGAAAACGATTCGAGGGCAGGCCGGTTCGCTCCGCTGCAACGTGGCGAAGCCGCGCGAGTTCTTCGTCCAGATTCGACGAGACTTCGGCGGTCGATCGTAAGATGATATCCCGCCGCGGGGGATGTGCGATCCGCCGGCGGGACGGTATAGCAAGGAGACATCATGAGCCACACCGATCGGTCGGCGGACAGACGGGCCATCGAGCAGCTGAACGACGACTTCGGTCATCAGTTGGATCGCGGCGACGTCGAGGGCTTCGTTGCGTTGTTTACGGACGACGCCCTCTACACGAATGGACCCCGCGTGCTTCGCGGCGGACAACAGATACGGCAGTTCTACATCGACCGGACACGCGACGGGCCGCGGACTTCCCGTCACTTCGTCAGTGGCCTTCGCATCGAGTTTACGGGCGAGTCGTCCGCGCGCGGTTTGAGCGCTGCCTTCACCTTTTCAGCGAGCGGTTCTCCGCCGATCGACTCGACGATCCCGGCCATAGTGGCGGATTTCGAGGACGTGTATGCGTTCGACGGCGTGCGGTGGCGCTTTGCCGAGCGGCACATCGTGCCCTTGTTTCGCGCGGCGGCGCCAAGGCAGTAGCGGTGATCGACATCGACAGCGGCACGATCGAAGTGCAAGGCGGCCATCTGTACTGGGAGGCGGCAGGCCGCGGAACGGCGGTGATACTGCTGCATGGCTTCAGCTTCGATTGCCGATCCTGGGACCCGCAGATGCCGGCGCTGGCCGCCCGGCATCGCGTCGTGCGATACGATCTGCGAGGATTTGGCGCCTCCACGGTGCCGTCCGGCCCGTATCGTCATTTGGACGATCTGCGTGCGTTGACCGACGCCTTGACGCTGCGCCGGCCGGTGATCGTGGGGCTCTCATTGGGCGCGAATGTTGCGCTGGCCTATTCGATCGCGCACGCGAAGGACGTGGCCGGTTTGGTGCTCGCTTCGCCGGGTCTGCCCGGCCACCGCTGGCTCACGCCGCGGCCGCCTGAGGCGGTGGCGGCCTACGCGGCGCAGCACGGCGTCATGGCGAGCAAGCGGTTCTGGCTGGAACAGCCGATCTTCGACTCGCTTCGTGATTACCCTGATGCGTATCGCATGGTGGCGGCGATGGTCGGCGACTATAGCGGCTGGCACTGGCAAAACTCGGATCCGCAACAGCCGGGCCCGGACATTCGCGCGGGACTGCGCTCGCTCCGCGTACCCACACTGATCGTTTCCGGCAACCGGGACGTCGCAGGGTATCGCGAGATCGCCGAGGAAATCTCCGTAAGCGTCCCGCAGGGCAACTTGGTACGTTTTGAGAAGGGCGGCCATGTCATGAATCTGGAAGAGCCGGCGGAATTCACGGCGCATGTACTGCGGTTCGTCGACGGGCTGTAACAGGCATATCGCGCGATCGTTGCTATAATAGGACCGTTACGGAGGTGAGCTATGGCTGACGATATCCATCCGGCCGCGCCGGGTTTCAATTTGGAACCGCCCGGTACCTATTTGTTCGATGGAACGAGTTCGACGCGGGGCTTCGCGCTCAACCGCTTTGCGCTCAGCCTCAAGCAGCCTGGCAATCGCGAGCGCTTTCTTCGCGACGAACAAGCCTACTTGTCGGCTTACGACTTGACCCCCGAATGCCGTGAACTCATCCGCAACCGCGACTGGACCGGCCTCTTGAAGGCCGGCGGCCACCTGCAGGCGTTGCTCAAACTGGCGGCCACCCTCGGCCAGAATCTTTTCGACATTGGGGCGCACAATTGCGGCATCAGGGTCGAGGAACTGCGCGCCGCGTGTCCGCGGCGCGTATCGGGTATCGGGTCCCTCGATGCGAAAGAAGGATAGGCGCAGCCGGCGCCGGCCGTCGGAGCGCTAGTCTTTCGCGTTCTCCGGCTTTTTCGGCAGGCGCCAGCCATCGAGCTGCATCGCCGTCCGTCGCACGGGCGTACAGAGCGTGCCCAGTCCGCTGATCTCCACGGTAACGGCTCCCTCGACGCGTTGCAGATCCGCGCTGTGTATGGTTCGCTGGGCGCCGGGCTGCTGTCTGAATGCCGTGCCCATGGAGATGACATCGCCGGGTTCCAGGGTTTGGAACCGCGAAAGAAATGCGAGGATTTCCGGCACGCTGTACGTCAGGTAGCGTGTGCTGTCCTCGGCAACGACCTCCGAGCCCACCTTGCAGATGACATCCAGATTGCCGGGATCCGGGATTTCATCGCGCGTCGCCAACCAGGGTCCCAGCGGCCCGAATCCATCGGTTCCCTTGTATCGCGCCGCATAGGAGAGGTGTTGCTCCCGGCGCTCCAGCGTTTTTGAGTCCGACTTACTCGCATACAGCGCGTAGTAGTGCACCATGTCCTCGCCGCGCATCGCGTTGCCGGTCATATCGTTCATGATGCTGTATCCGAAGACGTATTCCAGTGCCCGCTCCGGAGCAAGGTCCCGCGCCCGCCTACCGATCACGACGGCCAGTTCAGGCTCGGGATGCACGCTCCCGTAGTACGACCGAATCTCGAGTTCGTTCATATGACCCAGCAGGCTGGTCTGCGGCTTCAAAAAGAACATCGGATGATTGGGCGCGCTGATTTTTCGCGCATCGGATGCGGAATTGTTCATGGCGACGCCGACAATCTTGCCCGGCTTGCGCACCGGCGGATGCCATTTCACGTCGCCGATTGGAATCGCCGCGACACCCGGAGGGAGGGTGGCCGACGCCGCCGCCTGGCGGAGCGCCGCCAGCAAATCGTGTCCGCCCTCGATCAATGCGATCATGTCTCGCGGCGCGTCATTCCCCCCGAACGGGGTTCCTCGCAGAAGCGCTTCATTCACGGCAATCAATTGATCCGCGCCCCGCCGGAAGCCGACCAAATCCCGACCTTGATAAGTAAAACTCGCCAGATGCATGTTAATTCTCCGTCCCGCGATGCGGCCCCCACCGGGAATCGCGTTGCGCGGCGCTTGATGGAAAGGCCCTTCGCGTCGATCAGCGCCGGGTTCTCATATCGCCGATAGGCCGGTTGAGCAGCCGCGCAACCGCGACCACCGCCGCCACTTGCTCGGCAGTCGACGCCAATGGCGTGCCATCCGCCCGGTATAGATTGTTCTCGAAGCCCACGCGAACATTTCCCCCGAGCGCGACTGCCGCCGCGGCAACCGGAAGTTCGGCGGCACCGAAGCTGCACACCGTCCACGGTTCCTCGTTGCCCCAGTGCGCGAGAAACTGCACCAAGGACGATGCCTCCGCCGCGGGACCCGACGTATAGCGGCCGATCACGAATAGGACGGAGGGGGTGGGAAAGGGAATGACGCCCGCCGACACCAGGCTGCGCAGCCGGTCGATCTCGCCGGGCTCATACACGATGAATTGCGGCAGGGTGCCCAACTCTCGCACCTCGGCAAAAAAGTCCCGCGCCCGGGCTTCGCTGCCGGCGTCCGGGATGAACTCGCGCACCGCGAAGGAAGCGGCGGCAGGCTTCACCGCGAGTACCGCCTCCATTTGCGTTGCAATGTCGAATATGCCGCATGCCTCGGTGGTGATCTGAACTACCAGGCGATCGCCGACGCGCCGCTCGATCGCTTCGATGGCTTGCCGGTATTTTTGCGGTGAGAGACTATGGGCGCCGTCGTCGTCGCGAACGTGCAGATGCAGGAGGGCGGCTCCTGCATCTGCGCAACGTTCCGCTTCCTCGGCAATCTCCGACGCCGACAATGGAATCGCAGGATGGTCGAGCTTCGAGCGCCTTGCGCCATTCGGCGCGACGGAAATGAGGAGCGGTGCATCCATCGAATTACGAAGCCTCTTGACCCGCCAATGCGAGGAGCCTGCGTCGCAGCATCACCCCGGCGCGGTCGCTCGCGATCGACTTTTCCTTGAAATGAATGTCCGGATCGTCCCGCCGGATGCGGGTGATGCTTTCGAGGGCAAATACGTCTTCGACAAACGCCGCCTTCACGCTCTGCAGGATGAAGTTGCTCACGCCTGGGTCGCCGATCACAAAATCCCGCGCGACGACAAAATGATAATGCACCGTACGCTGGTCACAGGGCGTCACCAGCTGCGCGGTGCGAATATGGTGATCCACTCGAGATTCCACGGGTTGCTCCAAATTGCGCAGCACGACGGCCGAGATCGACAGTCCGGGCGTCACAAACGTCGAGGTGACGATTCTGGCGGCATCGACATTCTGCATGCCGAGCGGATTGGCGTAAATCGGGGGCAGGCGCGTGGGCTGCACCGTCCGTCGAACGACGATCGTCTCGTCGGTAATCTCCGTTTCGAACGGTGCCGTCGCGTAGTCCGGGGTGCCGAAGGTATTTGCGTGAAGAAACGTCAAATGGCTGAGATCGACGAGATTCTCGTGCAGGAACACATAGCTCGCATTGACCCTGAGATAGTCGTAGGCGGTCGCCCAACCGAAGTCGTCGAGCATCCAGGGAGCCGCCGGCAACTCGGTGCGGTGCGCCGTTTCCGTGTCTCCCATCCAGATCCACACGACCGGCGACGTTTCCCGGACTACGAAGGTACGAACATTCAATGCGCGCGGCGCCGACGCCTGCGTAGGTACCAGCTTGCAGACTCCATCGAAGCCGAAGCGTATTCCATGGTATCCACAGACGATATCGTCGCCGTCGATTTTGCTCGACGACAACGGAAAGGATCGGTGCGGGCAGCGATCCTTCATCGCGACGATCGTACCGTCGGCCTTACGATATAACACGACGTCTTCACCCAGGATTCGGCGCATGAAGGGTGTTCCCTGGACCACATCCCTGCTGAAACATGCGACGTACCAAGCGTTCCGAATGAACGGAGTTTCCTCGTCGGCCAGCCCATCATTCGTAACGGGCGAGTTTGTCATGGGGTCTCATTCTCCATTGAAAGTGGCGGCAACTGCGTCCGGTTTCGTAATGCGCTCATCGTCCGGCGTTCACTAATCGGCTGAAGTCTGGTTGGGCTCTTCATAGACCGCAACGCCGCAGCCGGTAATTTGTGGAAATGTATGGAAGGTGTAGATCTGCGCGATCCGATCCGATAGGGCACCGCGCATCGCAAACCAGATGGACAGTTCGGCCGCCTCGGTACCGCCCAACCGCATGAGTTCTTTCTGGGGGATGCGCAAGAGCCGGTCCGGGTCGCGATGCAGGTGCTCGAGGAAGAATCGGTCGAGGTCGATGTTGGCAATGCCAAAACGAGCGCCGCTGATCTGATGAGACATTCCGCCGGTCGAAATCACGACCACCCGCTGATCTCCCGGGAAGGCCTCGATTGCGGTGCGCAGCGCCCGACCGAGCTTCCACAGCCTCTGGGAACTGGGGAGCGGCTGTCGAATCATGTTGGCCGCAATCGGCAATATCGGGGCGGGCCAGGGAGCGTCCGCCACATAGGGAAGCCATGAATAAATGCCGTGATCGATCGCCATCTCTTGACAGACGGTCAAATCGAATTCCTGCTGAATCAGCGACTCGGTTACGTGCCACCCAAAGGCGGTGTCTCCCGGAAGATCGGGCAGCGGCCGCTTTCCCCAACCTTCGTCGGCCTGGGCAAACCGCTCGGCTACGCCGATCGCCAGCGTAGGGTAGGCGTCGAACTCAAATAGATTCAAATGATCGTTGTAGATCACCACGATCTGATCCGGGCGCATGGCGGCGAGCCACGCTTTCACCGGCCGCGTCCCATCGAACCATACCTGCCAAGCCGGACTGAACCCCTCGCGCATCCCGCGATCGAATTCAGTGCCCATCGAGGGCGTATGAGATATGCCAATCCCGCCGACGATTCTGCTCATGAGCGATCCGTGCAGCCGGACTTTCGTGCGTCATGCACGCAGGAATTCGCGGTGGTCAAAGCGGCTGGGTGCATACCGAGCTCGACATAGTGGGTTTTCGTCAATACGCGCGGATCGGACCCATTTTCGAGAACATTGCCCTTCGGCAACCCGTCCGAGCGTTCAATACTATTGAATGCATATAATATAGTTATAGCCAGTTGAGCGTCAAGGCACGGCAATCCTCTCGACCCGGCACCCCGCGCGTCGACGCACGCAGCTCGTTCGTACCTGATCGCGCGCCCCATGCTCTCAAGGCTTCCGTTCGACCGATGCAGTTTTTCCATAGACCGTTCGGTTATTTCGGTATGCGAAATGCAGTGATTTTTTTACCGTAACCCTTGACGAGCAGGGGCGCCCGGTTCACGACATTCGATATACGAAAACAAATGACGGAAGCTCGGGGGAGTCGCTATAACGGCATTTACCGGCCCGGATAGCCGGTAACGCGAACGCCTCGGGCGGTGCGAATGAATTTGCACGGCCGTTCAGTAGCAGGCCGGCCCCATAGGTGATTGCCGCAATCGGAAGCAGTCTTTACGGATGGCATTGCGGCCGTCCGTGCGCAAAGATAAAGGCCAATCGGAGGAAATCATCTTGGCCAGCCCTACTCTCCCGGACGAATTGGCGACCCCTGTTTTCGACGGCGTGCGGGCCCAAAGCGGCTACGCATTGAACAAGATGTGCTATTCGTTCAACGATGCGAAGAACCGCGCGGCATTTCTGGCCGACGAGGATGCCTATTGCACGAAGTTCGCGTTGACGGATGCGCAGCGCGCTGCCGTGAAGGCCCGCAATGTTCTCGAGCTGCTGCGGGCCGGAGGCAACATCTATTACCTGGCCAAGCTTGCAGGCTTGTCCGGCTTGAGCATGCAAGATATCGGTGCCCAACAGACCGGGGTCAGCGTGGCGGCGTTCAAGGAGAAGTTGCTGGCGGCGGGAGTTTGACATGGCGCATGTCGTAGGAGCGGTTACCACCGCCCATGTCCCGGCGATCGGCAACGCGATCGCCAAAGGTTTGCAGAACGAGCCCTATTGGAAAACGTTCTTCGACGGCTTCGCGCCGGTGCACACATGGCTGGAGCGGGTGCGGCCGGATATGGTCGTGGTCTTCTACAACGATCATGGCTTGAATTTCTTCCTCGATAAGTTGCCGACATTTGCCGTGGGAGCCGCCGGCGAATACCGCTACGGCGATGAGGGCTGGGGCCTGCCGGAGATGTTCGCGCCCTTCATGGGAGATCCCGCGTTTTCCTGGCATTTGACCGAGGCGCTGGTGCGCGATGAATTCGACGTGACGACCTGCCAGGAAATGCTGGTGGATCACGCGTTCGCGTTACCGATGAGCCTGCTGTGGCCGAACGCTGCGGCGTGGCCGGTGAAAACCATACCCATCTCCATCAATACCGTGCAGCATCCGTTGCCTTCCGCGAAGCGTTGCTTCGCTCTGGGCCGTGCCGTCGGTCGTGCGATTCAAGCGTTTCCGGCGGATCTCCGTGTTGCCATACTCGGTACCGGCGGCCTGTCGCACCAACTCGACGGTACCCGGGCGGGATTCATCAACAAGGAATTCGATTTGATGTGCATGGAGAAGATCGTATATGACCCCGTGGCGTTGACGCGTTTCTCCAATCTCGAGCTGATCGAGCAGGCGGGCTCGCAGGGCGTGGAGCTCTTGATGTGGCTGGCGGCCAGAGGCGTATTGGGCGATTCGGTAACGAAGGTGCACAGCCGATATCACATTCCCATTTCCAACACCGCCGCGGGCCTGCTGGTATTGGAACCGTGATGAATGTGATTCATGGGCCCGAGCATGGTAAGCGCACCGAACACGAGCAGAAACCAGCCCGCCGCGCGATGCACGCCGCGCGCCATCGCGGCACGCTTGGCTTGCGCGCCGACGAGGTTCGCACCCAGCAGCGCCGGTGCGGTGCCCAGGCCGAAAAAGAGCATCAAGGCGGCGCCTTGCAGGGCGCCTCCCTTGAGTGCCGCGAATATCAGCATCGAATAGACGAATCCGCAGGGCAGCCAGCCCCACAGCATCCCTAACAGCAGCGACGCCGTCGACCCGGTTGCGGGAATCGACCGCGCCAAGGGCGCCACGTGGCGCCATAGACGTCCGCCCAGCTGTTCCAGTCCCGACAGGGGCCGGCGTTCGAGCAGAATGCCGACAGCTATCGAAATCAAGACGAGGCCCGCCAAGAGGCGCGCGACCAGCGCAACGCGGTCCAGATCGAGTACTCCCACGATCAGGCCGCTGCTGGCGCCTACGAGCGCGCCGGCCAGTGTGTAGCTGGTCAAACGGCCGATCTGATACGAGGCGGCATGGATCGCAGCCTGCAGGGGGGTTGCCGCGCGGCGCGCGCGCAGGCCCAGTGCGCCGGCCAATCCGCCGCACATGGCGAGACAATGCACGCTGCCCGCCATTCCGGCGACGAATGCCGCCGAGAGGGACAGAGGATCGCAGACCGCGGCTTGCTGCATCAGGGTGACTGCCCCTTTCGGTCCGCCGCCGGTGGGGCCGGCTCATCGGCTTGGTCGACGAGTATTTCCCAGCCGGGTACGTCCAACTCCTCGAATTGGCCGCTGCGCACCGCCCAGAAAAACGCCCACACGCCGCAGCCGACCAACAGCAGCGACACTGGAATCAGTACGCAAACGATACTCACGAGAGGCCGCCCCGAAATCCCAGGCGGGACTGGGCCGAACGCCCCGCCGGCGCGTGATCGACCTGCGCCGACGCTCGCGGCGGACGCTCGCGGATCAGGCGTAGCGAGTTCAATACCACGAAGATCGAGCTCATCGACATGCCGATGGCGGCCGCCCACGGAGGCACCCAACCGAGCGCGGCCAGCGGCATGGCAGCCAAATTGTACGCCGCCGACCAGCGCAGATTCTGACGGATGACGAGCGCCGTGCGCCGCGCCAGGTGGAAAGCGTCGGGGAGCGCCAGCAGGGTATCGCCCACCAGGATGAGGTCCGCGCCCGCCAGAGTGAGTGCCGAGGCGCGGCTCATCGCCACGGCGACGCCCGAGCCGCCGAGCACGGGAGCGTCATTGATACCGTCGCCCACCATCGCCACGAATTCACCCTGCGCGTTGAGCGCGCGGATGCGCTCCAGCTTGTCGTTCGGCGACTGTCGCGCGGCATAGCGGGCGATGCCGCAGTGCTGCGCCAGCCGCTGAACCGCCGGCAGCGAGTCGCCGCTCAGAATCTCCGTTGCGAGGCCTTGACTATGCAGCGCTGCGACGGCGCGCGAGCTCTCAGGCCGTGGCTCGTCCGCGAGGGTGAACGCCGCCAACTCGCCGGCATCCGACGACAAGAAGATGGCTGCGTCATCGATCCGGGCGTGTTCAAATGACTCGCTGTCGCTGTCGCTGTCGCTGCCACCGCCGCGGTCGCTACCGCTTCGCTGGGCGGCGAAATCGCGGGTGCCGATTCTGAAGGCTTGGCCGTCAACGAATCCGGCGACACCGCCGCCGGCTACCGTGCGCAGGTCCGTTGCGTGCAGGCGTTGCGGCGCAACGGCACTGAAGGCGCGCGCGATCGGATGTTCCGAACCCACTTCCAGGGCCGCGGCGATCCGCAGGCACTCGGCGGCCGGCAGTGCGCCGAGTGGAGTGCAGCGCGACAGCGACACTACGCCACGCGTCAGCGTGCCGGTTTTGTCGAATACCACGCGGGTTACGTGGGTGAGATTTTCGATGGCGTCCGGATTGGTGACGAGAATCCCGCGGCGGGCGAGCGCAGCGGTGGCACTCGCGACCGCGACCTGGGTTGCCAGGGAAAAAGCGCACGGACATGCGACCACCAGAACGGCGAGCGTGGCATCGAAGGCGCGCGCGGGGTCGACGACGTGCCAAAACACGCACACCAACACGGCGCCGATCAGTACGCGCAGGAGGAAGCGTCCGGCCGCGCGATCGCAGGCGCGCGCGATGCGCGGCCGTTCCGATTGCGCACGATTGAGCAAGCTCACGATGCCGGCCAATACCGTGTCGCGGCCGAGCGCCGCGACGCGCATTTGCACCGGCGCGCCCAGATTGATCGTGCCGGCCGTGATTCGATCCCCGACGGTGCGTTCGACGGGCAGGGACTCGCCGGTCAACATGGATTCGTCGAACTGCGTGCTGCCCAGCGTCAAGTCGCCGTCGGCGGGGGCCACTTCGCCGGCGCGCACCAGCAGCCGATCGCCGATCATCAGGTGCGAGAGGACGACATCGCGGACCGTGTCGCCGGAGCCGGCAGAGCCACTTGGGTCGGCCGCGTCGCCGGCGCTGATTCGATGCGCGATGGCGGGCAGCGTGCGACTCAATGAATCGCTGAGCTGGGTGCTGCGGTGCCGTGCCGTCATTTCCACATAGCGGGCTACCGTCAGGAAAAAAATGAACATGGTCACCGAATCGAAATACACTTCGCCGGCGTGCCGGGCCGTGTCGTACACGCTGGTGCCATACGCGAGCATCAATCCCAGCGTGACCGGTATATCCATCGTGATGCAGCGCCGGGAGAGAGCTTGGGCCGCGCCCACGAAGTAGGGCCATCCGCCGTAGAGCATCACCGGGGTCGCGACCAGCATACTCACCCCGCGCAAATAGGTGCGCACATCCGCATCCATGCCCTGCCTATCGCCGGCATACATCGCGACCGCAAACATCATGACCTGCATCATCCCCAGGCCGGCCACGGCGAGCCGTTTGAGCAGCGCACGTCGCTCGTCCTTGGCGCGGCTATCGCCGTTGCCGGCGCCGACGATCTGCGGGCGGTAACCGAGTTGCTCGATCAACCGCAGCAACTGCGAGAGCTTGACGGCGGCGGGATCCCAGACGAGCCGGGCGCGGCCGGTCGCCGTGTTGACGCTGACATGCCGTACTCCCTCGCTGCATTGCAGGGACCGGGTGATGAGCCAGCCGCACGCGGCGCAGGTCACGCCCCCGATCAGCAGGACGACGGCGCGGCCGCGCGGCTCGGCCTCGGTGAGCGACTGCATGAGCGGCGCATCGTCGTAGAGCAACCATTGGTCGCTCGATTCGACCGGTTTCAGCGGCGGCGCGGTGCGGAACCGGTAAAAATCCTCCAGGCCTAGCGTGCCGATGAGCTCTGCAGCGGCGCGGCACCCTGCACAGCAGAAGGAACGATCCGAGCCCTGGACGCGGGCGCTCACGGCACCGTGTTCGGGCAACGGTTCACCGCAGTGAAAACAACCGCGGGACAGGCC
Source organism: Gammaproteobacteria bacterium (assembly GCA_003134045.1). Lineage (GTDB taxonomy): Bacteria > Pseudomonadota > Gammaproteobacteria > Steroidobacterales > Steroidobacteraceae > Bog-1198. Next base: position 19,905 of record PLAH01000089.1, read on the forward strand.
GGACACGGGCTCACTCCGCGGGCGGGACGACGGAATTCGACGTGCTGCCGTGAATCACCGGCCGGGCCGCGTGCGGCGTCTGGATCACGGGATCGGGATGCTCGAGGATCAGGACGAGGGTAATGATGCCGGCGATCACGGTTCCCGCCGGCGGCGCGATGACCAGCCACACGAGAGGGTAGCGATACCAGGCTTTGGGGGAACGGTCAGTCGTCATGCCGGCTCCTGGACTTCACGGTTTGGCAAAGAATCGAGCCGGGCTGGCCGCGGTCAATTTAGGGTCGTCGCTCGCGCGCGCGAGCAGTGTAAACTGCCGCCCGCCATGCTCCTGCGCCGGCGGTATGCGCACGCGGACCACCACCGTCTTGACTTCCTCCGCATCGACTTGCTGAGCCGGAGAATCGCTGTCGACGACCGCGTTCTGGAGCCCGGAGGTGTACAGGCGAAAGGTGTGCGCGTGCTGATCCTTGTTGATGATCCGCACGGTGAATACGTTCTCGATGCGGCCGTCATCGAGCTCCCGATACAGGGTGTTGCGGTCGCGGATCACATCGAGCGCCACCGGTGAGCGGTGCGCGACCGCATAGACGAAGCCGGATACCAACAGCATGAGTATCGAGGCGTAGATCAGGGTCCGAGGTCTGAGGATGCGGCGCGGTACCCCGTCGATTTCCGACTGCGTCGAATAGCGCACCAGGCCGGTCGGCGAGCCGATTTTCGTCATGACGGCGTCGCAGGCGTCGATGCAGGCGGCGCAGGCGATGCAGTCGAATTGCAGGCCGTTGCGGATATCGATGCCCGTCGGACACGCTTGTACGCAGAGCGTGCAGTCGATGCAGTTATCCCGGCCACGAACCCCGCGCGGTTCGCCGCGCGCGGCGTCATACGTGATGATCAAGGTGTCGCGATCGAACATGGCGCTTTGGAAGCGGGCGTACGGGCACATGTATTTGCAGACTTGCTCGCGCATGAAGCCGGCATTGCCGTAGGTGGCTGCCGCGTAGAAGAGCACCCAGAAGCCCTCCCAGAAGCTCAAGCCTGCGGTGGCGATTCTCTCCGCCAGGCCCCCGATCGGCGAGAAATAGCCGACGAACGTCGCGCCCGTGAATCCGGAAAAAACGATCCACAGCGTCTGTTTGCCGGTCTTGCGCGCGAGCTTGCGCAGCGTCCATGGGCCCAGATCGGTTTTGATCTGTTGGGAGCGATTGCCCTCCGTCAGGCGCTCCATCCAGACGAAAACCTCGGTCCATACGGTCTGGGGGCAGGCGTAGCCGCACCACAAGCGGCCCGCGAGAGCGGTAAAGAAAAAAAGCGACACGGCCGCGACGATCAGCAGCCACGCGAGGAGATAGAAATCCTGGGGGAATAAGGTCAATCCGAAGATGTAGAACTTGCGCGCCGGCAGATCGAACAACAGTGCCTGACGCCCATTCCAGTGCAGCCACGGCACGCCGTAGAACAATCCGAGCAGCATGATCGCCGCGGCGATACGCAACCGCGCGAAGTGTCCGGACACCTCGCGGGGGTACACCTTTTGTTGTGCCGCATACAGTACCGGTGCGGTCGTCACGGTGGAGGTGTGGCCGGCTGCGACAAACTGAGCACGTAGGCCGCCAGCAGACGCACCCGGGTGTCCCCAAGGCGCTCCAGATGAGCGGGCATGTGGTTGTTCCGTCCGTACGTGACGGTTTGGCGGATATCCTCGATCGAGCCGCCGTGCAGCCAGATGCTGTCGGTGAGATTGGGCGCACCGATCGCCTGGTTGCCTTTTCCGTCAGCCCCGTGACACGCCGCGCAGAGGGTGGTGAAATGAGCCTTTCCGGCGGCCATCCAATCGGCGGATGCGGCCTTGGCCTCCCTGCCGCTCAGCGACAAGACATAGGACACGACCTGTTCCACGCCCTCGCTGCCCAGCACAGGTCCCCATGCCGGCATGATGTTGTCGCGCCCCTGCGAGATGCTCTGATAGACGGCCGGTTCGCTGCCGCCCCAGAGCCAGTCTCGATCGGTCAGGTTGGGGAAGCCTTTGGCTCCCCTGGCGTCCGAGCCGTGACACGCCGAGCAATTGAGTGCGAACAGATTCTTCGCGGTGGACATTGCCGCCGGATTTTTCGAGAGGTCGCGCAGGCTCTCCTCCTTGAAAGGGGCGAACCGCCGTTCGAGCAGCTGCTGCGCCGCCGCGTCGTCGGCTCGATATTGCGAGACCGCGCTCCAGCCGAGAAGTCCGCGGAAATTACCCAGGCCCGGATACAGAACGAGATACCCGAGTCCGAAGACGATGCTCAAGATGAACAGCCATAGCCACCACCGGGGCAGCGGATTGTTGTATTCGGTGAGGTCGTCGTCCCACACATGGGTGGTCTCCTGTACCGAGCTCTTGTCGACCCCGCGGGACGTCCACCAGATGAGCCACAGAGCGGCGGCGATATTCACCAGGACCGCGATGCCGACAAACAGAGCAACGATCGGTTTCATGACGGCCCGTCTCCGCGGTCCGTGGTGGAGTCCTCTTCCAGCGGCAGCCGTGCCAGTTGGTCGAACAGAGGTTTGCGGCGGCCGCGCCAAGCCCACAGCGCCAGGCCGACGAAGAACACCAGCAATGCCAGGGTCAGGATGCCGCGCACGACTCCCATCACGGCGTCACCTCCCCGTGAAATTTGAGGCCCTGCAAGTAGGCCACCAAGGCGTCGAGTTCCGTATGGCCCGCGACTCGTGCGGGGGCGGAGCCGATATCGGCATCCGTATACGGCACGCCAATGCGCCGCAGGGCGTGCATTTTGGAGACGACCTCCGCGGGGTCCAATGCGTCGCCGAGCCAGGTGAAGGCGGGCATGTTGGACTCCGGCACCACATCCCGCGGATTGTTCAAGTGGATGCGATGCCATTCATCCGAGTAGCGGCCGCCAACTCGGGCGAGATCCGGCCCGGTTCGCTTGGAGCCGAACTGGAAGGGATGGTCGTAGACCGCCTCGCCTGCCAGCGAATAATGTCCGTAGCGCTCCACTTCCGCCTGCAATGGCCGCACCATTTGCGTGTGGCACAGGTGGCACCCTTCGCGGATATACACGTCCCGACCGGCGAGTTCCAGCGGCCCATACGGCTTGATCCCCGGGGCGGGGGCAATCACCGACGCTTGAAAATACAGCGGGACGATTTCCACGAGTCCGCCCACGCTGATGACGATGGCGATGAGCGTGCCCATCAGCCAAGCGCGTTTTTCAATGACTTCATGATCCATGTCGAGCCTCGAGGGTCAAATGGCCGGCACGGCAACCGCCGTGTCGCGACTCTCTGCCGGGTTCACCGTCTTGACGACGTTGAAGAGCATCAGGAACATACCGCCGAGGAACAGCACCCCGCCGGTCAGGCGCACCATGTAGTACGGATAAGTGGCCTTGAGCGCTTCAACGAAGGTATAGGTCAACGTGCCGTCCGGATTCGTGGCGCGCCACATCAGGCCTTGCATGACGCCGGCGATCCACATGGACGTGACGTACAGCACCACGCCCACGGTCGAGATCCAGAAATGCCATTCGATGAGCCGCGTGCTCCACATCTCCCGGCGGCCGTACAACCGCGGAATCAACGAATACAGCGAACCGATGGTCATGAATGCCACCCAGCCGAGCGCGCCGGAGTGCACGTGCCCGATGGTCCAATCGGTGTTGTGGGAGAGCGCATTGACGGTCTTGATCGCCATCATCGGACCTTCGAACGTGGCCATGCCGTAGAACGACAGCGAGACGATCAGGAACTTGAGGATGGGATCCGTGCGCAATTTGTCCCAGGCGCCCGAGAGCGTCATGATGCCGTTGATCATCCCGCCCCATGACGGCGCCAGGAGAATGACCGAGAACACCATGCCGAGCGACTGGGCCCAGTCGGGCAATGTCGAATAGTGCAAATGGTGCGGCCCCGCCCACATGTAGATGGAGATCAAGGCCCAAAAGTGCACGATCGACAGGCGGTAGGAATAGATCGGCCGCCCGGCCTGCTTGGGCACGAAGTAATACATCATGCCGAGAAAGGCTGCCGTCAGGAAAAAGCCCACGGCATTGTGGCCGTACCACCATTCGACCATGGCGTCGACCACGCCGGCATAGATGGGGTATGACTTGGTCAGCGACACCGGAATCGCCAGATTGTTGACGACGTGCAGTACCGCCACGGTGATGATGTAGGCGGCGAAAAACCAATTGGCCACGTAGATATGCTTGATCTTGCGAATCGCCAAGGTGCCGAAGAACACGTAGGCATAGGCGACCCAGACGATCGTAATCAACAGGTCGATCGGCCATTCCAGCTCGGCGTATTCTTTCCCCTGGGTGATTCCGAGCGGCAGCGTAATCGTGGCCAGCACGATGACCAGCTGCCAACCCCAAAAGGTGAAGTTCGCGACCCGATCGGAAATGAGGCGCACGTGCGAGGTGCGCTGGACGACGTAGTACGAGGCCGCAAACAGGCCGGAACCGCCGAACGCAAAGATCACGGCGTTCGTATGCAGCGGCCGCAACCGCCCGTAGCTCAGCCACGAAACGCCCATGTTGAGGTCGGGCCAGATGAGCTCCGCGGCGATCACGACACCGACGGTCATGCCGACGATTCCCCAGATCACCGTCATGATGGCGAATCGGCGCACGACGATATCGTTGTACACGGCCGGCACGTTGGCCGCGGAGTCGTACGCACTCGGCATTTTAAGGTGTCCTCGACAGGGGCGGTTAGGTGCCAGCCAGCATAAATATCGCGTCGACGGAGAAAAATAAGGAACGTGCGCCGGGCCCTACGTAGTCTCCACAGCCTACGTAGAGTTCCTTATTGGCGCGTCCGGCACTCAGGCTCGATCCTACGCGCGTGGCGATTATCCTCGCCGAGGGGTTGGTAAATGATGGACAGTCCAAGCGTCGCATTCGACCGCAGCATCATGCATCGGTACGACCGTGCGGGCCCGCGTTATACATCGTATCCGAGCGCCCTGCAGTTTCGGCCGGGACTCGATGCCGGCGCTTACGCCGAAGCGGTTGAGGCGAGCCCGGGTGCACTCGACGCGGCGCCGTTGTCGATGTACGTCCACCTGCCGTTCTGCTTCAGTCCCTGCTTTTATTGTGGCTGCAACAAAGTCGTCACCCGGCATTTGAATCGCGTCGACAGCTATGTCCGTCATCTGCTGCAGGAAGTCTCGTACCGCGGCGCCTATTTCAACCGGAATCGCGTGGTTCAGCAGCTGCATTTCGGCGGCGGCACGCCGACCTTCCTGCCGAAGAAGCTGCTGGTCGAGCTGATGCAAAGAATCGACCGCCACTTCCAGCTCACGGATTCCGAGACCCGGGACTATTCGATCGAAATCGATCCTCGCGGCGCGGATCGCGGCGTCCTGCAATTGCTGGCGGCGTTGGGTTTCAACCGCATCAGCTTGGGCGTCCAGGACTTCGACGACGATGTCCAGCGGGCCATCAATCGCGTGCAGCCCATCGAGACCGTCGCGAAAGTCTACGATGCCGCCCGGGCCATCGGTTTCAGCTCGATCAATTTCGACTTGATCTACGGACTGCCCAACCAGACGCCAGCCACGTTCGCGGCGACCCTGGACCGCGTCATCGACATGCGCCCCGATCGCCTCGCCGTGTACGGCTATGCCCATATGCCGGGCCGGTTCAAGGCCCAGCGCATGATACGCGAGACCGATTTGCCGGACCCGGAGACGCGCCTCACGCTTCTGCAGGCGACGATCGACAAGCTGTGTGCGGCAGGTTATGTCTATATCGGTCTGGATCACTTCGCGCTGTCCACGGATAGCTTGGTGCGCGCGCTGGACGACGGTGGTCTGCACCGGAATTTTCAAGGGTACACGACTCACGCGAACCGGGATTTGGTGAATCTCGGTATGAGCGCGATCGGCCAGGTCGGCAGTCTCTATATGCAGAATCACCGATCGCTGAACGACTATGAGAAGGCGATTGCGTTGGGTGAGCTGCCGTCGGCGCGAGGCGCGTGGATGAGCCGGGACGATTTTATCCGCGGCGACGTGATTCAAGGCATCATGTGCCGCGGAGCGGTCGACATGACGGAGATCGAAGACCGGTATCAAATCGATTTCAGCCGCTATTTCTCGAAGGAGCTGCTGCGGTTGCGTTTGTTGAGTGCGGACGGACTCGTCGTCCTGTCGGCGGGCCATATCAAGCTCACGCCCGTGGGACGACTTCTGATGCGCAACGTCGCCATGTCTTTCGACGCCTACCTCGGGGGCGAAGCCCGCTCCGCGCAGATGTCGCGGGCGATTTGAGCGTTACGCAGCAACGGCGAGCCGGCGTAGGGACTAAGGTTCGGCTCGTAGATCAGATCACGTTCAGCTCGCGCAGAGGCCTCATCGCCGGGAACCGCGCATACGACAGGGCGGCCAAATCGAGCGTACGGTAGGCGCCGAACCGAATGTATTCCGCCAGCGCCCGCCCCACCCCGGGCGCGTGCTGCAATCCATGCCCGCTGAAGCCGCTGGCCAGCAGCAAATTCGGAATGCCGGGAACGGGCCCCAAAAATGCGTTTTGGTCGAAGGTGTTGTAGTCGTAGTGCCCGCTCCGCGCGGAGGTCAGGCGTACCGCCTCGAATGCGGGGACACGGTGCGCCAACACCGGCCACGCGTGACTCTCGAACAACGCGTGATCGATGTCGAAGTCATCCGGCGTCACGTCGGGGTCGGGATCGGCGGGAATTCCGCACAGGAATCGATCCCGCTCGGGCCGGAACCATAGGCCGGTGGGATCGATCACCAAGGGGCACCCGGGGATCGAGACCGGGCAGGTGAAGACGAATACATTTCGCTTGCGTGGAAAGACGGGTAGATCCACCCCCACGGTCGCCGCCAAATCACGCGCTCGCGTGCCGCTGGCGTCAACCGCGAACCGGCAGCGGAGGCGGCCGCCTCCGCCGCCCTTGCAGACCCGGTTTCTGCAGGAGCCCCACACACGGGACTTGCCGCCGCCGCCGCCGCCGCCCTCGCAGTTGCCCGCCGAGAGATTGAAAGTAACGATTCCGGATGTCGACTTCGCCCGGGAGCCGGATGAAAACCAACTCGTGGGCCAAGTGCCGGATCGGCAAGTGGCGCTCAAGCTGGCGAAGGCGGGATCCGGGCACTATCTCGCTACGACGGAAGACGGCCGGCCGGTGAACTCCTGCTACCCGTTCCGTATTCGATTCCAGATAAAAAACTAGCGGGTTGGCCGCGCGGGCTCAGGGCGCTTCCGGCACCCACGTGTAAGCATCGCCGTTCGCGACGATGTGGCCGACACCGGGATACGGGAAGTGCGGCGCGAATACGAGTTCATGGGTCTTCGCGAGCCGGCCGAAAGTCGCCTTGCGGGTCGCTTTTGCCACGGCCGCATCGGTATCGAACTGGGCGGTCCACTCCGGCTTCTGCAGCGATATGACCGAACTATGCGCAAGGTCGCCGATGTCGAGCAAGGTTTGCTGGCCGGACGCGATCTCGTAGCCGACGTGTCCGGGAGTGTGGCCCTCCAGTGCGAGCGAGGTGATGCCCGGCGCGATCGGCGCGCCCGGCGTGAAGGACTGGACGTGCCCTTCGATGATCTTGACGAGATCCGCCGAATTCGGCTGGCTCTTCATCCAGGTCCATTCGGCCGTCGACATTCGAATCACGGCTTTCGGAAACGCCAGCTTGCCGGCCTGCGCGAGGCCACCGACGTGGTCGCCATGCGAGTGGGTGACCAGGACATCCGTTACGTCGTTTGGGGACACACCGGCTTCCGCGAGGCTTGCCATCAGTGCGCCGTTGGCCGTCGGGCCCAAACCCGAGTCGATCAGGACGACGCGGTTCCCGGTACGCACCAGCAGCGCATTCACGCTGAGCGTGACTCTGTCGTCCGGCAGTTTGTTCTTCTTCAGCAACTCGCCGACGGCGGCGGCGCCCGCATCGACACCGAAGACTTTGGCATCGTTGTGCACGACGTACTGCGCGTCGTGCAAAGCGATAACCTGCAAAGAGCCGACCTTGAAAGTCTGGGCAGCGGCCGGGACCGCCTGCGGACCGAAGCCGTCATCGGCCGGGGCCGCGGCCGCGAGGCCCGCCGCAACGGCGAGCAGAGTTGCCCAGGCCCAGGAGTGTCTTTTGCCAATGCGCATGGTGACGATTCCTAAATTCAGTTGATCCTCGATACAGTATCTCATGGGGAGCCAAGTTTATGTTCCGGCACCCCTCGAGGGCGCAGATCCCGGGCGTCGGGACGAGCTGCGTTCAACCGCGCCTCGGCGCGCTCAATCCGAACTCCGCCGCGCTCGCCGACAATGCGTGCCAGAAGCTCGCCGCCAGGCTGCGGAACACGGCGATTTCAAATACCGCTGCGCCGTCGGGCGCGTCGTTCAAGCGCCACAGGGCGGCACCCATGTGGAATGTCACGGTCGAGGCTACGTCGCCCGGCTCGAATGCGCGCGCATCCACATCGATGGGAATGAGCTTGGCGAGCGCGTCCCGTACCTGGGGGCCGGTCAGGCGCAGCACGGCGTAGCCGTCGCTCTGATCGGCGATCGAAGCAACGGCACCGATTTGCCGGGTGAGCGACCTGGCGAGGTCGTTGCCGCCCCGATCCTGAGTGACCAGCCACGATTCGGGACCGACGCCTGCGAATGCGATGCCGTTTGCCTCGACGCGGTAATTGCCGCAGGGCAGTTCCATGCCGTAGCCGTCGCGGATGAGTTGCGCGAGCGCCGCGCGCCGGCCCTTCCTGACTGCAACGCTCGCGAGCCCCAATCCGTCCCGATCGATTGCGACGACGCCGTGAGCTCCGCTGCCGGCGCCAAGCAAGCCGGAATAAGGCGGACGTGGTGTCAGTGCCGGGTCAACCATGAAGGCGTGCTCCCTCAGGATCGAAAAACACCGGCGAGACCACGTCGACGGCAGTATCGCCCCCGCGGATCGGGCTGTGGGTGCGCAGGCGTTCGCCCAGGCGCTGCGGACCGCGCAGCAGAAGCCCGAGGCCGATCCAATGTCCCAGCATCGGGGAGAATGCGACCGAGGTCATGTAACCCTGATCGTGCTCGAGCGTTGCCGGCGAATCCGCCGCCAAGAAGTGCGCGCCGGCGTAGAGTTGCGCCGCCTTGTCGACGGGGACGATCCCGACCAGGGTCGCGCGGCCGGGATCGGCGAGGCCGGGTCGTGCGGCCAGTACTCGGCCGATGAAATCCTTTTTGGTCGACATCATGCGGCCCAACCCCAGGTCGGCGGCCGTGGTCGTGCCGTTGAGTTCGTTGCCGGCCACGTGGCCTTTTTCGATGCGCATGACGCCGAGCGCCTCGGTGCCGTACGGCGTGACGCCGAACTCGGCTCCCGCCGCCATGATGGCGCGGATGGCGGCATCGCCGTAGCGCGCCGGTACTGCGAGCTCGTAAGCGAGTTCTCCCGAGAAGGAGATGCGGAACAGCCGGGCCGGGAGACCCTGCCAGGAAAATTCCGCACAGGCCAAGTAGGGAAACGCCGCATCGGACACATCGATCGCGGCGCCCAACAGCTGCTGCAACAAACGACGCGAGTGGGGGCCTGCGACGGCGTACTGGGCCCACTGTTCGGTGTGGGAGACGATCTGGACGTCGAGTTCGGGCCACAGCACCTGCCGCGCGTGTTCGAGATGCTGCATCACCTGCGCGGCGTTCGCCGTGGTCGTCGACATGACGTAGTGCTCCGCGGCGAGCCGCGCGCTCGTGCCATCGTCCATGACCACGCCATCTTCGCGCAGCATCAGTCCGTATCTCGTTCGGCCCACGGCCAGTGTCGAGAATACGTTGGTATAGACACGATCCAGAAACGCGGCGGCATCCGAACCCTGGATATCGATCTTGCCCAACGTCGACACATCGCAGACCCCGACGCTGGAGCGTACGGCTTTGACTTCTCGCGACACGGTCTGCCGCCAGTGCGTCTCGCCGGGCGCCGCGAACCACTGGGCGCGCAGCCATTGGCCGGTCTCGACGAAGGTGGCGCCGCATTCCTGCGCCCAGCCATGGCCGGCGGTGAGCCGGGTGGGTTTGAAGTGCTTGCCGCGATGGTGGCCTGCGAACGCGCCGATCGCGACGGGTGAGTAGGGCGGTCGGGAGGTGGTCGTGCCCACCTCGGGAATGGTGCGCTCGGTGAGGGCGGCCATGATGGCGTGGCCGTTGACATTCGAGGTCTTGCCCTGATCCGTCGCCATTCCCAGCGTGGTGTAGCGCTTCAGCAGTTCCACCGACCGGTAACCTTCGCGTGCGGCCAGCGCCACATCCTCACGGGTGACATCGTGTTGAAAATCGACGAACGATTTCGACGTCGACTCGGCGACGAACCACAGCGGGCTTGACGCGGTGGGCTCATCGGCCGTGTGCCAGGCCGGGGGTTTCCCGAGCGCAAAGCCCGCGGAGTCTGCGGCCTGCGCACCGGCCGCCACGCCCTCGCGCAGCGCCGCCGCGAGGGCGAACGAACCCTGGGCCGCGCCGACGGCGCTCATCCCGCGCGGCACGTCGCCGGGCACGAAGGCAGAAATGGCATCCGACCAGCGCGGCCGCCCGTTCAAATGCGTCGTCAGCGCCAGGGTGGGATTCCAGCCGCCCGAGACGGCCAGTACCTCGACGGACAGGCGCGTGAGGCGTCCCTGAGCGTCGCGAATCGCGATGCGCTCGAGCGCACGTGAACCGTGTGCGTCGGTTACCTGCGAATTCGCAAACACCCGAGTCTTCAGACGTCGCGCCTCATCGAGCAAGGCGGGCTTCACGTCGCGGCGGGCGTCCACGATGGCCTCGACCCTGACGCCGGCGTCGCACAGATCGAACGCGGTCTTCCATCCGTCATCGCTGGTGGTGAACACTGCGGCGCGTTGGCCGGGTACCACGGCGTAGCGATTGACATAGGTGCGTACGGCCGAGGCCAGCATGACCCCGGGCTTGTCGTTGCCCCCGAACACGAGGGGCCGTTCGATCGCCCCCGCCGCGAGCACGCTGCGCCGCGCGACGATTTTCCACAGTCTCTGCCGCGGCTGATGCGCTGCGGGCACCGCCAGGTGATCCGAGACGCGCTCCAGTGCGCCGAAGATGCGGCTACCCGACAAGCCATCGTCGTACGCGCCGAACACCGTGGTTCGAGGCCAGATGCGCACCGTCGGCAGGGAGCGCAGCTCCGCCTCGACTCGTTCGACCCAGTCGCGGGCCTGCAAACCGTCGATTTCCTGCCGCTCGGCGTTCAAGCGCCCGCCGAGCAGGAAGTCCTCGTCGCAGAGAATGACGCGCGCACCCGCGCGGCCGGCGGCGAGCGCGGCGGCGAGACCCGAGGGGCCTGCGCCGATGACCAGCACATCGCAGAAGGCGTGGGACTTCTCGTAGGTATCCGGGTCGGCCTCGAGGCTGGCGGACCCCAACCCGGCGGCGCGCCGGATCAACGGTTCGTAGAGTTTCTCCCAGAATGCCGCCGGCCACATGAAAGTCTTGTAGTAAAAACCGGCGACGAATATCGGCGAGAGCAGGGAGTTGATGGCGCCCACGTCGAAGGCGAGCGACGGCCAGCGGTTCTGGCTGCGCGCTTCCAGTCCCTCGAAGAGTTCCGCCACGGTGGCACGCGTGTTCGCTTCGCGCCGTGCACCGGTGCGCAGCTCCACCAACGCATTCGGCTCATCGCCGCCGGCGGCAACCACACCCCGGGGCCGGTGATACTTGAAGGATCGGCCCATGAGTTTCACGCCGGCGCCGAGCAGGGCCGAGGCGAGCGTATCGCCCGCGAACCCGCTGTAGCGCCGGCCGTCGAACTGAAACGATAGGACCCGGCTACGGTCGATGAGGCCTCGTTTCGGCAGCCTCATTCCATTCCCATTCGAGCGAACCCGGCATTGGCGAATGCCACGGACAGTATCTCGTGAGTGCGGGTATTGCGCCGCACGCGCAGCCAACTGCGGCAGCCCGAGCCGTGATACCAAAGCTCCTCGTGCGGACCCGCCGGATTGCTCCGCAAGTACACCTCATCGAAGAAACGCGCGGGCGCATCCGCGGCGTGGGGATCGGGCCGCACGACGCCGGCATCGCCGTGATAAACGAACTCGCTCAAATCGCGTTCGCCGCAGAAGGGACATTGGATGCGCATATCTGGGCAAACCCTAGTGTAAGTTGGGCTGCGCGCCCACGCCTTTTTCGTCGAGCAGATGGCCGCGGGCGAACCGATCCAGGCGGTAGGCACGCGCCACGTCGTGAGGCTCGTCGCGGGCCAGCAAGTGGGCGAAGCACCAGCCCGACGCCGGCGTCGCCTTGAAGCCGCCATAGCACCAGCCCGCGTTCAGGTACAAGCCGTCGAGCGGCGTGCGATCGATGATGGGCGATCCATCCATGGACATATCCATGATGCCGCCCCAGGAGCGCAGCATGCGCACGCGTCCGATGGCCGGGATCAAGGACATGCCGCCTTCGCAGACGTCCTCCACCGTCGGCAGATTGCCGCGTTGTGCATAGGAGTTGTAGCCGTCGAGATCGCCGCCGAACACCAGACCGCCCTTGTCCGACTGACTCAAATAAAAGTGTCCGGCGCCGAAAGTCACCACGCCGGGGATGAAGGGTTTGATGGCCTCGGAGACGAAGGCCTGCAGGACGTGGCTTTCGATCGGCAGTTTGAGTCCCGCCATGTGGGCGACGCGGGAGGTATTGCCGGCGACCGCCATGCCGATCTTGCCGGCTCGAATCGCGCCGCGCGTGGTCTGCACTCCCGCAATGCGGCCGTTCTGGCGGATGAAATCCGTCACTTCACAGTTCTGGATGATGTCGACGCCGCGCTCGCTGGCCGCACGCGCATAGCCCCAGACCACCGCATCGTGACGCGCCGTACCGCCGCGCCGCTGCAGCAGTCCGCCTTGAATGGGGAAGCGCGCGTTCGCAAAGTCGAGAAACGGCAGCATGCGAGCGACCGCCGCCGCGTCGAGCAGCTCCGCGTCCACGCCATGCATGCGCATGGCATTGCCGCGGCGCACGTAGGCGTCGCGTTGCGCATCGGAGTGGTAGAGGTTCAACACGCCGCGCTGGCTGACCATGGTGTTGTAATTGAGGTCCTGTTCGAGTCCCTCCCAGAGCTTCATCGACAATTCGTAGAATGGATTGTTGCCGGCCAGAAGGTAGTTCGAGCGGATGATGGTGGTGTTGCGGCCGGCGTTGCCGGAGCCGATCCAACCCTTCTCGAGCACGGCCACCTTGGCGATGCCATGCACTTTCGCAAGATAGTGCGCGGTCGCGAGGCCGTGGCCGCCGCCGCCGATGACGATGATGTCGTAGGCCGGCTTCGGCGAGGCGTCGCGCCAGGCGGGACCCCAGCCGCGGTGGCCGGTGAGCGCCTGGCGCATGAGATTGAAGATCGAGTAGCGCATGGCCGCCTACGTTAGTGGAGCGGCAGCCGGTGCGTTGACATAAAGCGACAGGAAATATACATTTCACGGCAAGAAGGCCCGAATTTCGGTTTCAGCTTGCGGCCGCCGCCTCGAAAAAACTTGAGGACGCCTCGTTGACTATCCGCTCGGTTGGCTTCCTGCTGGTGCCGGGTTTTGCGCTCATGTCGTATGCGCCGACGGTCGAGACGCTGCGTGCGGCCAATTGGCTCGCCGGCAGGCCTCTGTATCGCTGGTGGCACGCGGCACCTGGCGATCGGCCGGCCATTGCATCGAGCGGGGCCGCGGTGCTGCCCGATTTTGCGTTGGGCGCCGATGTGGGCCAGCTGGATCTTCTGCTGGTGTGCGCCGGCGGCAACCCGGCCGAGTTCAACGACAAGCGAACCTTCGCCTGGCTGCGCAAACTTGCACGCCAAGGCGTGGCCATCGGCGGCGTATCCGCGGGCCCCTTCATTCTTGCCAAGGCGGGCCTGCTCGCAGGGCGGCGCTGCACGGTGCACTGGGATCATATCCCTGCCTTTCAAGAGGCATTCCCCGCCGTGAAACTCACTCGTTCCCTGTTCGAACTCGATGGCGACCGCATCACCTGTTCGGGCGGCGTGGCCGCGCTCGACATGATGACGGCCTTGATCACCCGCGATCATGGTCGCGAGCTGGGAGCGGCGGTAAGCGACTGGTTCCTGCACACCTATGTGCGCGAAGGCGTCGGGCCGCAGCGCATGGATCTGCGCTTTCGCCTCGGCGTTGCCGATGAGAAGGTGCTCGCAGTGCTGAAGGCCATGGAGGAGAATCTCGAGGAGCCGTTGTCGCGCGAACAACTCGCCGGTCTCGCCGGCGTATCGCTGCGGCAGCTGGAACGCTCCTTTCTGAGCAGCCTGTCGCGCGGTGTCCACGAGCACTATCTCAAGTTGCGCCTGGAGCGCTCCCGCCAGCTGTTGCGCGAAACGTCCCTCGCGGTGGTGGAGATCGCGCTGGCGACGGGCTTCGGCTCCCCGAGCCAATTCTCGCGCGCCTTTCGCCGGGAATACGGATTTTCACCCCGCCACACGCTGCAGCACGATCGCGCTGATCGGCCGAGCGCGGCCGTGCCCATTTAACTCACGTTCCGCCGCGGCTGTTTCACCCGCGGGCCGGCCGCAGCGCGCCAGCCGGCGAGCGTGCCGTTGCCGGCCGGCTTGGTGCCGCCCGGTGCCATCGTTGCGAAACGCTCGGGCAAGAGGTGGGCGAGTTCCGCCCGGGTAAGGTTCCGCCATCGTCCCGGCGCCAGGCCCTCGAGCAGTATGTTGACGAAACGCACGCGAATGAGGCGGCGCACGTTGTAGCCCAAGACCTCGCACATGCGCCGGATCTGGCGATTCAGGCCCTGGGTCAGAACGATGCGAAAGACGTTCTTGCCCACCCGCTGGACCCGGCACGGCGCGGTGATCCGGTCGAGGATCTCGACGCCGCCGGCCATGGCATCGACGAAGGCGTCGGTGACGGGCCGGTCGACCGTGACGAGATACTCCTTCTCGTGACCATGCCGCGCCCGCAGCAGGTCGTTGACGATGTCGCCGTCGTTCGTCAGCAGGATCAACCCTTCCGAATCCTTGTCCAATCGCCCGATGGGAAAAATACGTTCCGCATGGCCGACCAGATCGACGATGTTGCCGTCGATTTGAGCATCCGTGGTGCAGGTGATGCCCACCGGCTTGTTCAGTGCAATATAGATCGGCTTCTGCTTGACGCCGATGAGTTCGCCGTCGATGCGCACCTCATCGCCCACTCCCACTCTGGTGCCGAGCGTGGCCCGGGCACCGTTCCACGTGACCCGGCCGGCCTCGATCCATTTGTCGGCTTCGCGCCGCGAACAGCGGCCGGTTTCGCTGATGAATTTATTGAGCCTCACTCGGTGCCTCGCGAGTCACGGCCAACGCGGGTCGGCGTTGCGCCTGGATTCGCAACCCAGCGGCAGCCTGCGCTCACGCCGCTTGCAGAAAGGCGCCGATCTGCTGAGCCAGCGCTTTCGGCGCGGCATCGAACAGATCGACGGTGTAGTCGACGAGATCGACGAACTTTGCCTTCGGGAGTATGCCCCGGGCCCACTGCGAATCGTCACTCGGACCGAGCTTGATGCGCATGACCAGGGATTCTTGTGGGATGACCGGCAATGCCTCCAGCGGCGGCGGCTCCACCAACACCAAGCGCCGCACCAGCTCCGGCTTGGATACCGCCAATTCGAGCGCGACGCCTGCGCCGAAGCCGAGGCCCAGCACGTCGATTTGCCGCAGCCGCAGATCCGCCGCGAGATCGCCGACCGCCGCCGCGGCCGCCTCGAGACTGGGGCGCGGCGGCGCGTCGGATTCGCCGCAGCCGGGGAGATCAGGCGCGTAAACCGAGCGATCGTCGGCGATTTCCGGCAAAAAACGGGCAAATGCGTGGCTGGAGCCGGCCTCGGGATGCAGACAAAACAAGGTCACCCCTTCGTCGAAACCGCCCGTGGTCGGAAACGCGGTGCGCACATGCAGTTGGCCGAATCGACAATCGAAATAGGCGCGACGCGTGCGAACCGAGGCCGCGGGGGCGGGCGAAGCTTTCAACTGCTTGGGCATGACGGCGTCCAACTCTGCTGCTGTTTCGATCCGGCAAGGATACTGGATTGGGCCACCCCCAGCCCCCGCCAGCGCAGGTCCGCCTGCCGCGTTATGACAAATGTAGTTTTTTTAAGACATATATTTTTGCATTTCTTTGCAATAAAGCTAGCTTCAAGCATGACTCGCAGCTAGAGTGTTGCTCGGACGCAATAGGATCCTAGGGAAGTAAAAAAGACCAATCATCGTCAGAGCGCAATATAAGCGCCGCGATCAGGCATGGGGACTTGAAAGCCGGGCTCTGCCCGGCTTTTTTATGGCATTCCGGGACTTGCGGCCGGCACCGGAGTGGCGGGAGGACTTCCCGGTGCAACCACCGGCGCACTGCCCGCTGCAACGCGATCCCATACCCGCGACAGCGTGAAGCCGCCCGAACGGCCGCCCTTGAAACTCACCACCTCGATCAGCCGCTGCCCATCCTCGGACACGCTGTAACGTTTCTCGAACGGCGGGTGATCGTCATCCGCTTCGCCGCCCTGCACCACCAGGGTCTTGTCGTCCCAGCCGCAATGCGCCGGCGCTCCGCCACGGTCGTGCGCGGGCATGTCGCGATCCCGGTCGCGCGACTCATCGTCGTCCTGAGGCTTGCGATGATGCGGTTTCTTGCCGACGGATGAGGGCTGGTACACGAGGTTGACGCCTCCCGACGTGATGGCCACCACCCCGGCAACTTGCTTGATCTCCACCTCACGACCGGGCCAGCGCAGGCCCTCGCCCATGGCTCCCATTCCCGGCATGGTGGGTCCTCCCGGCCCGATCGGGCCAATGCCGCTGGCGGCTCTGCCCCCGCCGCGGCCCCCCCGCCCGCCCCGGCCGCCGCCCTGACCCCCTTGGCCTCCCTGACCGCCTTGGCCGCCCTGCTGACCCGCGCCGGCGCTCGCCTTCGATGGGTCGGCCTGGTTCTGCGCCAGGCGCAGCGGATCGTCGCTATCCGCTTCGTTGAGCCGCCAATGTCCGGAAAAGTCCACGCCGTGCGGCGGAGCCAAGGCCAATTTTTCGCTCGCACATGCGCACAGCAATGCCAGCATCGCAACCACGGCAACTCGCATGACCCACCTCTGTTGTAATTCGCCCGCAGACTCCGCCGCGTTTGGACCGCGGGAAGTTCGGTAGAATTCCCAGAAGCTTATAAAGAACGCGGCGCTGCGACGCAAATGCGCGCGAGCGCGCGGGCATCACACGGCTGAGCGCTGCGCCCTGGCCACCGCCCGTACATCCGAAGGCCCCGAGATCCAGACGCGCCCCTCGAAGGGCTGGAAACACACGCGCACCGGTTCGGGTCGGCGCATGACCTGCGTGCCGCAATTGATTTTGCCGTCGGCCAGATCGGCTCGGATCAGATCGACCAGGCTGGCGCTGGGCTCGCGCGTATCCGTGGGCGGCAGGGCCTGCGCGATGATGCGCGCCTGAATGTCGTCGCGGCGCGGCGCGCTGCCGAACACGCCCCGCTTGAAGCGGTCCAGGACCACCAGCACCGAACTCAAGGTATTGTCCGTGACGTCGCTCGGACGGCCGGTATCGCCCATGAAGCGCAAATGCAGCAACCCCCCCACACCGCGGCCTTCGTCATGCAGACATAATGCAAGCGCGCCCTCGAGCTCGGCGACCATCAGCATGCGTTCGGGCGATACCTGGTAGGTATCCGGAGCGACGAGAATTTCCCTTGGGTCTATGAGCAACGGAGTGCGGCCTGATTGAACTGTGGCGATGCTGCTCCCGCCGGTCGGATGCCGCTGCCAAGCCAATCACGGTTTGCGCCGAAAGCCACTACAATGGCGGGACCGTCGATGCGGCGCGCTCCGGGCGCATCACGGGCCGGTCTAAGGTCATGACCGCGAATCATTGGCGTTTCGACCCGCGCGGCTTAAGGTAGAGGACTATGTATCGATATGATGTGATGGACAGGACGCTCGTCGATGAGCGCGTCGCGCAATTTCGCGACCAGACGCGGCGCTTCCTCGCCGGCGAACTCAGCGACGACGAATTCAAACACCTGCGCCTGCGCAACGGCCTGTACATTCAGACCCACGCGCCCATGCTGCGGGTCGCGATCCCCTACGGACTGCTGTCCTCGGCGCAGCTGCGCATGCTGGGCTCCATCGCCCGGCGTTACGATCGCGGCTACGGCCACTTCACCACGCGGCAGAACATCCAGTACAACTGGCCCAAGCTCGAAACCGTGCCCGACATCCTGGCGGACCTCGCCACCGTCGAGATGCACGCCATCCAGACCAGCGGCAACTGCATTCGCAACACCACCTCGGATCATCTCGCCGGGGTCACCCCCAACGAGCTGGAAGATCCGCGCCCGTGGTGCGAGATCATTCGGCAATGGTCCACTTTCCACCCGGAATTCACCTACCTGCCCCGCAAGTTCAAGATCGCGGTGACCGGCGCCGCGCAGGATCGTGCGGCGTCCCTGGTGCACGACGTGGGCGTGCACATCGTTCGCGGGCCCAACGGCGACTTGGGCTTCGAAATCCTCGCCGGCGGCGGCCTCGGCCGCACCCCCATCATCGGTCAGGTGGTGCGCGAGTTCCTGCCGCGCGAACATCTGCTCTCGTATCTGGAAGCCATCCTGCGCGTCTACAACCTGGAAGGACGCCGCGACAATCTGACCAAGGCGCGCATCAAGATATTGGTGAAGGCGCTGGGCATCCAGGAATTCCGCCGGCGCGTCGAAGCCGAATGGGAACTCATCCGCGATGGCGGCCTGCGCGTGCAGGAGGCCGAAGTCGAGCGCATCCGCGCCTTCTTCACCCCGCCCGCTTACAAAGCCCTCGCCAACAGCGAGCCCGCGGCCGGCAAGTCCGCCGCGTTTCGCGCCTGGTACAGGTACAACACCGCCGAACACAAGGTGCCCGGGTACCGTGTGGTGTACGTCTCGCTCAAGAACCCTGACGTCGCGCCCGGCGATGCCACCGATGCGCAAATGGAGCTCATCGCGGATTTGGCCGATCGCTACAGCTTCGGCGAAGTGCGCGTGACCCACACGCAAAATCTGCTGCTCGCCGACGTGCAACAGGACCAGGCGTTCGAGCTCTGGCAGACCCTGGAGAAAGCCGGGCTTGCCACGCCCAACATCGGCACCCTCACCGACATGATCTGCTGCCCCGGGCTCGATTTCTGCAGCCTCGCCAATGCCAGCTCCATCGATGTGGCCAAGCTCATCAACGATCGCTTCGATGACTACGATTATCTGTACGACTTGGGCGAACTCGACGTAAAAATGTCCGGCTGCATGAACGCCTGCGGCCATCACCATGTGGGTCACATCGGCATTCTCGGCGTCGACAAGGGTGGTGAGGCCTGGTACCAGATCACCATCGGCGGGGCCGCCGGCGCCGACGCTTCCCTGGGGACGGTGATCGGCCCGTCCGTCAAGAAGGCCCAAGTACCTGAGACCATCGCCCGGCTACTGGAGGTGTACGTCGAACACCGCCAGGACGATGAACGCTTTCTCGACACCGTGCGCCGTCTCGGCGTGAAGCCATTCAAGGAAAGGGTCTATGCCGCGCCAGTTGCTGCGTGATGGGCGGGTCGTCGACGACGACTGGCAGTATTTGGTAGAACCCGCCGGGACCACCGGCAGCGCCGCAACTGCCGCTTCAGCGGCGGCTGCCGCGACTGCCGCTCAGCCTGCAGCGGCTGCAACTGCCGCACCGGCCGCTGCCAATGGCGTGGCAATCGCCACCGCCGCGGGCAGTCTCGCCGCCAACCTGGCAGTGGCCACCGGCAACCTGGCCGCCAATCCGTCGCCGGCCGGCGTCGTGTCAGGCGTCGATGCTGCCGGCCCCGCCGCCAGCCTGATCATTCCGTTCGAGCGATGGCTGTCCGAGCGGGACACATGGTCGGCGTACGCTGGCCGCCTGGGCGTCGTGCTGCTGCCCGCCCATAAGGTCGAAGCGCTCGCTCCCGACCTCGCGCGCTTCGAACTCGTTGCCGCCGAATTCCCCGGGCCGACCGATGGCCGCGGCTACACGCAAGGGCGCCTGCTGCGCGAACGCTATAAATTCGCCGGCGAATTGCGTGCCACCGGCTACGTACGCCACGACCAGCTGTTCTTCCTGGCCCGCTGCGGCTTCAACAGCTTCCAGCTCGCCGAGAACGAACTCGCCACCGCCGCCGTCGCCTTGACGACATTCACCGCCGAGTACCAGCCCTCCAACGACGAAGGGCTGCCGCTCAAGCTGCAGCGGCGGTAGCGCGAGGTCCGCGTACGGACGTGGGTTACTTTCGGCGGCCCACGTGAACGAAAGCCAGATGATCGATTGGGCGCGGGATCGCTCTCGGCGAGGGACCGCCACGACTCACGTCCGGGCTGCACCCAGAGTCGTCGATGGCGGCCCGACAACCGGAGTTGCGCAATGGCGAAGGTAGCGTTCGTTGGCCTCGGCAACATGGGATCGGGCATGGCCGGCCGATTGCTCGAGACCGGCCACCAGCTGCATGTCTACAATCGCACCGCGTCCCGCACACACACCCTGGTCCGTCGCGGCGCACAGCTCCATGACACGCCGCGAGACGCATGCCAGGGAGTCGATGCGGTCGTCTCGATGGTCGCCGACGATGCGGCTTCGCGAGCCCTCTGGCTGGGCAGCGACGGCATACTCGCCGCCCATCTCGCCAACGACAGTTTCGCCATCGAATGCTCGACTCTGTCCCATGGCTGGGTCATGCAACTCGCAGAGCGGTGCACGGCACGGGGCCTGCGCTACCTCGATGCGCCCGTCACCGGATTGCCCGATGCCGCCGCGGCTGGTTCTCTCACGCTGCTGGTGGGCGCGAGCGAGGCGGACCTGCACGCCGCCGGCGATATCCTGGGCGCCTTGTCCACCCGGATACTCCGCTTCGGACCGATCGGCACCGGCACCGCCTACAAGCTCATCATCAATCTGATGGGTGCCGTCCAGATCGCCTCCGCCGCGGAAGGATTGGCAATCGCCGAGCGCGCCGGCCTCGATCTCGCCGCCGTCGCCGATGCGATATCGACCAGCCAGGCAGCCAGTCCGCAGGTGGTCCGCAACACCCGTCGAATGGTCGCGGCGGACCACAGCCGGGACATCGTATTCACCTCGGCACTGCGCCTGAAGGACGTGGAGTACGCGCTGCGTTTCGCGCGCGAGATCGGCATTGGCAGCCCGTTCGGCGCGCTCGCGGAAAAACTCTACCGTCAGCTGTGCGATATGGGGTACACCCATGTCAACGAAAGCCAGATCATCGATGCCTGCCGCGCGCAGCCGACCGATACGCGCCGCTAACAGTCGCAGTGCATTCGACGCCGTGTCCCCACGATCCTAGAGATTCACTGGGTACGACCAGCGTTCCTGCGAGTGCCCGGTTCATGCGCAGGTTTCGTCACGAGGAGCGTCGTCACGATGCAGCTTTTCCGGGCCTCGGAGCGCGAGCCGGCGCGTTCAACTCGATGGTGTCGTCGCGCACGGCCCGAGGCACCGGCTTCAGATCCCATATCAGGCCCAGCATCGCCATCACTCTGAGCACGTAGTACGTGATGTCGAATTCCCACCAGTAGAAGCCCTGCCGCACCGACCCGGGATAATGGTGATGGTTGTTGTGCCACCCCTCGCCCAAGGTCACGAGAGCAAGCCACGGATTATTGCGGCTCGAATCGCCGGTGCGGTATCGCTGCCGGCCGAAGACATGCGACAGCGAATTGATCGTGTAGGTGCCGTGATAGACGGCCACCGTCGAGATGAAGAATCCCCATACCAAGAGCTGCCAGCCGCCCGTACCCAACCCCGGTGCATGGTGCTTCAGCACCATGCCCAGCGAAAAGACCGCGGAGCCGAGCAGCGACGGCACGACGACATCGAAGCGATCCAACAGGCGCAGCTCCGGATATCGCAGCAAATCCTTCACCCGGGAGGTGTCCGCGACCAAGTACCGGCGCGACATGAACCATCCCATGTGGCTCCACAGAAAGCCCTGCTGCACGGGCGAATGCACGTCATCCGGCGTGTCCGAATGCGCGTGATGGTAGCGATGATGCGCCGCCCACCAGATCGGCCCCCGCTGCATCGCCGACGTACCCAAGGCCCCGAAGATGAATTGCGCCACGCGCGACGTTTTGAAAGCTCGATGGCAGAAGTACCGGTGATAGAACCCGGTGACCGCGAACATGCGCGTGAGATACAGCCCCACCGCCAGCTCCAACGCAATCCAACTCCAGCCGACCCAGATCACGGCCAGGCAAGCCGCATGCATCAGCAGAAAGGGGATCATTCGAGCCCAATCGATCTCGCTGCCGGCGTTGCGTGCCGTGCTCACCCGGGCGCGCGCCCCAGGCATGATCGCCGATCGACAGCCTTCCCGTCGTCTCGCCCACAACCGCAGACACGCTCACCGACCCGCGAGACGGATCTCGCCGCCGGCTTGCCGCTCGAAAGATCTGCTGTCATGGCGCCACCCTACATCTTTCGACTGCAAGTCTATGCCTATATTCTTCACCAGCAGCATCTGGCGAAGAATCCCAGTGGCTACTGCGGGTTGGGCGGCTGTGGAGTGCCCTTTGAATCTGCAGAGTTAGACGTGGGTGAGAAGGCGTAGGCGTCGGTTTGACCCTGTTTCTCGCGTAGAAACAGGGGGTTAGGGTCGCTTAAAATCGATGATGGCCGGATTTCTGCGGAAAACTCGAGCTTTTTCCGGCCGTGACCTCTACTGGAAGTCTACCGGCGATCTGGTCCTAGTAAAGTCCTCGGGGAAGACTGGTCGCCACAGGCACAGCCTAAGGGCATTTTTGCGGCCTTATCAAGGATTCCTGGGTTACCGTTGAGCGCGTCCGTTTCGAAGCGTAGCATCAAGTAATGATCGACTGGTCCTCATGCCCTGCTGTCGAGCGCGATGCTGATCGCGTCAGCGGCGCGTGGGTATTCCAGGGTACCCGCGTACCTGTGGCTGCGCTGTTCGAAAACGTTGAAGACGGCGCGACTGTCCAGAACTTTCTGGATTGGTTTCCCGGTGTCACCCCACAGCAGGCCCGTAGCGTGCTGGAACATGCGGCCAAGTCTTTGGAAGTCGCGTGAGTGCGAATCCTGTTCGACCAGGGGACCCCGGCTCCGCTTCGTAGCCATCTCCCTGGACATCAGGTCAGCACTGCCTTCGAGCTGAACTGGGGCACGCTGAAGAATGGAGATTTGCTATCCGAGGCAGAAACAGCAGGCTTTGAGGTACTGGTCACGACGGACCAAAATCTCAGGTACCAGCAAAATTTGAATAAACGCCGGATCGCTATCGTAGTAGTCGGGACTACAAGTTGGCCACGCATCAAGAATCGCGTTGCTGCCGTGATCGATGCGATTAACAGCGTAGGGCCGGGCGGTTATGTCAAGGTTTCCGTTCCATAACGCCCCGGCCGTTGCTACAGGTCTGAGTGTACCCGTGCTTTGGTCGTCCGATATTGTCAAATTGAGACACTCGTCGACCAAGATCCTATCGAGCATGAGTACTTTGTGGTCCACTGCGAAATGTGGAGGCGATGGACATACCAATGAATGCCATGGATCGGTCAGTGCCCACAGACCTACATACCGATCCCGCGTTTCGCGAGCAGTTGTTCAACTTCTTTCTGGAAACACTGACGGGAGCGGAACTTGGCAATTGGCTCAAAGACATCGGTCAGGATACTCGGGGGTCCGTTGCTGAACGTCAGGCTCGGATCAGGGAACACGGCAAATATCTGACGATGCCGGCGTCAGAGTTTCCCGCTCAAACGGAAACATATCTTCGCCCGTATTCGTCCGGTCATCTGGCCGACCTCTGCGCTGACATTGGCGTCTCCCAGGAAGGCAATAAGGACACGCTGTATCGCCGCATCATGCGTGAAGTTCATTACCACGAAGGATGGTTGCCGCGAGTCAATCAGGCATCTCCGAATTTGTCGGCAACTTTGGTGATGCCGTTCTTGGCGTGGTTTCCAATAACAAAGAATGGCGACTACGAGAAGAATTACTACCCAGTCATTCATGATGCGTTGACTGAGGTATTCGGCGGTGTTGTGTATGACCAGCAAGCGATAGCCCATGGAACGACATTGAAAATTGATTTTCATGTCGGAGATCCGCAAGGAATTGGCGTCGGCATCGAAGTGAAAATGCCCACCAGCAATTCCGAGGTTCAACGAGCGCTGGGCCAAATTGATCAATATCAGCGGCGCTATGGCAGTGAATTGATCCTATTTGTATTACTAAATAATTTTCTGAAACCAGACGGGCTGCATTTCTTTCAGGAAGAATTAAAACGTAAGAGCGTCCGGGCTGTTTTCAGGTAACAAAAGCTGCGGAAACCGCACCAGCAATTTCCGATTGCTGAAGTCTACCGGTGATCTGGTCCTAGGAAATCCCTCGGGGAAGATTTCTCAATCTGCGATTGGTACGCGGTTAGCAGCAGAGCGAATAGATTGTCGATCGGCCAATTCTTTTCGCTGCTCTTGATGCCTACTGTCGAGACGACAACGGGAATCCGATCGCGCCTACCAGTTACAGGCCATCCCTCACACCGAGTAGGTACATTCCGGTCGCTTCAATGTGCGATAGAGCTTTGTGAACCTAAGCTATTGAAAGCTTATTGCTTGGCGCGATACGGCTAGGCGTCCGTCGGGGCTTGGGCTTGGTAGTACTCAAGAATCGCCATATGAGGTGCCGCTTGGCGACCATAACATAAATAGGGCCACGAAGATCCCGCCGCCGATTAAACCGTGTACGGGTTGCATGTGCGGCGCTCCCTGCATGTTCTAAAACGCGCTCGGCTCGATCTTCAGGTCGCCGGATTGTTGTCTCGCCACTCTATATACCTGGCGGCGACCGGCAACTACATTGATGCTGAGAGCGGCACTTCCACCAGCACAGATGCTCGTAGGCTGGACCCCGGCGATATGCTCACCGGGCGGTAAGTAGACGGAAACCCTCTGACTAGTTCGCAGCTCTGCGACCTCTTGGCTGTCCACGTAAATCTTTTCGGCGCAGGCGCTTCCCATGTAACCCTTGTCTCGAATTACGAGAACTTCGCCGGTGCCCGGTAAAGGGCTCAGCCAAGGATTTTGGATAATCGTCCCTGGTTTCGCGTCGTCTGCACCGACTGGTCTCGTGGCGCAGCCCGCCAGGGCAAGAATGCATAGAAATACAATTGAAGCAGTACGCATCTCAACTTTCCCTTTAGTCGTGGCGAGGATCGTAACGTGAATCTTATATGGCAGACTATGCATTGCGCGCCGTGATATCGCGCCCACTTTCGCATGCACGCCTCCGCACCGCTCGGAGCAATCACGCGCAAGAGATGCGCACCTAAAGCGGTGTCGCGAATCCTTGCCTTTGTACGGCAATCCGGTCCACGCAATTTCGCTGGTTGCGCGCGTGTCACGTCTGCAATGGTTGACGCTTCAATCGAGGCTGCACCATAGCAGACGGTTGCCACATGCGGCTGCGGTCGAACTCGGACATCGCTCCAACCGGCCTGAGGCTTGGGCTACCGCTGGATCGACGGCAACTTCTACCGGAAAGTCGGCCGGTTGAGTGCTAGCAACGGCCGGACTCACTGATTTCCCTACGAGAATTCGTTTCACCGCCGACTATCACCAGCAGCATCCGGGTCGGTCAATAATTGATTGTGTAACAAACACACGCATACGCACCTCGACACGAACACTTATACCCACGTAAATCGGGCCGTATGTGCCCGTGTCCCAATGAGCAATTGGCGAATCTTTGGTTGTCAGTTGACAACCAAGCGCAACATCGTTACCTTTGGGTCACGTGAGCGATGCCCCGCGCTCGGCATCCCAAAAAGGACGTGGAGGAGGCGCTTCATCATGCCGAAGTGCAAGGCTGGCGAATCGAAGTCGGCGGCAGCCACGCATGGGGCAAGATGTATTGCCCTTATAACGACACCGAGTGTCGTTGCGGAGAATTTTGTATCGCGAGTATTTGGAGTACGCCGAAGAATCCGAGTAACCACGCGCGCCAACTGAAGCGCGTCGTCGATAAGTGTCTATTTAACAAGCGGACTGGAAAAGGCGCTTCTGAGTGAGCGATGGAATACGAGTTCACCTTGAAATTTGCCCTGCCTGCCAACCACCGACCCGCTGACGAACTCATCGAGCGTCTCGGCGAAGCGGGTTGCGAGGATGCGCTGGTGGGCATCGGTCAAGCGGGGCGGATTGCGTTGGAATTCACCCGCGAAGCGGATTCGGCGAGGAGCGCGATCTTCAGTGCACTTGCCGCAGTGAAGGTGGCAATCCCCGGCGCCAAGTTGCTCGAGGTCACGCCGGATTTTGTCGGTTTGAGCGATATCGCCGACTGCGTCGGCGTCACGCGCCAGAATATGCGCAAGCTCACGCTCACTCACAAGGATCATTTCCCGATTCCCGTGCACGAAGGCAGCGCCGCACTGTGGCACCTATCGCCTGTCCTGATCTGGTTGCGCGAACGCGCCAACTACACGATTCCGCCCGAGCTCCTCGAGGTCGCGCACATCGCCATGCAGATCAATCTCGCCAAAGAGGCGAGTCAGATCGAGCGCAGCATGCACACCGCGCTCGTCGAGTTGGTCGCATAGTCGGCTCTGGGTTTACTTGATCTTGTCCGTTTTTCGATCGAAGCACCGATGACCCCGGCCGTGCGCCCATGCCACGTCGGTATAGCCGCCGAAGGAATTGTAGGGCTCAGTGCTTGGGTCGACCGCGAAGTCGGCACAAAGGCGGTACGAGTCGGCGCTGAGAATTTGGTACTCATAGGGTTTGCCCGTATCCGGATCCTGTCGCGCGACACGATACCCTGGCTCTTTGGCAAGAACGTCCAAGCCGGCCGGCAACGCACCGTGCAGCTTGAAGTATCCATTCACGGTCATCTCGAGGCTGCTGAGATCTTGGACGCGCACCTCGTCCATTTTGCGTCGGCGCTGCGCGCTCGGCGGACCGAGAACGAACATTGCGGCAATCAAGGCGGCCACGACCACCGCCGTTGCGAAGACACCGAACACCATTGATCGGCGGTTCGCCGTCACTCGCGTGCCTCGCGGCGCAGGTCCGACAAGTAGTACCCAAACACCGTTCCGGCGATCAGGCCAACCACGATGACCTTGAGCACGAGGCGGCTGGTGAGCTCGCCGCCGAGCGTGTTGTACACCAAAGTTATCAAGTCGCCGATGAGAATGCAGGCGGCCACGAACAGCGTCAGATAGGTCAGCCAGCGCCGCATCGGCGACAGCCGCTTGACCGGGTTGAGCGCCAGATCCTTGCCAATGTAGTACGACAGAAACAAGAACGTCGGGAATGCCACGATCAATGACGAGACCGACCGCCGCATGCTGTCCCAGCCAACCGCTTGGAAGGTGCGAACCGTCGGATCGGGGAGTGCCTTGTTGATCAAATCGAACAGCAGCTTGCCGAGGTTGTAGCCACTGATGTAGAGCGTCGTGAACAGCACCAAGTACAGAAACGCATCCCGTGCGGATAGTTGCGGGCGCGGCTTCGGTACGGGGACGGGAAACGCCACATCGGCATACGCATCCAGCGCGCCGCGCGCCTGGTCCTCCGTCCAACCCGCCTCCAGCATCGCTTTGCGGACCTCGTGTTTGCCGAGTCCTCTCGATAAAGACTCGCGCGCAAACCATTCGAGATCTTGTATGCCAGACGCCATGTAACGTTAGCTCCTGCTCGTCCGATCGACCGTGCCGCCGCTCCGTGCGGGCGGTCGTTCGATGCTACCACTCAGGTCGGCGCGCCGCGCGAGCGCGGATTGTGATGCGGTTCGGCCGCCGCCTGAGCGCCGACGCCGAGGCGGCTTATGCGTTTAATTCCGCCGCTCGCCTCAAGGGGCCGCCGCCGGAGGGAAGCCCCGGCGCTGCCGGGATGCGATCGAGAGCGCTTCCTGTCACAGCCTCCCGACCGGCCCTCACCGCCGCCGCCCTCCCATACTATGCTTCAAGGTCCGCACATCCCGGAACCGAACCAAATCGAATTCGACGCTCTTCAGCACCCGCTTGATCTCGCGGATATCGGCCTCGAGTGCGCGCTGCACGGCATCGGGCGTGATCTTTCGCGCCGCGGTTTCGCCGACCACCCGCTCGAACGGCGCGACCAAGTCCGCGAGCTCACGACGCAGCCGCGTCGACTGGGTCTCGAGCACGTGAATATAGTGCCGCAGCTTTTCTTTGGCGAGGCCCGCCAACAGGGCCGGATCGAAAGCCGCGCTGCTGAACTGCAGTTCGAGCAGGGCGAGCAGATCGCCGGCCTTGTAGGCTTGATTGACCCGCTGCATCAGCTCGGTCTTGCGCGCGTGTTCCGCAGGGTCCGCCTCCCGATCCGGATGCAACTCGCTCACGAGCTTGCGGAACACGTCGCGCAGCGCCCGGGTGCCGCCCTCGGCGACTTGCTCCTTCAACGCCTCGCGCGCGCCGCCCCCGGACTTGCGCTCCTCCGGCGGTGGCGCCGCGTCGGCACGTTCGCGCGCCTGCTCCTTCAGCCAATCGGCGAACTCCTCGGGAGAGTCGGCGCCTTCATACGCGTCGACGTCCACGCCGAATTCCTCGCCCGCGATGTGTCGTAGCGCGTCCAAGCGCTGGCGGCTCTCCTCCTCGAAGCTGAGGTCGGCATATTTGTCGTGCAGCTCCACCAGATCGGGCTCCTCGGCCTCGGCGAGCAACTCCGCCAACAGCGACGTGAGCGTCTCCTGCACCTCGTCGCGCTCGCGGCGGTTGAGCGCACTCCCCTCCATCGCCCGGTCCAGGAGCTTGGCCATGGCAATGCGCTTCTCCCGCAGGCGTGCCGACAAGGGCTCATATTTGTCGGCGAGCTGTTGCTGATAGAGCCGCTTGAACGCCCGCCATCGGTCGATTTCCTGGCGCTGGCCCTTCAACTTCTCGACCAGCTTGTTGAATTGCCGCTGCGCCTTGGTCAGCGTCGTGGTGCCGTCTACGATCCGGATGGCGGGCAGCGGACTTGCGACCGGCGCACCGGCCTCCTCGTCAGGAAACAAGGGTGGCCGCATCGGACGGATAGATCTGCCAGCGCCGGAATCGCACGCCCACCTGTTGACCGATCTGGAATTTCTCTTCCTCGAAGCGCTCGCGGCTGATTTCCGCTTCCAGCGGCTCATGCAGGGGCTGACCCTCGGCGCACAGCTCGACCCGCACGATGGGTCCGATCACGCGCACGTCGCGGATGATCGCCGGCCAGCCCACCGACGCCGGGCCGATATCGATCTCGTGCGGCCGGATCAACGCGATGCAATCGCCGCCGCGCGGCTCCGCGGCCGCTTCGCCGGTGATGTCGAGCGGACCCACGAGCGAGCGTCCGTCGCGCCGCTTCACCGGCAACTCGTTCACCTGTCCCAGGAAGCGATGCACGAAGGCCGATGAGGGCACGTCATACACGTCGCCCGGAATGCCGGTCTGCTCGATGCGGCCGCGATTGAGCACCACGATGGTGTCGGCCACCTCGATGGCCTCCTGCTGATCGTGCGTCACGAAAATACTGGTGAACTTCAATTCCGCGTGCAGCCGCCGCAGCCAACGCCGCAGTTCATGACGCACCTGGGCATCGAGGGCCCCGAAGGGTTCGTCCAGCAACAGCACCTCCGGATCCACGGCGAGCGCCCGCGCGAGCGCCACCCGCTGCTTCTGTCCGCCGGACAGCTGCGCGGGGTAGCGAGCGCCGGCCCACCCGAGTTGGACCAGGTCGAGCAACCCCTGCACTTTCTTGCGAATGTCGGCCGCCGGCGGCCGCTCGCGC
Source organism: Gammaproteobacteria bacterium (assembly GCA_003134045.1). Lineage (GTDB taxonomy): Bacteria > Pseudomonadota > Gammaproteobacteria > Steroidobacterales > Steroidobacteraceae > Bog-1198. The sequence goes on from PLAH01000089.1 coordinate 49,667, forward strand.
CGCGACTTCACCTTCAATCCGAAGGCCACGTTCTCGAACACCGTCATGTGCCGGAACAACGCATAGTTCTGGAACACGAACCCCACTTTGCGATCCCGGATCGGCCACAGCGTGGCATCGCGGCCATCGAACAATACCTGGCCCGAATCCGGCGATTCGAGGCCGGCGATGATGCGCAGCAAGGTCGTCTTGCCGCAGCCCGACGGGCCCAGCATGGCGATCAGTCCGCCGCTGGGCACGTCCAGATCGATGTGGTCGACCGCCGCGAACGCGCCGAACCGTTTGGTCACCCCGCGCAAGGTAATGCTCATGGCTTGCCTCTCAGTGTCTTTTCGCGCAGCAATCGCGCGCCGTTGCGCAGCTCCGGCTGCCGCCATTCGAGAATGCTCTTCGCCGCCAGCGTCAACAGCGCGAGCAAGGCGAGCAGCGACGCCACGGCGAAGGCCGCCGCGTAGTTGTATTCGTTGTAGAGAATCTCGACATGCAGCGGCATGGTGTTGGTCAGCCCGCGGATGTGCCCCGAGACCACCGAGACCGCGCCGAACTCGCCCATGGCGCGTGCGTTACACAAGAGCACGCCGTACAGCAGCCCCCACCGAATATTGGGCAAGGTCACCTGCCAGAAGGTCTGCCAGCCGCTCGCGCCCAACGACAGCGCCGTTTCCTCATCGTCCTTGCCCAGCGCCTGCATCACCGGAATGAGCTCGCGCGCGACGAACGGAAAGGTCACGAAAACCGTCGCGAGCACGATGCCGGGTACCGCGAATACTACGTGAATGTCGTGTTCCTGCAAGTAAGGCCCGAACCAGCCGCGTGCGCCGAAGATGAGAACGTAGGTCAGTCCCGCGATCACCGGCGACACCGCGAACGGCAGATCGATCAGCGTGATGAGCGTGCTCTTGCCGCGAAATTCGAACTTGGTGATGGCCCATGCGGCCGCCACCCCGAACACGAGATTCATCGGCACCGCGATCGCCGCCACCAGCAGCGTGAGCTTGATCGCGGCCCAGGCCACGGGATCGGACACCGCCGCCAGATACACGCTCACGCCCTTCGACAGCGCCTGGGCGAACACCACCAGCAACGGCAGCAGCAAAAATGCCGCAAGGAACGCGAGCGCGGCGACGATCAGCAGCAGCCGGCCCCAGCGAAATCCACGGCGCCGGCCGCCGCCCAGACTGAGCGCGGCGGCCAATTCGGTGTTCACGGCGAGCGCGGGCGCATCCATCAGCGCCCGCCGTTTCTCGTGAGGGCCCAGCTCTGCAGCGCGTTGATGCCCAGCATCAAGGCGAAGGACAGAATCAACATCACCACCGCGATCGCGGTGGCGCCGGCGTAGTCGTACTGTTCCAGCTTGGTGATGATGAGCAGCGGCGCGATCTCCGAGCGCATCGGCATGTTGCCCGCGATGAATATCACCGACCCGTATTCGCCCACGGCGCGGGCGAACGCGAGCGCGAATCCCGTGAGCAGCGCCGGCCACAGCGCCGGAAGGATCACGCGCGCGAAGGTTTGCCATTCGGACGCCCCCAGCGTGGCGGCCACCTGCTCCACATCCTTGTCGAGTTCCTCGAGCACCGGCTGCAGCGTGCGCACGACGAAGGGCAGCCCGATGAAGATGAGCGCGATCACCACGCCCAGCGGCGTGAATGCCACCTGGATGCCCAAGGGCTGCAACAGACTGCCCAGCCAGCCGTTCGGCGCATACAGGGCGGTCAATGCGATGCCCGCCACCGCCGTGGGCAGGGCGAACGGCAGATCCACCATGGCATCGATGAGCCGCTTGAACGGAAAGGTGTAGCGCACCAGTACCCAGGAGATGATGAGCCCGAACAGCGCATTCACCGCGGCCGCGAGCAGCGCCGCTCCGAAGCTCAAGCGCAGCGAGGCGAGCACGCGCGGCGCCGTCACCACGGCCCAGAAATGGCCCCAGCCCAGATCCAAGCTGCGAATGAAGGTGGCCGACAGCGGAATCAGCACCACCAGCGACAGATACACCATGGTGTATCCGAGAGTCAGGCCGAAGCCCGGGATCAGCGGACTTCGGCCGCGACGCCCCGCCGGCGTCGCAGTCGCGGCATCACTGACCATAGATCCGATCGAACGAGCCGCCGTCGGCAAAGTGTGCGGCCTGCGCCTTGGTCCACCCGCCGAACGCGGCGTCGATGGTCACCAGCGACAACGTCTGAAATTGCCTGGCATATTTGGCGGCGATCTCGGGATCGCGCGGCCGATAGAAATGCTTGGCGGCGATCTCCTGCCCTTGCTTCGAATACAGGTATTGCAGGTATTCTTCGGCAACCTTGCGCGTCCCATGCTTGTCCACCACCTTGTCGACGATGCTCACCGGAGGTTCCGCCAAGATGCTCAAGGAGGGTGCGACGATGTCGAACTTGTCCGGACCCAGCTGCTTCACGGCGAGATACGCTTCATTCTCCCACGCCAGCAGCACATCGCCGATGCCGCGTTCCACGAACGTCACCGTGGCGCCCCGCGCCCCCGAGTCGAGCACGGGCACGTTCTTGTAGAGCTTCTTGACGAACGCTTCCGCCGTGGCGTCGCTGCCGCCCGGCTGCTTCATCGCCCACGCCCACGCGGCGAGATAATTCCAGCGCGCGCCGCCCGAGGTTTTCGGACTGGGCGTGATGACGGCGATGCCCGGCCGGACCAGGTCGCTCCAGTCGCGAATGTTCTTGGGGTTTCCCTTGCGCACCAGGAAGACGATGGTGGAGGTGTAGGGCGTGCTGTTGGACGGCAGCCGCGTCTGCCAGTTCGCCGGGATCAACTTGCCCTGGACCGACAAGGCGTCGATGTCGTAGGCCAAGGCCAGCGTCACCACGTCGGCACCGAGCCCATCGATGACCGAGCGGGCCTGCTTGCCCGAGCCGCCGTGACTTTGATTGACCACCACCGTGTCGCCGGTCTTGGTCTTCCAATACGCCGCGAACGCCTTGTTGTACTCGTCGTAGAACTCGCGCGTCGGATCGTACGACACGTTCAGCAAACTCACCGTGGCGGCCTGCGCCGAGGGCGCGGGGCCGGCCGCGAACGCCAGCAAACAGGTCGCTGCCATCGAAGTCAAGAAGCGTGTCTTCATACCGTCCTGTGCACTCGTCGCATAAATAGTCCCGAGCGGCGGCTCATCAGCTGCCGCGCAATCGCCGTCTCATTTCTCGCGGGCGCCGGCGGCCGCCCATGCCGGCTCAAGGATTGTCCCGTACCGGAATCTTGAGGCCCACGAGCACGCGGTCCACGTCTTCCTGCGTTTCCATCTTCTCGGTCTCGCGTACCAGCTTGCGCGGCAGGTGCGGCGCCAGCAATTCGATGAACTCGTACATATAGGCGCGCAGCAGCGCGCTGCGTCGAAAGCCGATCCACGTGGTATGCCCCTCGAACAGATGGGCGGCATCCAGCACCACCAGATCCGCATCGATCACGGGATCGACGGCGAGCCGCGCCAGAATTCCGACCCCCAACCCGATCCGCACATAGGTCTTGATGACGTCGGAGTCCCGTGCCGTCAGCGCCACATCGAGCGACAGCCCGGCGGTCTCGAACAGGGCAGGCAGCGATGATCGGCCGGCAAAGCTGAACACGTACGTGACGATGGGATAGTCGGCGAGCTTCTTGAGCGTGAGCTTGCCCGCCGAAGCCAGCGGATGGCCTTTCGGCACCACGACCGCGCGATGCCACCGATACACCGGCAGACGCACCAGGTGCGGGAACAGTTCTTCGGAGCCGGTGGCGATGGCGAAGTCGACCCGGTCGCGCGCCACCATTTCGGCGATCTGCTCGGAGGTTCCCTGATGCAAGTGCAGGCGCACCTTGGGGTACTTCACACGAAACTCGCGGATCACCTGCGGCAGCACATAGCGCGCCTGGGTGTGGGTGGTGGCAATCGACAGCGTGCCGCCGTCGGCCTTGCGCAGCTCCGCCGAGGTGCGGCGAATGTTCTGCATCTCGCGCAAGATGCTGCTGGCGCGCGAGATGATCTCATCGCCCGCCGCCGTGGTGCGGGTCAGGGCGCGCCCCTCGCGCTCGAACAACTGGAAGCCGAGTTCCTCCTCGAGCATCTTGAGCTGCCGGCTGACGCCGGGCTGCGAGGTATGGAGCTGCCGCGCCGCGGCGGTGATGTTCAAGCCATTCTCGTGCACCGCCACGAGGTAGCGCAGTTGCTGAAATTTCATCGCGAGGCCAGCCTGATGATTCGATGGAGTTTTTGGGTTGGCATCGGCATAGGATATAAGGTTAGGGTGGCGTCCGCAGGGTAGCGCGCATCAGCGGCTAGCACTAAAACGCATGAGGTAATAAGCGATAGTTCCTTCCCAGCCGCCGGCCGCTGTTTTACAGTGCTGGGTCTGATGAGCAGTCCAGCGCCAGAACTTCCCAGGGCCCTGCGCGAACGTGCGGAGGCCAGCATCTCACAATTGAGAGCGGCGGTCGGGGAATACAAAAACGTCTGCTACGCCAATAGCTTAGGCTCGGAGTCCGTGGTCCTCACCGACCTCATCTGGGAGTCCGTGCCGGAAATCGAGATCTTCAGCATCGACACCGGCCGCCTCTATCCCGAAACCTACGATTTGATCGAGCGCGTGCAAAACCGCTACGGCCGTGCGCTGCGCCTGTACTACCCCGAAGCCACGGATCTGGAGGACTGGGTGGCTCAGAACGGCATCAATGGCTTCCGCGATGGTGTGGACCAGCGGCACGGCTGCTGCGGTATTCGCAAAGTGGCGCCTTTCAGGCGCGCAGTTGCCGGTCATGGCGCCTGGGTCACCGGCATCCGCCGGCAGCAATCCGCCAGCCGCGCCATGGCGGCTCCGGTGGAATGGGACAGCGAGTACGGCCTGCACAAGGTGAGCCCGCTGCTGGATTGGTCCGAGCAGGAAATCTGGGACTACATTCGGAAAAAACGCTTGCCGTACAATAGCTTGCACGACAGCGGGTTCCCCAGTATCGGCTGCGCCCCCTGCACTCGCGCGGTACAGCCCGGCGAGGACGAACGCTCCGGGCGCTGGTGGTGGGAGCGCCCCGACTCGCGTGAATGCGGCCTGCACCCGCGGCGCAAAGCCGCCGCACTGGCGGTCGCCGGCAGCGGTCCGAAGTAGCCGGCACATAAGCAGGCCCCGTGGCCACGCCCGCGAGGCCACGGTCCGCTTGGTCGACGCCACCGCCAGATCGATATCCGCGATAATGCCCGCGCTCGCTTCGCACAGCACCTTGCCGGTCGCCGGATTGACGACGGTAGAGCGCCCCTTGGCCGTCAGCCAACGCGGGGCAGTCGCCGCCCCACAGGCCCGCACCCGGCCGCGGGCACACCGCGGTAGTGCCGCTCTCCTAAGGCCAAGATACCGATACGCAGGCGCTCGCCGCTGACGCATTGGCCCGCGAATGCACCGCCACCTTCGCCGCTGACGCATCAGCCCGCGGATGCACCGGCACCCTTCGCCGCTGACGCATCGGCCCGCGGATGCACCGGCACCCTTCGCCGCTGACGCATCGGCCAGCGGATGCACCGTCACCCTTCATATGCGACGATTCACCCTGTGAATTACTTCCCCGTCTTCTTCAATCTCAAGGATCAGCCCGTGCTGGTCGTCGGCGGCGGCGAGGTGGCGCTGCGCAAGGTGCTGCTGCTCGAGCGCAGCGGCGCGCGGATCACCGTGGTGGCACCGGAGGTGCATGCCGATCTTCGCACCCGGGCCGCCACAGGCTCGCTCACCCACCAGGCGCGGGAATTCGTTCCGAGCGACCTGGACGGGGCGCGCCTGGTCATCGTGGCGACGTCGCGCCGGGCCGTGAATCGTTGGATCGCGACGTTGAGCGAGGCGCGCGCGATCCCGGTGAACGTGGTCGACGACCGCGACGCTTCCCGCTTCATCGTGCCGGCGATCGTCGATCGCGACCCGGTACTGGTGGCCATCTCGACCGGCGGCACCTCGCCGGTGCTGGCGCGGCGGCTGCGCGAACGGCTGGAAGCGTTCATCCCCAAACGCTTCGGCGAATTCGCGCTATGGCTGCGCGGCCTGCGGCAGACCAGCGTGGATCGCCTGCGCGATACGCAGCAGCGGCGGCGGTTTTTCGAGACCCTGATCGACGGGCCGGCGGCGCAGCGTTTCATCGAAGGCGACCCGCGGGGCGCCCTCAAGATTGCGCAGCAATTGCTTGCAACCACAGCCACCGCGCCGCGGGCTCTTGGGACCGTCACGCTGGTGGGCGCCGGACCCGGAGACCCCGAACTGCTCACGTTGAAAGCGCTGCGCGCGCTGCAGGACGCCGACATCATTCTGCACGACCGGCTGGTGTCCCCCGCCATTCTCGACTACGCGCGCCGCGATGCGACGTTGCTCAGCGTCGGCAAATCGGCCGGCGGCCACAGCACCACGCAAGCCGACATCAACGCGCTGCTGATCGAACACGCACGGCAGGGCCTGCGGGTGGTACGCCTCAAGGGCGGCGACCCGTTCATCTTCGGACGCGGCGGCGAGGAGCTGGCAGCGCTCGCGCGCGCCGGCGTCGATTTCTCGGTGGTACCCGGCATCACCGCGGCCTTGGGGGTCGCGGCCTACGCCGGCATTCCACTCACGCACCGCGACCATGCCCACAGCGTCAGTTTCGTGACCGGTCACGCGGACCGGGATGGCAAGGAACCCGACTGGCGGGCGCTCGCGGCGCCCGGGGCGACCGCGGTGTTCTATATGGGCCTGGCCCGCTTGGAGCGCATCGTGCAACAACTGCTGGAGCACGGCGCAGCCGCCGACCGCCCTGCCGCCCTGGTGGCGCAGGGCACGCTGCCGAATCAACGGGTGGTCACCGCCACCCTGGGCACCCTCGCCGCGGCCGTCGCGGCCGCCCAGCTGGAATCCCCCGCGCTGCTGATCGTAGGTGACGTGGTGGCGCTGCAGTCGACGCTGGCATGGTTCAATGTAGTAGGCGACGCAGACATCCCCCAATCCGCCTGATCTGTCGGGATCGCCGCTATCTCGACGCCGCCTCAGCCTACCGCCTCGGTGAAACCCTTCTCCGCCACCCACGCCTTGTTGAACAGCCGCGACTGATACTTCGCGCCGCCGTCGCANNGCTTGGCGAGCCGCACCGCGGCGGCCACATTGATGCCCGAGGTACTGCCGAGCAGCAACCCCTCCTCGCGCAACAATCGGTACACGAAATGCATGGTCTCCGTGTCCGGAATCCGCAGCGCGTCGTCGATCGGCGTGCCTTGGAGGTTGGCGGTTATTCTCCCGGTGCCGATGCCCTCGGTAATCGAGGAGCCGCCGTCGGATTTCAATTCGCCGTCCTTGAACCAATGATAGAGGGCGCTGCCGGGGGGATCGACCAGCACCACGCGCACGGCGGTGTTTTGGGATTTCAGGAACGATGCGACGCCGGCGAGCGTGCCGCC